>JAZRQA010000001.1:0-18200 GCA_045649505.1 Acutalibacteraceae bacterium
CGGTGCCGAATACCTCACCCCAGGCGCAAACATAAACGCTTTCATCCTCACCAACAGGGGCAACAACGCTTGAGAGAGGTTTAACAGCGGTATCAATTTTTCTGCCAAAGAAAAGTTGTGCGCTCTCAAGGTATACGGGCAGCCCGTCCTTTGGCTTGTAGTCGTATTTTATTTGCGGTTTTTGAGCAAGACGAGCCGTTGCGGGCGCATTTTTCTTTTCAGGCACAACGGGTTTAACGGGTTGCGCCATTATAGGCTGGGGCGGCACAGCCTCATCCTCATTTAAAATTCCTGTAAAGGCAACGATAATATCTATTCCAAAATATTTCTTAATATGCTTTTTTAAAAGATTTTCAAATTTTACTTCACTTATAGTAGTAAAGCCGCCGTATTTCAGCTCTATAATAAGCCTATTACCCTCAAGGTTGTAAACTGCATTGTTAAAATAGCCATTGAGCTGAGGAATTTTACGGCGTATGAGTAAAACTGCATCCTCACAGGCGGCAACGCCGAAGGAAGACACGTCAAATTTAGGCACAAAAACACATTCTTCAAGGTTCAAGCCGTTTTTAAGAGCGCACTCAACCTCGCTTACCGTGTCAAAGGTTATGTATTTATTAAAAAGCGCTTCGAGGGTAAGACTGCGCTTTTGCGAGTCAAGCTCACACCGGTTAAGGGGCACCGATTTAAGCTCGGATAAATGTATGTCGGGAATGAACTCCCCGAACATATCATAAAAGCTTGATTTCATTTATTTTAACTCCGTTATTTTTTCAATTTCTTGTGCAAGGGCATCAAGCATATGCCCTTCCTCAACCTTACGGATTATTTCTCCCTTTTTAAAGAGAATTCCGCAGCCGTCACCTCCTGCAATGCCGATATCCGCCTGACTTGCTTCACCAGGGCCGTTAACAACACAACCCATAATAGCAACTGTGATGGGGGTTTTTATGTTTTTAAAACGTTCTTTTGCCTTGTTTGCAAGGGTTATTAAATCAATTTTTGTTCTGCCGCAGGTGGGGCAGGAAATAAAGGTAATGCCGCTCTTTCTAATGCCTATAGCACTGAGCAGATTTTTTGCCGCCTCGACCTCCTTGACGGGGTCATCTGTAAGGGAGATACGCAAGGTATCCCCTATGCCGCTCAGCAGTAATCCACCCATAGCAGCACTGGATTTTATTATTGCTTCATCACCAAAGCCTGCCTCGGTAACGCCTAAATGCAACGGATAGTCACACTGTTTCGCCATAAGGGTATAGGCACCGAACATACAAGCAGGGTTGGAGGATTTAAGCGAAATTACAATATCGTCAAAATCAAATTTATTAAGTAGAGATATATGATATTTTGCGCTTTCAACCATAGCGTTAGGCGTTGGAGCGCCGTATTTTGCAAGTATATCCTTTTCAAGGGAGCCTGAGTTCACTCCGATTCTTATGGGCACGCCAGCCGACTTACAGCATTTTGCAACAGCGCGTACATTATCGTCACCGCCGATGTTGCCGGGGTTTATGCGCACCTTATCCACTCCTGCCGCAACGCTTTCAAGGGCTAAACGGTAATCAAAATGGATATCGGCAACAACGGGTATGGATACTTTCTCCTTTATTGCCGGGATAAGCGCAATGCTTGCCTTATCGGGCACCGATACACGCACTATCTCACAGCCGGCGTTCTGCAGTGCTACAGCCTGCTGAACATTCCCCTCAATATTGTGTGAAGGAACGCTGAGCATTGACTGAATAAGAATGGGACAGCCGCCGCCGAGAAATGTGTTTCCTATTTTTATTTTCTTAGTTTTATCGTGGGTGAACATAGTTTTTTCATCCTTTAAAAAATAAGTGTCCAGATATCTTTTGCGGTAATAATAAGCATAAGCCCTATAAGCAGAGCGAAGCCGACGCCGTGGATAATGCCCTCCCATTTAGCGGGAACGGGCTTTTTAAATATCATTTCAAAGATAATAAATAAAATTCTGCCGCCGTCAAGAGCGGGAATAGGAAGGAGATTGAATATGCCAAGGTTTACCGTTATAAGGGCAATAATAGGAAGAATATTCTTAAGGCTTTGCTTGGCAGCATTGCCAATAGCGACGGTAACACCTACAGGGCCTGACATTGCACTTATTCCGTATTTTCCAGAAATAAGGTCTATAAGCGAAAACCAAATAACACGGCAGTAGGATATTGTTGTGTTAATTGTTTGCGTAACATAGTTACCGAAGGTTTTCTTTATCGGAGCAACATAGAAATCCACCGTGAGGTAAGAGATGCCGTCAGCCTGTTCGCTTTCGAATTTAACATCGTCGAGCTTCACCTTTTCGCCGTTTCGCTTTACTACCATATCAACAGTAGAGTCCTTAACGCCTGTAAAGGCATAGGAAAGGTCATAGGTAGTAAATATCTTTCTACCGTCAACGCCTACTATGGTGTCGCCCTCCATAAGTCCGTAACTAGAACTTACCGCATTTTCACGAAACTGCGAAACAGTAGTAGAGGCAAAATGCTCACCCGGAGCTAAAATAATTGCAACAATTATTAGACCGAATATAAGATTAAATATTGCACCCGCGGCAACTATTATAAGACGGCGCCAAGGTCTCTTTTTACAGAAAGCCCTCTCGTCGGCACTTTCCTCATCCTCGCCCTCCATAGCGCAATATCCGCCAAGAGGTATTAAATTAACCTTATAGTGAGTTTCCTTGCCCTTTATCCCAAAAAGCTTCGGGCCAAAGCCTACGGCGAATTCATTAACCCTTACACCTAAAAGCTTTGCGGCAATAAAATGTCCGAATTCGTGTATTATTATAAGCACTAAAAAAAGGAGCACAGCCACAAGGTACGGCCAAATATTATTCCAAATTTCCATACGAAACCTCGATTAGTTATTATAGTTTGTCAGTACATATTCCCGTGCTGCCCTATCGGCCGCAAAAACATCCTCAAGTGTATAATTTTCCCCTGCTTTTTGATTTAATGCCGCCGCCTCAACCAGCTCGGCAATTTTCAAAAATTCAATTTTTTCTTCTAAAAACAACCTTACCGCCTCCTCGTTAGCACCGTTTGCCGCCGCGGGACGAAGGCCGCCCGCATTTATGGCATCAATACAAACCTGAAGGCATCTAAAAGTCTCGGTGTCGGGACGCTCAAAGGTCAGAGTTCCTATATCCGCAAGACTTAATTTCTCAAAGGCATAGTCTGCCCTTTCGGGGTATGTCAGAGCATACTGAATGGGTAAACGCATATCGGGTGTACCCAACTGACCGATAACGGCACCGTCACACAGTTCAACTGCCGAATGAAGAATACTTTGCTTGTGCACAAGCACCTCAATATCCTTTGCGGGCAGACCGAAAAGGTGCACCGCCTCAATAACCTCAAGACCCTTATTCATAAGGGTAGCAGAATCTATGGTGATTTTTGCTCCCATAGACCAGTTAGGGTGCTTTAGTGCCTGTGCAGGAGTAACACCTATAAGCTCATCCCTTGTTTTTCCGTAAAAGGGACCGCCCGATGCGGTTAAAAGTATTTTTTTAAGGGAGCCCTGAGGCGCACCCTGAAGGGACTGAAATATTGCGGAATGCTCACTGTCTACAGGAAGTATTTTTATGCCCTTTCTTTTAGCGAGGTCCATAACAAGATGACCGCCTGTTACAAGGGTTTCCTTATTGGCAAGAGCAAGCTGCTTACCCGCAGTAAGCGCGCAAACTGTAGGTTTAAGACCCGCAATACCCACAATGGCATTGAGCACAATATCACCCATGCCCTGTGCTACCTCACAAACACCCTGTATACCCGAAAGCACGCGTATACAGGTATCTGCAAGACGAATTTTAAGCTCTGCTGCCGCCTTTTCGTCGAAAAGGGCAACGGTTACGGGATTAAACTGTCTTGCCTGATTTTCAAGCAGTTCGACATTACTGCCTGCGGCAAGACCTGTTACTTTCCACCCGTTTTGCTTTGCAACCTGAAGTGCCTGAACACCTATCGAGCCTGTCGAGCCTAATATAACAAGATTTTTATTCATATCAATATTCCTAACCGACTGAACAGCATAAGGCAGGGAGAAATAAGCAGCACACTGTCAAGCCTATCCATAATACCACCGTGACCCGGAATAAGATTACCGAAATCCTTTATACCTGTACTTCGTTTTATTGCAGAGGCGAAAAGGTCACCTATCATACCGATAATACAGAATATAGGTGTTACCATAAGCCACCTAACAAGGCTATAGTTGTAACCGCCTATTTTATTATAAAGAATAACTATAATTGCAGTGGCGACAAGGGAGAATATTACGCCGCCGATACTTCCCTCAATAGTCTTTTTAGGGCTAATAATGGGGGCAAGTTTGTGTCTGCCAATTTTTCTTCCCACAAAATAACCGCCCATATCGCACATACAGGCAAAGTTAAAGATAAGGAAGAAGCCGAAAAGGTGCCCGAAATTGCCTAAAAGATATTCGATACCGTTAAAGGCAAAGCCCAAAACCACGGGGACGGTAAAAGAAACGGCAATTTCCTTGAATCCAAAGGTATTATGCCTGAAAAGGGAAATAATTATTACACCAAGCATATAAATTGCGGTTATTGCCGTTACTGTAAATGAGGATAAGGTGTTATAGTAAGAGGACAGCGCATGCGCAGTATATGCAGGCCCGAAAAATACTATGTAACCCGAATAGGCAAACTTAATAACAACCGCATAAAGCATACCCCAGATAAGCGCAAATATATCCCTTACGCTACCTGTATTCCACATTACCTCATAAACACACACCGCGGTTAAAAGGGCAAGAAAAACCGTGAAAATCAAAGGAACTATACTGCCGAGAATAAGCACTCCAACAACTATAGCAGCCATAACTATACCTGAAATAACACGCTCTTTCATTACTTGCTCAATCCTCCCATTCGGCGGTCTCTGCCATTATATGCATCAATAGCCGCTTCTAAATGCTTAGGTTTGAAATCTGGCCAAAGCACATTTGAATACCAAAACTCGGAATATGCCGCCTGCCAGATAAGGAAATTAGAAAGGCGGTATTCGCCGCTGGGTCTTATAATAAGATCGGGGTCGGGCACATTTTCCATATAAAGGTGCGAGGAAATAAGCGCCTCGTTCACTTCATCTGCCGAGGTGCCCTGCTCTATTATTTGGCGAACAGCGTGGGTGATTTCATCCCTACCGCCGTAGTTTACCGCCATAAACACGGTAAGCCCCGAAGCCTCATCGGAATCCCTTTCGGCTTTTTGCATCAGAGTTTGAATATCCTCAGGCAACGCCTTTAAATCTCCGATAAAGCGCAGCTTTATATTCTCTGCCTTGAAATTCACCGAATCCTTTAAGTAGCCGCGAAGCAGGTCCATAATGGCGTTCACCTCTGACTCGGGGCGTTTCCAGTTCTCGGTAGAAAAGGCATAGACCGTGAGATATTTTATTCCTATTTTATTGCAGTATCGGGCAATGGTTTTAAAGTTCTCACTGCCTGCTACATGGCCCGCGGTACGCGGAAGCATACGCTTTTTCGCCCAACGGCCGTTGCCGTCCATTATAATAGCAATATGAACGGGGAGTTTGCGCTCCCCGTTTTGTTTTTTGCGAAATAAACCCAATTTACTTCACCCTAAATAGACATAATTTCCTTTTCCTTGGCTGCCGCAAGGTCATCAATCTCTTTACAGAACTTATCGGTAACGGTCTGAATCTTCTTCTCGCCGTTTGCCTGATCGTCCTCGGTTATTTCGTTAGCCTTTTTCATAGCCTTTAATTTTTCAATAGCGTCACGGCGAACCGAACGAACGGCTACCTTACTGTCCTCAGCCATTTTGCGTACATCCTTAACGATGTCCTTTCTTCTTTCCTCTGTGAGAGGGGGGAAAGTAAGGCGGATAACGCGACCGTCATTCTGAGGGTTGATGCCGATATCGGAGGTCTGAATAGCCTTTTCAATATCCTTTAATGTTGTAGCATCCCAGGGCTGAATCTGCAGAGTTCTGGGATCGGGAACCGAAACTGCCGCCATCTGCTGAATCGGGGTGGGTGTACCGTAATACTCAACAAGGACCTTATCGAGCACAGCGGCGTTAGCTCTGCCTGCTCTTACTGCGCCAAAGTCTCTATCAAGCGCGGCAAGGGTCTTATCCATTTTTGCTTCGGTTGCTTTAATAAGTTCGTTCATAGTCAGTATCCTCTCTGTATATGTTTATTTAACAGTTGTGCCGATATGCTCACCTGTCATAGCTTTTACAATATTTTCGGGCTGATTTAAATTAAATACAAGTATTTCAATGCCGTTATCCATACAAAGGGATGCGGCGGTGCTGTCCATGACGTGCAGTCCGCGACTGAGCACATCCTTATGGGTAAGGGTATCAAACTTTTTAGCATCAGGGTTAGTTTTGGGGTCACTGTCATAAACGCCGTCAACATTGGTGGCTTTAAATATTACATCGGCATCAATTTCAGCCGCGCGTAAAGCCGCTGCGGTATCTGTTGAGAAGAAGGGGTTTCCCGTTCCGCAACCGAATACCACTACCCTACCCTTTTCAAGGTGGCGCACAGCCTTGTTACGAATATACGGCTCGGCTATCTGGCGCATTTCAATAGCGGTCTGCACCCTGACATTAAGGCCCACCTGCTCGAGCCCATCGGCAAGGCCTAAGGAATTGATAACCGTTGCAAGCATTCCCATATGGTCGGCACGGGTGCGGTCCATTTTACCGCTTGAACGGCCGCGCCAGAAGTTGCCGCCGCCCACAACTATAGCGACCTCAACTCCCATATCAACGCAAATTTTAATCTGCTCACAGACCTTAAGCACCGTATCAAAATCAATACCCGTTTTCTTTTCGCCCGCAAGGGCTTCTCCTGAGAGCTTTATAAGCACGCGTTTATATTTAGGTTCCATTTTTTATCGTCCTTTCGGTAGATATATTTATATACATTATCATTTTACCTAAAAAAGGTGATAAAGTCAATCGGATATTATAAAAAGACCTACTATTTTATTTTAAATCCTTCGCCAAGTATCTCACCCGCCTCGCAAACTATTATAAAAGCCTTATTGTCTACAGTATGGATTATTCTGCGCACGGCGCTAACCTCGTGTTTGCGCACAGCACAAAAAATCATTCCTGACGCCTTTCCCGTATATGCGCCCCTTGAGGGGAGCACGGTAACTCCCCTGCTAAGTTCCTTCATAATACCGTTTGCAATTTCTTGCGTATTAAGGCTTACAGCAAATATCAATTTACCGCTGTCGGCACCGTATAGCAGTCCGTCCACAACACGAGAGGAGGCATATAATGCCACAACGGAATACAACGCGCTTGATATATCACCGTAAACGGTGGCAGTAAGGGCAACAACCAGCATATCGGAAATCAGAACACACCGCCCCACCGATATATGGGCAAACCGTGCATTTATCAGCTTTGCGGCAATATCGGTACCACCCGTTGTTGCACCGCGAAGCAGAACGGTACCAAGCCCCAATCCAAGAAGCACACCGCCGAATATTGCGGCAAGGATTCCCTCTAAATGTATTTTGGGAACGAATAATGTGACAAGGTCAAGAAGTAGTGATGAAATAGTTGTTGCGGCGGCAGTGCGGGCAATAAACGTCATACCAAACTTTAAAAAGCCTAAAATCAAAAGGGGTATATTGAGCACCAACGCGGTCATACCAATTGGCAATGAAAAAAGATAATTTAAAACAGTGGCAACGCCCGTTATTCCTCCGGGCGAGATATGCGCCGGTGCAAGAACACAGGTAATGGCAAAGGAATAGACGAAACTGCCCAGAGTGAAATAAAGGGTATCGGTAACAATGCGCTTGATTTTATTTTTCATAAAGGCTCCTTGCAACAAAAAAATAGATGTCGGAAAACCGACATCTATATTTTATGCTCAAATTCGTTCCATATTATAGAAAACAGTTCATTTTTTCTAATGTGATTCCCACACATATGTAAATAACCGAAAAGCACCTCAAGCCCCGTAGCAATATGATATTCCTGCACGGTGACACTTTTAGGGGTTGAATGGGTATGAAAATTTCTGCCGCGACGGAAAATTTCCAGTTCCTCCTCTAAAAGATGTGGCTCGATAAGCTTAAAGGCAGAAACCTGTGCAGCGGCACTTACAAGCTTTACCGAAAGGCGGTGCAGTTCTCCCGAAGGACGGGAAACGCTGCTGAGCCGCTCACGCACAAGAAGCCCGTACACTGCATCACCCACAAAGGCGAGGGCGGCGGGATTAAGTTGTTTAGCGTTCATATATTTTCTCCCTACGGAACATAATCAAACTCAACATCGTAAACACTTACGGTGTCGCCCTCTTTAACGCCCGCCTTGACAAGAGCGTCAATAATACCTGAACTTCTGAGTACCCTTTCAAAGTACTGCAAGGATTCGTAATCGTCGGGGTTGATATCTGCCATAACCTTTAAAAGCCAGGGGGCGTCCTCAACCATATACACGCCCTCAATTACGCGAATATTAAAGGTACGGTTGTTTGAAGGCATTGTGTAGTCAACCGCGGGCGCCGCCTCGGGCTCATATCGCTTAACGGGAGGCAGCTTTGCAAGTTCAGCCGCAACGGCGTTTATAAGCTCGCCTGTGCCCTCGGAAATTGCCGCCATTATGGGGAAAAACTGATAGCCCCTACCCTCAAAAAATTTACGGTATTCCTCGATTTGCTCCTCTTCAACAAGGTCGCATTTATTTGCAACAACTATCTGTGTGCGACTGCTTAGTTCCTCGCTGAACACAGCAAGCTCTTTATTTATAGTTTCAAAATCCTCGATAGGGTCCCTGCCCTCACTTCCCGAAATATCAAGCACATGGAGAAGCATTCGGCAACGCTCAACATGGCGTAAAAACTCATGGCCGAGTCCCACGCCTTCGCCTGCGCCCTCAATAAGGCCCGGAATATCAGCCATAACAAAGGAGCTGCCCTCACCAAGTGATACAACGCCCAACACGGGGGTAAGGGTAGTAAAATGATAGTTGGCGATTTTGGGCTTTGCCTGACTTACCACCGAAACAAGTGTGGATTTTCCAACATTCGGAAATCCAATAAGTCCGACATCTGCAAGAAGCTTAAGCTCCAAAGTAACATCAAGCTCCTCACCGGGGTTGCCCGCCTTAGCAAAGCGGGGTACCTGACGAGTGGAGGTGGCAAAATGCTGATTTCCCCAGCCGCCGTTACCGCCCTTGGCTATTACAACAGGCTCACTATCCGAAATATCGGCAATAATTCTACCTGTTTCCTGCTCCTTTATAAGGGTTCCGCGGGGGACCCTTATAATAAGGTCGGGGGCGCGTTTACCGGTACAGCGTGAAGCACCGCCGTTTTGGCCGTTTTCGGCGCAGTATTTGCGCTTATAGCGAAAATCCGCAAGAGTGGACAGGTTATCGTCTGCCACAAAAAGGATGTTACCGCCTCTGCCACCGTCACCGCCGTCAGGTCCGCCAGCCGCAACATATTTTTCCCTATGAAAGGAAACAGCGCCGTTACCGCCACAGCCCGCCTTTAAGTGTATATTTGCTATATCTACAAACATAATTTCTCTCCGTTTTTGGAATTAGTATGTGTATATATAAAAAAATAATCCGGGTGAAATATCACCCGGATGTGGCATTTTTACTGCTCTACAGCGTAAATGCTGACCTGCTTACGGTCACGGCCGATGCGTTCAAACTTTACCTTGCCGTCAATAAGAGCGAACAGGGTATCATCCGATCCGCGGCCTACATTATTACCCGGATGGATATGTGTACCTCTCTGGCGAACTAAAATGTTACCTGCCAGAACAAACTGCCCGTCAGCACGCTTAACGCCAAGGCGCTTAGCCTCACTGTCACGGCCGTTCTTGGTAGAACCCATACCTTTTTTATGAGCAAACAACTGAATGTTTATCTTTAACATAACTACACCTCCGAAATAACATCAATGTTTTTTGGATATTGGCCCTTGAGCTGCTCTAAATGGAGCTTAAGACCTGCCAGAACTGCAAGGGTAGCATCACTTGGTGCCTTTACGGTGAGCTGCATTTCTGCCTCATCAACCGTTATATCTGCATTATCTCCAATAATTTCGGTTATAGTGTTAGCCGTCATATATGCCGCGGAGGAAACCGCTGAGCAAACTATACGACCTTGCTCATCATCACCGTTTTTCGAGGAATGTCCCGATATAATAAACCCTGCAGGTTCGACGAAAAATTCTACTTTAGTCATAGGTAATTAACCGATTTCGGTAATCTGTACCTTAGTATAGGGCTGTCTGTGACCCATTTTGCGGGCACTACCCTTTTTGGGCTTGTAGGTGAAGACTGTAATCTTCTTACCCTTACCGTTCTTAACAACGGTACCCTTAACGAAAGCGTCTTTAACATAGGGCTTGCCTACCTTTAAGGTAGTGTTCTTAACAGCGATAACCTTATCAAAGGTAACCTCTTCACCCTCAGCAGCGTTTAACTTCTCAACGAAGATAACGTCACCGTTTTCTACACGGTACTGCTTTCCGCCGGTTTCGATAATTGCGTACATTTCTTTTGGCACCTGCCTTAATTATGATCTCGCTACAGTAAGGCGTGCACCCCCCTAAAAAAGGCGCAACTTAAAAAGCCTTCAATATGCGGCTTTACGAGTATACCATCTTTTCCCCTATTTGTCAACAATTATTTTTCCATAAAAAATATAAATGATGTTTTGCAAAAAAGGAGTAGGCTAAAATTAACATTCCCGCGAAAATCACGGGAATGTCTTTTTACTTATATACGGGTTTATTGCTTTTCTAAAACAATAATTTCGCTTTTATAATCACAGTTTGGGGCAAACTCAAGGCCAAAGTTCATAAGGAAATCACCGCCGTAAAGCTTATCGGTACCCTCAACGCGGTAGACCGCATTGCTGTCAAGCCCCTGAAGCTTTATTATTTCACGCGGGGAGGAAACATGACAACGCTGAACATAGTAGCAAACCACGCATTTATCCTTTTGGGGCGCGATAAACTCCAGAGCAACGGTATCACCCTCAAAAGGAGATTTAAGTCTATAAAGGTCACCCTTGTGGAATACCTCGCGCAGCTTTTTATGATTTTCAACCGCCTCGCGGGAAAGCTGTTTTTCCTCCTCGGTCATTTTAGTGGTATCAAGCTCAAATCCAAGCTGACCGGGCAGGGCTACATTAGCGCGGAAATCGAAGGGGGTAGTTCTTCCTGTCTGATGATTGGGTACTGCTGAGATGTGCGCACCCATTGCGCTGTAGGGATAGCAGATACTTGTACCGTACTGAATTGAAAGACGCTCAACGGCATCGGAATCGTCACTTGTCCAGATCTGTGGCATATAGTGGAGCATTCCTGCATCAAAACGTCCGCCGCCGCCGGCGCAGCTTTCGAAAAGCACGTCAGGATTGCGGGAAATAATCTCCTCCATTACCCTATAAAGGCCGACAATATATTTATATGTACCGCCGTACGGCATATCGGACATATTACGGTTGAAATCCCATTTTACGTACTCGATATTGGCGCTTGCAAGTACATTGCACACGCTTTCAATCACATAATCCTGAACATCCTTTCTTGACATATCAAGGATAAGCTGATCTCTGTAGCGTGACGGCTCGACATTACCTGTGGGCATACGCCAATCGGGATGGGCTCTGAAAAGATCACTGTTTTCAGATATCATTTCAGGCTCGAACCACAAACCGAAGCGCATACCGAGGGCATTCACCTTCTCGGCAAGACCCTTAAGACCGCTGGGCAGCTTTTCAAGGTTTACTACCCAGTCACCAAGTGAGCATTTAGCGTTGTTACGTACACCAAACCAGCCGTCATCAAGCACCATAAGGTCAAGGTTAAGCTCCTTTGCAGCCGTAGCAATATCTACTATCTTTTCTTCGTTAAAATCAAAATATGTACCTTCCCAGTTATTTATAAGCACATCTCGTTCCACATCACGGTACTTGCCGCGGCACAGACGCTCACGGTATAGCTTATGGTAAATGCGGGACATACCGCTTATACCCTCATTGGAATATACCATAACAACCTCGGGCGCGGTAAAGCTTTCTGAGCTCTTTAAGGTTTCGCTGAACGCGGTGGGGTTAATGCCCATAAATGCTCTTGTGCAACGGTAGGTGTCGGTCTGGGCGCCGCCTATAAAGTTGCCCGAATACACAAAATTAACGCCGAAGGCATCGCCGCGTGTCTCGGTAGTATCCTTATCAAGAAGGGCATAGAACGGATTGCGCATATGGCCGCTCACTCCGCGAAGGCTCTCAATACTCACATTTCCGTTTATAAGGGGAGCGCGGGAAACAAAGCGCTCCATTGCCCAAGCACCTGTTAAGGTTAGTATATCAAAGTCCCTACCTCGGATATCAACATTCATACTGTATATGCGGTCTATTTCTACATCATCCTTGCCGACATTTTCAAGGCGCACGCTGCGGGTTATGGCATCGTACTCATCAAAAACGCTGTAGGACAAATATAAATTGAGGTTATTGAGTTTATCACTAAGCTTTATAATAAGGGTGGAAACACTGTCCCCTGACTCACAGTATGTGGAGGGAAGGTTGCAAAGTGCAGGCTTACCCTCAACTATTTCATAACTATCGTAACGGAAGTCTCCAACAGCCGACCTGTCTGCATAACGAAGCACCATAGAGGGCTCACGGGCATCGGTGGTACCGTAAGGAGAGTATTCAAGCGGAATAACATCCTCGGTGTAGTCCTCGTTAAGTCTTCTTGAAACTGCCGCGTGACGGCGTTTTTTATCGGCAACTACGGTATCAATACTATCAATGTGGGTAATCTTACCGCCCCAGTGCAGGTGCACCAAAACAGTATCGTTTAAAACTCCCATAATGTAGCTTGTATTTTTTGTGTAGAGATAAAAAATACTGTTTTTTTCATCAAATTTAATCATTTCTAAAGCCTCCCAAAGCCTTTGATTTTATATATCCTGCAAGGGCAAACAAGCCGAATACAATGATATTTACACAAACGATTCCCGCGCCTGCAGGGGTATTAAAGTAATAGGATAAAACAATTCCCACAATAAAGCTTCCCACCGAAACCGCAGCGGCACACACCGTTACACTTCGAAAGCTTTTAAACAACCTCATTGCGGTCAGTGACGGAAAAATTATAAGCGCCGAAATAAGCAGCGCGCCCATAAGCCGCATACCAAGCACCACCGTAACGGCAGTAAGCAAAGCGATTAAAACATTGTAAAGCCCCGCCCTTATTCCCGAAGCACGGGCAAAGGTTTCATCAAAGGTTACAGCGAAAATTCGGTTATACAAAAATACAAAGAGAATTAAAACTATACTGCACAGCATAACGCTAAGCGTAACATCGCTACCGCTGACCGAAAGAATACTGCCGAACATATAGTTGTAAATATCTACATTCATACCCGTTGTGAAGGACACCGCCATAACGCCCACGGCAAGGGCACCTGTGGAGAGTATGGCTATCGCACTGTCCCCTTTTATTTTACTGCTTGCACTTATTCGCAACAGTAAAAACGCGGCAAGCACCACCACGGGTATCGCAATTTTCAGCGGGGCAAGGTTTGCCGCCGTAGCAACCGCCATCGCCCCGAAGGCGACATGGGAAAGCCCGTCACCTATCATTGAATATTTTTTAAGCACAAGACTTACGCCAAGAAGCGCGGCGCAAAGGGCAACAAATATACCCGCTATTACAGCGCGGCGCAAAAAGGCGTAGGAAAAAAGCTCGGTTACTATATCAAACACCCTTTTCGCCCCCTTGCGCAACATAATCAGCGGCTGTGCCGAAGAACGCGGGCGTATTCCGCAGATGCAGTATATGGCTTGCATACTTTTCGGCTGCGGCTATATCGTGGGACACCGTGATAACGGTCATACCCTCGTTATTAAGCTGAGCAATAAGCTCGTAAAAATCCCTTGTGACCTTGTTGTCAAGCCCTACGGTAGGCTCATCAAGCAGAAGCACTCTACCTGCGGCGCACAGTGCTCTTGCGAGCAGCACGCGCTGCTGCTGACCGCCCGAAAGTTCACCAAAGCATTTGTTTTTTAGCTGTTCAATATGCAATCTGCGCATATTGGTCACAGCCGTTTTTTTCTGCTTTTTTGTATAAAAAGGAATTATTCCCATTTTATTCAGACATCCCGAAAGCACAACCTCAAACACGCTTGCGGGAAAATCGGTATAAGAAAGTGTACTTTGTGGCAGATAGCCTATCTCACGGGGTTTAAGTCCCTCGCCGTAATCAATTCTTCCGCCGCTTACCGCTTTAAGATTTAAAAGAGCCTTGATAAGTGTACTTTTGCCCGAGCCGTTCTCGCCCACGATGCAAAGATAGTCCCCTTTATTAACGCTAAAAGAAACTCCGCTTAATACCACCTTATTTTCATAGGAAAGCTTTACATTTTCACAGCTTATCAGGGACACTTATCACACCTTCTCTCAATATTTGAATTATAAAATGAAATAGGTTAAAAGTCAATAAAAACAGTCAAAATGATATTTTATTCTAATAAGTAAGGCAGCATCTAATAAATAATAAAAATTCTATTGCAGCAAAAAACAACCCGAAGATAAATTTATCTTCGGGTTGTTGCATAATTGTTTATTTATTTTAGCTGCAAAAGCGGTGCTTGCCTATAGTGGTGATAAGAGGTCTTGACCATATCCATTTATTTGTTGCAGTAGCGGGGTTAAAATAATATATTGCTCCGCCGCTGGGGTCAAGACCGTTTATGGCATCCCTTGCAGCAGAGTAGGCGCTGTCGGCAACAGGTTCATTCCACTGACCGTCATCAAGGCAGGAAAAGGCGCCTCGCTGATAAATGACCCCAGCCATTGTATCGGGAAAGGATGGATGTTCAATCCTATTAAGCACCACAGCTCCGACCGCCACCTGCCCTGTATAAGGCTCTCCCCTTGCCTCGGCGGAAATAAGGCGCGCCAAAAGCTGGTAATCGGCAGAGCCCGTTCCCGAAGGGGCTGAAGTTGATGTGAAAATACCCATAGCCTCTAAGGTGTTCTTGCCTGCTACGCCGTCAATGGTGAGGTTATTTTTCTTCTGGAAAAGCTTTACCGCATCTCTTGTCAGAGTGCCGTAAATACCGTCTATACTACCTGTATAATAGCCCCAGTTTTTAAGCTTCGTCTGTATCCTAATAACCTCCTCACCGCGGGAGCCCATTTTGGAAAGCGCGGTAGCGGTGAGGGTTAGTAGAGCAAGGCTTAATGTAATTGCAAAAAGAATAATCAGTAATTTTTTCATATCTTTCACCGCAAATAGTATTTGCGCCAGTTTAGAAATTATTCCTTTATTATTGCATCAAAGCCTGCTTCCTTAAGCTTTTGTGCCATAGCTAGAGCATTTTCCTTTTTTGAATATGCGCCAACCTGCACGCGGTAGAGCTTGCCCGAGCCGACCGTTTCCTTTTTCTCATAGGGGTCAACAAAGGGTATTCCAAAATACTCGCAAAATCCCTTCGCTGTGTGCTCGGCAATTTTGCGCAAATTGTTGTGAAACCATTTAGCATCCTCTACATTATCGTGGAAAATATGTTCCTCATAAAATGCGGTGGCAGTTGTTCCCTTGAGCTCGGCAAGGGTTGTGCTTGTGTTTAGAGTGATGGGCTCGCTGTAGATTTGCTTGCGGTATTTAATAAGAATTTCGCTCAGCTTTTTACCGCTTTTTGAACCCGTATATATTATGGGTCGATATCCCCTGACGGTGCCGTTAAATGCGTTAGTATGGGAAACATAGTGGATATCGGGTTTATAGGCGTTGCTCTCACTTATTGCGGCAAGCATAAGCGCATCGCCGTCCTCAGCGGATTTAGGGGTTCTGCGCTTGCCGCGCTTAAACTGTATACCACAGGCTTTAAGATAAGCCTCAAGCTCATCGAGGTAAAGGTTGTTGTGTGTGGTTTCATCGCAACCCTGTATGGCACAAGGGTTCCATTTATGGTACGCTGGAGATAAATATATTTTAGGCATTTTTTCCTTCCTGTCCTCCCTTTAAAATATCAATAGCCTTTTTTATTGCCTCGGGCATAGGTATACCCATAAGACCCGCATTTTCCGTAATGGATATTATTTCGTTGGTAATAAAGGCTATTGTTACCGCATCACGAATGTACGCGGTGCGCAGCAGCAGGTCAAGGCGGTAGCCTATAAGCACGGTGAGCAGGGTAACACCCTTTCTTATAAGTCCCTTCCAGCCTGCGCGGCTCTCAAGAGCTCCGCTATGGGTTTTAGGTGAGTTTTTAAACACCCCCGCAACTATGAGCCCTGTAATATAATCTATGCACATAAATATAAGTAAAGTGCAAAGTCCTGTGCTCCAGCCGCCGAACAGCACCGAAATGGCACTGCCTATAAGGCCTACGACAGCAGATGCAATTCCTTTTAACGTCATTTTTTCACTCCCTTATTTTCTGCGCCAATATAAAGGATACTGCGCAGGTGACCATACGCATACGGTGCCCTCGGGGGCTATGCAGATGTAGTTTGCACCCTCAAAAGAACAGGTGTCTCCCGCATAGTACCACTTACCCTCGGTATACTGCTGGTAATCCTCGGCAGGGGTCTTTCCTTCTAAGGTGCGTATACGCGCCTCAAGCTCGGCTATTTTTAAAACAAGGTCAACGCTTTTTTCCGCCGTTGCGCCCTGCCTTGCGAGCGCAACCAGCTCGGTATGCTGCTCATCGGTAAAACGCTGCTGCGCCCAAAGCGTATCTATTTTTTCGAGGACGCCTTTAAGGTCGTACCCTCCTCTGGAAATAACATTTTTAATTATCTGATACATAAAATTTCTCCTTAATCATTATTTACAATCGCTGCTTCAATATCGGCAAGCCTTTCTTCAAAAGCCTTGTCTATATCTTTAATGTATTGTGCCGTAATAATCACTCCTTCGGTATCGGATACAAGTGTCATAGACGGATACAGGCTTTTTATACCTTCAACAGCTCCGTCTGCGTTTACACGATGTTCCTCTTTAGTTTCATCAACTGTAACACAAGCGATGGATAAATCCTCGATATACGGCGCGTATGCGGTTCTTTTACTACCTTTTTCTATTTGTACTGCGCTGTCCAGCGAGGTTCCTGTTTGTGTCATCGTTTCCCACATTCTAAACCATATATATTCAAATTCTCCGCTGTTAAAGGTTGAAACCTGACCCGCTATTTGTGTATCTGTTCCATCCGATATAACACCCGTATTATTGCCGTAAACTGCAAAATTAGGGTGCTTTATAGTATAGTCATATACAGATATTCTATAATTAGTATTTTGCTCAACCTTTATAGCCTCTTTTGGCATAAATCTATCAGAGCTTCGCCATAATTGAAGTTCAGCGTTAAAAATATTCTTTCTTTCCACGGTGCAGGATACATCATGCTCTATCGGGCTTGTGTCGATTATTTCAACAGTATCAATACCTTTAGCTGTCCCTTTAAGGGCCTTGGAATTTGAAACAATATCAAACTGCCCTGCCTTAAATACATCGTTTATCCGCTGCGGCAGTTCGTTCGATTTAATAACTTCATCATTGGCGGTGTTTTCGCGTATAGTATCACAGGCGGCGGTATAGTCGACAAGGGGCATTACTGCGTATTGTGTCATTGTCCCACCTCCGAAACATCGATAAAGTTCGCGAGAACAAGTTCGGCAATCTCGGTTTTATCGGTGTCGGTAAGAACATAATCTGCACCGGGCTCACCCCTATCACCCTTGTCTCCCTTAGGGCCTATAGGTCCTAGCTTATATGAAAGCTCATTAAAGGGTGTTGCGCCGTCACCGATTTTAAGGCACTCGCCGTTATCCGCATCCTCTATAATTGCCTCCTCGCCTTTATACAGAACGGGGTTTTCTTTCTGCCAATTAGCAAGGGTATCACTGCGCTTACAAAACACCGCATTGGCAATATATATTTTTTTACTCATCATCCTGCCTCCTTTATACGACCAATAACCTCTACCGCAACCGTAATAGTCATATTGTGACCTATCTCAGGTCTAATATATCGCCAACCGGGTGTTTGTCTTTGTAAATCCGTTATATCGGAGGTGCCTGCAAGAAATGTCGATGCCGAATACCCTGAATACATTATCGGACAAACATTAAAATACAATAACTGATATAACTCAAAGGGATATTCTAATT
>JAZRQA010000002.1:0-9469 GCA_045649505.1 Acutalibacteraceae bacterium
AGTATAATAACGCTTATAACCGTAAAAATAATGCTTTCCTCCTTATAAAACTTGACTTTTGCGAGTAATTAGTTATACTATATAATGTATGTATATTTTTCCTTTTTTATTTACGGGTGATGATTTATGAAATTTACTAAAATGCACGGTATAGGTAACGACTATATATATTTTGACTGCACCAAGAATGTTATTGCCGATCCGAAGAATTTAAGTATCCGTTTGTCCGACAGGCATACGGGTGTCGGCGGTGACGGTATTGTTCTTATAATGAAAAGCGATGTTGCCGATTTTCGTATGCGTATGTTCAATGCCGACGGAAGTGAGGGTAAAATGTGCGGCAACGCAACCCGCTGTATTGGCAAATTTGTCTATGAAAAGGGTCTTACAAATAAAACTAAAATAACCCTTGAAACCTTAAGCGGTATAAAATACCTTGATTTAAAGGTTGAAAACTCAAAGGTTGAGGAAATCACCGTTGATATGGGGCAGGTTACCTTTGAAAGCGAACAGATTCCCATTGATGCGCAAGGTGAGTTTGTTGCACGCGAAATAACCGTTGACGGTAGTCAGTATACCGCTACAGGCGTTTGCGTTGGGAATCCCCACTGCGTTGTTTTTGTTGATGAAACCAGTGATTTCCCCATTGAAAAAATAGGTCCAAAGTTTGAAAATCACCAACTTTTCCCCGAAAGAATAAATACCGAATTTGTAAAGATTATTGATGAAAATACTCTGCAGATGCGCGTATGGGAGCGGGGAAGCGGGGAAACAATGGCTTGCGGTACAGGTGCTTGCGCTACCGCGGCGGCAGCCGTTAAAAACGGTATCAGCAAGGCGGATACCGATATAACAGTAAAATTACTTGGCGGAGATTTAAAAATACGTGTTACCAAGGATTGGAAGGTATTTATGACGGGCCCCGCCGCATTTGTATTTGAAGGAGAGTTAATAAATGGCTAAGTTAAATCCGCATTTTTCCGACATTAAGCAAAACTACCTTTTTGCAGAGATAGCAAAGAGGGTGAGTGACTATACCGCTGCACACCCAGAAAAAAGCATTATTAAAATGGGTATAGGTGATGTTACCCTGCCTTTGCCTCCTGTAGCAGTCCAGGCAATGAAAAAGGGTGCTGATGACCTTGCAAGCAAGGAAACCTTTAAAGGATACCCCGAGTATGAAGGCTATGATTTTGTCCGAGAGGCTATAAGCGGTTATTATAAAAAGATGGGTGCCGATGTGTCGGCAGATGAAATCTTTATTTCCGACGGTGCTAAAAGTGACTGCGGAAATATTGGTGACATCTTCGATAAGGACAATACCGTTTTAGTAACCGACCCCGTTTATCCCGTTTATGTTGATACAAACCTTATGGCGGGTAGAAAGGTCATATATGCCGATTCTAACAAGGAAAACGCTTTTGCGGCTATGCCCGATGAGAGTATTAAGGCAGATATAATTTATCTATGCTCTCCGAACAATCCAACAGGCAGTGCTTATAACGCACAGCAGCTTAAGGCTTGGGTGGATTACGCTATTAAAAATGATGCGGTCATTCTTTATGACAGTGCATATGAAGCGTTTATTACCGAGGACCTGCCCCGCAGTATTTACTGCATTGAGGGTGCAAAAAAATGCGCTATTGAAATTTGCTCGCTTTCCAAAACTGCAGGCTTTACGGGTACCCGTTGCGGCTACACCGTAGTTCCGCGTCAGCTTGAAAGAGAGGGAATAAGCCTGTATAAGCTTTGGTACCGCCGTCAGGCAACTAAATTCAACGGCGTTTCTTGGCCTATACAGTGCGCCGCCGCCGCAATTTTTACCGATGAGGGACTTCGTCAGGTCGAGGAAAATCTGGCTTACTACCGTGAGAACGCCAAGGTTATTTCGGCTACTATGGATGAGCTTGGTATATTCTACACAGGTGGTAAAAATTCACCCTATGTTTGGCTTAAGTGTCCTAATGGAATGTCCTCTTGGGAATTCTTTGATTATCTGCTCCATAATGCAGGCGTTGTCGGCACTCCGGGTGAGGGCTTTGGTAAAAACGGTGAAGGCTATTTCCGTCTTACCGCGTTTTCAAGTTTCGAGAATACAGTTGAGGCTATGCGCCGTGTGAAAGAATTGCTGAAAAAATGAAATATTTAATTAAATTTAGAAAAAGTATAATGTTCTTCGTCAAAGCTCTTACCGTTTTGGCGATAACCTGTGGATTTGTTGAGGTATGGCAGTCAAGATACCCCAATACACTCTTTAGCAATAAGGGTAATTACGTGGTGCTCGTTATGTATCTTACCCTTTTTGTGGTGTTTGCCCAGCTATACGGCGGCTTCCGTATAGGCATTAACCGACTGCACGAAATAATATACAGTCTGTCTTTAGCGGTGTTGTTTACAAACTTTATAATGTATCTGGCCCTTAGCCTTATTATCCGCGACCTTATTGTAATACCGCCGTTTGTGCTTGGTATTGCATATCAGATAGCGGTTGTGTTGGTAATGTCCTACTGCGCTAATCTTATATACTTTAAGCTTTATGCGGCGCGTAAAATGCTTGCCATTTTCGCCGATGATAAGTCGGGTAAGGCGCTTATGCGAAAGATGTCCAAAATACCCGAACGCTTTAAAATTGAGCGCGGAGTTTCGGTTAATCGTAGCAGCGTTGAGGAAATAAAGGAACTTATTGACTCTTACGAGGCGGTTATGATAAGCGATTTCGAAAAATCCGTTAAGGATGAACTTCTAAGATATTGCTACACCAACCGCAAACGTGTTTATCTTCTTCCTGCCAGCACCGATATAATTGTAAACAACAGTGCTAGCATTCAAATTTTTGACACACCTGTTCTTATGTGCCGCTCCCGTGGCCTTTCAATGGAGCAGGAGGTTATAAAACGCGCAATGGATATTGCGATTTCGGGCATTGGAATACTTATTACCTGGCCAATTATGCTCGGCTTTGCTATTGCTATAAAGCTTTGTGACGGCGGCCCTGTGCTCTTTAAGCAGAACCGCATAACAAAAGACGGTAAGGTGTTCAATGTATTAAAATTCCGCTCTATGGTACCCGATGCCGATAAAAAAGAGGTTAAGGGCACCGTCGATAACGATGACCGCGTCACCCCCGTGGGTAAAATTATGCGTCCGATACGTGTCGACGAACTGCCGCAGCTTTTCAATATTCTTTTCGGGGATATGTCGATAGTTGGCCCCCGCCCCGAGCGCATCGAAAATGTTTACGAATATACTCGCGCTCTGCCCGATTTTGACCTTCGTCATAGGGTGAAGGGCGGTCTTACAGGCTATGCGCAGATATACGGTAAATATAACACAAGTCCTGCAGACAAACTGAATATGGACCTTATTTATATTGAGCAGTATTCTATCCTAATGGATATAAAGCTTATTTTAATGACCATAAAAATTTTGTTTATGAAGGAAAGCACCGAAGGCTTTACGCAGGAAAACAATGTTGTTATAGATAAAAATAAGTCAGTAAAGGAAGTAGAGGAGAAATGAGCTTCAAGGCAACCTTAGTTGTTATGGCGGCAGGAATGGGCAGCCGTTTTGGCGGACTAAAACAAATGGAACCCGTTGGTCCCAAGGGCGAGGCTATGCTGGACTTCTCGGCTTATGATGCCAAGGAGGCAGGCTTTGACCGCGTTGTGTTTGTTATCAAGCACGAAATAGAAAAGGAATTCAAGGAAATCGTTGGTGAGCGTATTTCTAAAATTCTCCCCGTTTCCTATGTTTTTCAGGAGCTCGATGACCTTCCTGAAGGCTTTACCTGTCCTGATGAGCGCAGTAAACCTTGGGGCACGGGTCAGGCAATTCTCGCCTGCCGTGACGAGGTAAAGGAGCCCTTTGCCGTTATCAATGCGGATGACTATTACGGCAAAAGTGCATTTAAAAAGATATATGATCAGTTAAAGAAGGACAGCGAGCACTACTGTATGGTAGGCTTCCGCCTTGCAAATACCTTAACCGAGAACGGAACTGTTTCGCGCGGTGTGTGTACCGTGGAAAACGGAATGCTAGCGAAGGTTGAGGAGCGCACTAAAATTGCCGATTGCAAGTATACCGAGGATGATGGCGCAACCTGGATAGACCTTGCGCAGGATACCGTGGTTTCTATGAATCTGTGGGGCTTTACTCCCGATATCTTTGAATATCTTGAACACGATTTTATTGAGTTTTTAAATGAAAAGCTGACCGTGCCTAAGAGTGAGTTTTATCTGCCTGCTGTTGTAAGCCGTCTTATAGATGACGGTACCAAGAAGGTATGCGTTCTCGTTGCTGAGGATAAGTGGTACGGCGTTACATACAAAGAGGACAAACAGGCCGTTGTTGATGCTCTTGCGAAGCTTATTGCCGATGGTCAGTATGCCAATTTATAAACAATTTTCATAAAGCAGGCTATGAAGCCTGCTTTATCTTTTGGAATTTATTGAAAAATAATATCGTACTTCTTGACTTTAGCGTGATGAAATGTTATAATATTGCATATTTTTTTTAAAACTGTCGACCTTGTCACTAGGCTGACTCGTGCCGCGGTAATATAAGGAGGAATACCTATGAGCAATTTTAAGAGTGAGTACTTAAATCGCGTTTACGAAAATGTAAGCGCCAGAAACAGTGGTGAGCCTGAGTTTTTACAGGCTGTAAGAGATGTTCTTGAATCTCTTGAGCCGGTTATAGCACAGAATCCTGCCTACGAAAAGAACGGAATAATCGAGCGTATGTGCGAGCCCGAGCGTATGATTTCTTTTCGCGTATCCTGGGTAGATGATGAAGGTAAGGTACAGGTTAACCGCGGTTTCCGTGTACAGTTCAATTCCGCAATCGGTCCCTACAAAGGCGGTCTTCGTTTCCATCCCAGCGTTAATGCTTCCATTATGAAGTTCTTAGGCTTCGAGCAGACCTTTAAGAACAGTCTTACCGGACTTCCTATGGGCGGCGGTAAGGGCGGCTCCGACTTTGACCCCCGCGGCCGTTCTGACGGTGAGATTATGCGTTTCTGCCAAAGTTTTATGACCGAGCTTTCTAAGCATATCGGTGCCGATACCGACGTTCCTGCAGGTGACATCGGCGTAGGTGCCCGCGAAGTTGGCTATCTCTACGGTCAGTACAAGAGACTGCGTAACGAGTTTACAGGCGTTCTTACAGGTAAGGGCCTCTCCTTCGGCGGCTCTCTTATCCGTCCTGAGGCTACAGGCTTTGGTGCAGTTTATTATACCGTTGAAATGCTCAAGTCCTTCGGTGAGGATATCAAGGGCAAGACCTTTGCAGTTTCGGGCTTCGGTAACGTTGCTTGGGGTACCGTTAAGAAGGTTCATGAGCTGGGCGGTAAGGTAGTTACCATTTCCGGTCCTGACGGTTACATATATGATGCTGACGGTATCAGTACCGAAGAAAAGATAAACTTCCTCCTTGAAATGCGCGCTTCAGGCCGTGACAAGGTTCAGGATTATGCCGATAAGTTTGGCGTTCCCTTCTTTGCAGGTAAGCGTCCTTGGGAGCAGAAGGTTGATGTTATTATGCCTTGCGCTACCCAGAACGAGGTTGGCATAGATGATGCTAAGAACATCGTAGCTAACGGCGTTAAATATTATGTTGAGGTTGCTAATATGCCTACAACTGATGAGGCTGTTGCATACCTTAAAGCAAACAAGGTTGTTATCGCTCCTTCTAAGGCTGTTAATGCAGGCGGCGTTGCCGTATCAGGTCTTGAAATGAGCCAGAACTCTATGCGCTACTCCTGGACTGCAGAAGAGGTTGATGCAAAGCTCCATCAGATTATGGAAGGCATCTATAAAAACTCCTTCGAGGCAGCCAAGAAGTACGGTATGGATGGTGACCTCGTAGCAGGTGCAAATATCGCAGGCTTTGAAAAGGTTGCTCAGGCTATGATTGCCCAAGGCATCGCCTACTAAAAAAGGCTTAATTTAAGGTTAGAACAAAAACACCCGCAGAATTTTCTGCGGGTGTTTTTTAGCCGTTTTTTGGTTGCTCGGAGTATCTATATACGCCTTCACTGCAAGGAAAAGGAAAGTGTAATAAAAATTAGACAATTAGTTGAGAAAGAAGGCTTCTTAAATAAAAAAATTCCCCTTTCGTTAAGGGGAATTTTTTTACAGTTCTTTAAACACCTTAATCTTACCAACGGGAATAAATAACAATACGCTGGCGATTATTCCTGCTGCACCCTGCAGACAGTTGTAGGGGATAGAGGCGGCGGCGCCAAGACCTAATCCGAAAACAAAGCACTCGGTTAGGAAATATCCTAAAACCATTACAATTTCTGCTAAGAGTGCCGCGAGGATTCGTCTTGCAATACAAGGGGAGAGGCGTCTTTCTTTTCCCACAACATAATAGGCAACAACCGCCATTGCAAATTTAATAATAAAGGTAAAGGGCGCATAAGCGGCAAAACCCGAAATAATATCACCAAGCATAGAGCCTACACCTGCCGCGGCGGCACCGTAAACAGGTCCCAAAATCCATGCGCCAAGGAGTACAAAACAATCGCCTAAATTTATGTAACCAACTAAAGGCAAAGGAAGCTGCACTAAAGTTGCAATACAGGTTATTGAGGCGAAAAGTGCCGCAATAACCAATTTTTTTATTTTCATAATTACACTTCCTAGAAAAATATAAGGCACCTGCTACAAAATGTGACAGGTGCCAAAAACTTTTAAGTTTAGGCCTTACCAACAGAACCGAAGAGCTCCATCTTTTCCTTAACGGTAGCCTTAATAGCCTCGTAGCCGGGGGCTAAAAGCTTTCTGGGGTCGAAGCCCTTACCCGAAAGGTCCTTGCCTGCTTCAATATATTCTCTTGTTGCAGCGGCAAAGGCAAGCTGACATTCGGTGTTAACGTTAATCTTTGAAACACCAAGGGAAATAGCCTTTTGAATCATCTCGGCAGGAATTCCTGTGCCACCGTGAAGAACTAAGGGCATATCACCTGTAAGCTGCTGAATAGCATCAAGAGTATCAAAGGAAAGACCTGCCCAATTTTCGGGGTACTTACCGTGAATGTTACCGATACCTGCGGCAAGCATTGTAACGCCTAAATCAGAAATCATTTTGCACTCCTTGGGGTCTGCAACCTCGCCGTTGCCTACAACACCGTCTTCCTCGCCGCCGATAGCACCAACCTCAGCCTCAAGAGAAAGACCAAGCTTATCGCAAACCTCAACGAGCTCTTTTGTCTTTGCAATGTTTTCCTCAATAGGATAATGAGAACCGTCGAACATTACAGAGGAGAAGCCTGCCTCGATGCAAGCCTTGGCACCCTCGTAGCTGCCGTGGTCAAGGTGAAGAGCAACGGGAACGGTGATGTTAAGCTCATCAATCATACCTTTAACCATCTGGGCAACGGTCTTGTAGCCGCACATATATTTACCCGCACCCTCGGAAACACCGAGAATAACGGGAGAGTTTAACTCCTGTGCAGTGTTTAAAATTGCCTTGGTCCATTCAAGGTTGTTAATGTTGAACTGACCTACAGCGTACTTACCGGCCTTTGCCTTGGTAAGCATTTCTTTTGCAGAAACTAACATATTTTTTCCTCCGTTTACTGCGGTAAAATTACCGCTAAATTTACAATAATATTTTATACCATTATTCCCCAAAAATCAAGGGGGTATAACCTAAAAATCCTTATTTACTACCTTGGGTGGTCCCTCAAGCTGTGTGGGATCGGCAAGATAACTCTTAAAACGCCTGAAGGCTATGGCAAAATAACTGCCCGAGCATATTCTTTCATCCATAACTACGCCCATAGGCATACATTTTTCAAAATATATTTCACCGCCACGGCGTTTGGGTACCTCACGGGTGTTACCCATTGTTATAAACACGCTGGTGGTACCGAATTCATAGCAGTGGTGGTAAATATGATTTGTCCTTATACTTGCAAGATTGGAAATAACAAGACCTGCGTGGAAGGGACTTGCCTTAATAATAGATTTCGGCAGCAAACCGTGCTTATCCATCCATTTAAAAATCCCCACACCAACAGGCAGAAGTCCCGGTATTCCAAGAAGCGTTTTTATTAGCTTCTCGGTTGAGTTGGATTCAGGGGTCTTGCGATTTTCTTCTACATAGGCGTTTATTTTATCATTAACGGTAAAAATATCATCCTCGAGCTCTAAATACATTTTGGACATTGTGCCGTTATCGGTCTGTCCTGACTTCAAAACTACCATACCAACGGGGAACTCGGTTCTTGCATATGCCTTTTTATTAACAATAAATCTGTTGAGTTCGGGATATTCGGCAACAGTACGCACATAGGCTGCTAAAATCAGCGCCATATGGCTTATCTGCTTGCCCTGCTTTCGCGAATCATTGATATACTTTTGCATAGGCTCTACAGGAATGTCAATGGTTATCATATTCATTGCATCATACCGCTTATCCATTATGTACGCCGCAACAGTATACATAGGATCGGTGTTTTTAAGCCTTATTCCGTCTGCTCTCCTCATAAATTCACCATACCTTAATTTTTTGGTGCAAAAAATGCACATAGAAATAATACTACAAATTTCGCCATATTTCAATGTTTTTCTTCTATTATAGTATTTTTTTATATAATGTATATACTAAATAACACAAAATTTAGATAAAAAGATATTGCTAAAATTTAAAAAATGTAGTATAATAACTTTGATTTAGGCTTTTTGCAAAAAAGCTTAGAAAATGATATTTTTTTCGGGAAGGAGCGAAAAAATAATGGGAGAAGTTTCAAACGCATTTGTTGTAATTATGGGAATAGGCACCGTGTTTATCGGTCTTATCTGCATTGTTCTTCTTTGCAAGATAATAAGCCTTCTTTGCCGTGCTGCAAACAATAAGGATAAAGAGGTAACGGCAGCCCACGCTACTTGTGCACCTGCGCTCGGTGTTACTAAGGAAGCAATTGCCAACCGTGGCGAAGTTGTTGCCGCAATTTCTGCAGCAATAGCCGAAGAGCTGGGTACCGATGTAACGGGTATTCGTATATTATCAATTAAAAAAATATAAGGGTGATAAAAATGAAAAAGTATAATGTAAATGTAAACGGAACAAATTATGAAGTAGTTATCGAAGAAGTAAACGGTGCAGAAATTGCAGCCGCAGCTCCCGTAGCCGCTCCTGCCGCAGCCCCCGCTCCCGCACCTGTAGCAGCACCTGCTCCTGCTGCAGCTCCCGTAGCCGCTCCTGCAGGCGGTGAAACTGTTAGTGCTCCTATGCCCGGTAATATTCTTGCAGTTAATGTAACCGCAGGTCAGGCCGTTAAGAAGGGTGATGTTCTAATGGTGCTTGAGGCTATGAAGATGGAGAACGAAATTATGTCCCCTGTTGACGGTACCGTAGCAAGCGTTGCAGTAACAAAGGGCGCAACCGTTGAAACAGGCGCAGTTCTTTGTGTTATCGGTTAATTTAACTATATAGGGGAGAACCGATATGGAACAAATAAT
>JAZRQA010000003.1:0-6757 GCA_045649505.1 Acutalibacteraceae bacterium
GGTACCTGACACGCAGCGTCGGTAAACCAACCTGCGAAGGATTTATCCGCTTTAGTGGGAACAGGGAACGCAGGAGGAACGGTACCTATGATAACACTCATATCGGAAAGGGTATTTCCGCCGTTTGTATTAAAGGATACCCTCTTAACATCGGTACGCTTAGTAACTGTGATATTATCAACCCATACATCTACATTTTTAGCCTCTCGGGTTGTAGAGCTTACGAGGGTAATATGGGGAATTAGCTTATTGCTATTAGTATAGAAGGTACAGGTAACTGTTTTCCAGTCTTTGACATCACTTACTGATTCTATAGCGTAGGCAAGAATTCTTGTACGCTCGTACTTGCTGTTCATAGGATTACCGGGGCTACCTGCAGGGAATACGCCTAAAACATTAAAGTAAAGGACATCTGTAGGTTTAGCATCTACACGGTAATCAAAGGTAATATCATAGGCGCTGTAGGTATCCATCAGGAATGCGCCATCAATTACAGGAGAGGTAGAATATACCCTTAAATTAGCGGGATGGGGTCTTTCAAGCTCTCGAGCGCGGGTAAAATGAGCAGCGTTTGTTTTAAAGCCATATTTGCCTTCGGTAGAAGCAATTTCAACGCTTCTTGCAGCAATTTCAGCAGTTTTTCCTGTGCTCTTTATAACCATCTGCCAGCTATCGTTACCTGTTGAGGAGAATGAAAGCTTAGACTCATCAAAGGTAACTGAGGTATAAGAAACTCTTTTTACCCAGCCTGCCCAGATTTCAGTAGTAGAGCCTACATCGCCCTGTGCAAGGACGGTAAGGGATTCATTGCGGAACCAGCCTGTGAAAATATAGTCTTCACGAGTGGGAGCTTTAATATCCTCAAACTTAGAGTACTGCGCAACGCTTGCAGTTGTGTCAGCCTCACCGTTATTTAAATGTAAAACGATGTCACGGCTAACAAGCTTGGTTATTTGAATATTATCTATATATATTTCCTGATTTGAAAGGGCACTGCTTTGTGTTTCCTTTTGCTGAATAACTAAAAGGACTTCGCCCGAATTTTTAGCCGTAAACTGGCCCTTTACGGGAATACTCTGCCAGGTTGCAGGGTTTTTAGAGGTAGCAGTAAATTTACTGTGGCTATTTATAACCTGAGCATCCTTGTTGCTTGAAGTATAAGCAGAGGTGGATGAATTTGCAGTAGTAGCTATGCCGACAGTAAAGTCAACATCAGCCTTAACTGTTTTAATATCATAGGTTATTGTATACATATAACCCTTTTGCAGTTTCAAATAGCCATTACCGCTAAAGTTAGCGAGCTTCATAGAGGCAAGGTTTTTATCACTTGCATAGGAAACGGTTGTTACCTTACCTGCAGCACCGCCGTTTGCATCGGCTGTTGCAACCTTTTGAATACTAGTCATAGATTTTGAGGGATTACCTTCATATACAGCCTCTTCAAAATCAATGATATTAGGTTGTGTTACCTTAGGATATAAGGTAACTGCATTAGCACCGATAACGCCTGTAGCCTTATTTTGCTTAGCGGCATCGGTATAAACCATAGCATTAACGCCTGCAATGCTATCGAAAACCTCTTCATAGGTCTGATTAGCCCAAGCGGTTGCGGGAAGTCCGTCAATACCGTCACCATTCTGGTAGGTGAAGGTAGTTTCTTGAGCAATTACAATGTTATCAATATAAATCTCTGTTGCGAGATTATCGGGAGAGCTTGCTGCATTGAAAATTCCAAGTAATACTTTTGTATTAGCAGTTGAAGGTGAAGTGAACTCAAACGCATTAGAGTTATAAGCACTTCCCATAGCTGCAGTTGTATACTGATGCGTGTAGGAAGGTTGTGTTCCACCAGGAGTGGGATTATTGTTGGTTACAAAATAGAGACCAACATAAAAACTCTCGGGTGCTGAAACAGCCTTAATATTATAGGTAACGCGGTATTTTGTTGATGGCTGTAATTGAAGCATTGCAGTGCCATCAGCATCAACGAATCTTAAAGTTTTTGCACGATTTCTTTGAGTGTATACACGCAAAGAAGTAAATTTCATTGCGGCACCGTATGTAGCATCGGCATTCGGTGTTAATACAACAGTGCTGGCTTCGGCAACATTGCCACCGTTTGCATAACCGCTTTCCGTGAAGTCAATTACATTATAATAGTCAATCTTGTGGTAAAGAGTTACGCTTTTAACGTTGATAATTCCTGTTGCAGGCTTAGTACATTCTTCATTCAAGAACCATTTACCCGCCGCACTGCCTAAAATGTCTTCATAGGTATCGTGTTTGTAATTTGCGGTTGTAGGAAGACCTGTAGCAGCTGCGCCAGAATAGGTTATAGAGGTTTGCTGAGCAATTACAATGTTATCAATGTAAATCTCGCAACCTGTTACATCGGTTGAAGCTATATCAGCGCTACTGCAGTAAAGTCCCATTAACACCTTTACATTCTCATCAGCAGACGAGGTAAACACAAAGGAATTGGTAGTATAACTGCTTGATATATTTGAGGATGTATATGTATGAGAATAATTGGGATTATTGGTTTGTGTAGAAGTAGATATAGCGGTATTATTATGCGTTACAAGATAAAGGCCGACATTAAAGCTTGAAGGAGCATTAACAGCCTTAATACTATATGTAACACGGTATTTTGTTGAGGGTTGCAGCACAAACGCTGATGTGCCTGCATTATCAACAAGCCTTATAGCTCTGGCGCGTGCTCTTTGAGAATATACGCGCACAGTTGTAAACTTCATTGCGGCGCCGTGTGTCGCATCGGCATTAGCTGTTAAAACAACATCATCATTATTTTTATGATCGCTGCCTTCATAGCCGCTCTCGGTGAAGTCGATTTCATTATAATGCTCAAACTCGCGGTAAAGAGTCACGCTTTTAGCGTTGATAATACCTGTTGCAGGCTTAGTGCGTCCTTCATCAAGATACCACTTACCTGCTTGTGCGCCTAAAATCTCTTCATAGGTATCGTCAGCATATGCGGTGGTGGAAAGACCTGTAGCATCTGCGCCCGAATAGGTTAATGTGGTTTTCTCGGCAATAACAATATTATCAACGTAGATTTCACAAGCATAATCAGTTTTTGCAGTGTTAGTGGTGTAAACAAAGAAAAGTAGTCTTCTATTAGTGTCATTAGTAGAATTAGTAAATGTAATTTCTTTGCGAACGTAACCCTGATCTAAAAGTGAACTGGTTTGCCAGTTTGTAGGACTATGGAAGGTCGTAGTAGAACTCTGCGGAATATTACCGTTATTTAGATTCTTAACACCTACAGCAACCGTGCCAGATGTTGACGACACAACCTTAATATCAAAGGAAATACGGTATGTTGTTTGGGGTTTAAGCCAAAGCTGACCGTCATTAGCACCAGTTTCATCAACAAGTCTAATGCAAGAGGATGCATGCCTATTGCTATTATTTTTTATTGATGTAAACTTTACTGCTTTACCGTGGCTTGCATCTGCATCATCTACCAAGGTAGCATTATACAGATGGTTGCCAGGATACTGTGATTCGCTGAAGTCGAATTCATTATAATAATATGTATTTTCCTCCGCAACAGCAGATAAAGGCACTGCAAACACAACGGAAAGCAGTAATATCGCCGAGAGGACAATGGCGAGGATTTTGCGCATTTTTTTCCTCCTATTATAGATTTAAATGGTTATATGCTTTTGTGAAGACGGAACGGCACTAAGGCCGTTCCCTATAATAAGATACTATTTGTACTGGTTAAGTTTCTCGTTTGCCTTTTTAACAACATTATCAGTAACGTTATTCTGTGATTTAACAATACCGGGAATCTGAGCCGGATCTTTACGCTCAGTTTCCTTTTGCCAGCTGGAATAGCTGTCACTGTAGATAGAGAACAGGTTTGTGAAGTCGTAGTTAATGCCATTCTTCTTAGCCTGAGGTATTACATCGTCAAAGTATACTTTTTCAAGGCTTTTATTCTTGAATACATTTGCGCCTGCATCATCATAATACTCATAGTCAAGATAGTAGCGCAGGAAGTAAGCGGCACCCTGAGGATTCTTAGCACCCTTGGCAATACCGTAACCACGAACATTGGCTGCAGTCTTAAGAGTCTTACCCTTATAAGTAGTAGGCAGCGGAACTGCTGCTACCATATTATCGTCAGCATTTTCGAACCAACCGTTATACTTTGTACCCCATGCAGAGCCTACATTTACACCTGTGCTACCGTTGTTGAAGGTTTCCCAGAATGCGTTAGTCCACAGACCCTCTTTATAAGCCTGTGCAACGAACTGTATTGCATCAACAGTTTTATCGTTGTTTGAATAGAAAGTTTTCTTGTCGGCATCATACTGGATAACAGAGGTGCCAAGAGCAATGTTCATAGCGTGGGAATCGATCCATCCACCTGTTTTACCTATCTTGGTTACATCCACAAGACATTTCTTTAAATTCTCATAGGACCATTCGCCGGACTTATAGTAATCGCCAGGGGTCTTGATTCGGTGAGATTTATATAACTCCTTGTTGTAGAAAACCATATAAATGGAATTCCATACACTGTTAAGGCTGTTTACCATATAGGAGTTGCCGCCTACGGTACCGATCTTAACTAAATTATCATCCCAGAAATCATCTGTTAAATCAACTATGTTCTGAAGCGGCTGAGCAATTTCCAAGAAGCTCGGGAAGGTATCAGTACATATTATAATATCAGGAGCGGCACCGCCGTTTATCTGCTTGGCAACCTGAGCAACATACTCGCCCTGGTTGAAGGTCTTCCACTCAACCTTGATGCCTGTCTTTTTCTCGAAGGATTTACCTAACTTCTGGTACTCTGAAGCGCCTTCATCGCCATAATGGGCAAAGACAACCTTTGTTCCTCTTAAATGCTTGGGGATCTTAGCAAAGGGATCAGAGCCGGTCATAATAACCTTGCTTTCCCCTGTAGCACTGCTTGTGTTGCCGGAAACGGCTACGCTCGCATGTTCATCAGGTTTTCCGCTTTCCCCGCTACCTGCGATAGATGCGGTTTCATCATCAAAGCCAACCATTGTACCTGACTGCGTTTCACTGCCGCAGGCGCAAAGTGTAAGCACCATAAACGCGCAAAGCACGATTGACAGAATTCTTGTAAACTTTTTCATTTTTTTCTTTTCCTCCTTGAAAAGTATAAATTCTTGCATTCTTATTTTACATTGTCAAAAGATGTTTGACAAGCAAATTATCCGTTATTGAGAATAAATTCTCTAAAATTTAGATTTTTTTGCCCCTGCTAACGGTTATCGGGAAAATATGGAAATTATGTACAAAAACAGTTGACTTTATGCAAAAATAATATTATCATATAATATAATAAACCCCACGAAGGGAGATGGAAACATGGCTCTATGGATATTGCTGAATCACAAGGATTCCAGCCCTTTTCTTACACATCTTGATAAAACCGACGAAATACTACCTTATCTGCGCAAGAAAAAGGTAGACCTTGAATTGATAAATTATTCCGAGGATATTTCGCTTATTTTAAAAGATCCTGAGGCTGTTTTACTTATCCCTACCGAACTGCTTCCTGAGCATACCGCAACGATACGCTTTTGCAACAAGCACTGTGTTCCCGTATTTGTTATAGCTTCCTCAAACCAGTTGCCCGATTGCCATTACAGTTCGTTAGGCGGGGATACTCAAAACACGGTTGCGGTAATCGTTTCCTACCTAAACCAACACAAAAGAACCAAAATGGCATATTTCGGCGCATCGACAAGAAATACTGATATTTCGAAGATAAGTGAATTTTATTCATTATTATCCGATTTCAACGAGGACGATGTATACTTCCGTTTTAAATCCCTTGATGATTGCTTTGACGAATTTTTTGAGAAAAGGGATAAATATGAATCGATTATTTGTCCAAACGATATGACAGCAATTTATCTTATTGAAAGACTCAAAGAGACCGACCCCGATTATATTGAAAGAACCTTTATTATATCTTATATGAATAGTATTTTATCGCAGGTTTATCACACCCCTATTACTTCTACAAGTTACGATTCAAAATACATTAACCATGCGATTATCACAATGTATCGAAGTCTTGCAAAAAGTCGCGAGTATGCACAGACTGTTTCTATGACCCTTAGAATGTTCTTGCATCCTCGCTTAACTACAAATAACCTACCCTGCAATACAAATGAATACGGTGCTGCTTTGGATAACCTCGGCACACGCATTTTTCCCATTCCCAAAAAGATGAGTTCAGATTTTTACGATCCTATTGTGCACGTGCTTTTATCCATCGAAAGAATGCTTGCAAGTTCAGGGAATATGGATTTAAAGATGATTCTGCTTTTTCTGCAGAACAAAAACCAACAGGAGGTTGCACAGGAGCTTTTTATCGCCATTCAGACGGTGCGCTACCGTTCGGGTATAATCTTTAAAAAGGTTGGCGTAAAAAACAAAAAGGCTTTTGTCAGTCTTTTATCAAAATATATAAGCACCGAAAATTTAGAAAAATACATTCAAAACAAACTGAAGAAATAAAAAAACTGCTGAGTAACCAGTCTCAGCAGTTTTTTATTATAATGAATATAGGTTGGTGAAAAAGCGCACTTGCGCTTTTTCACGGACAAATTTCTAATTTGTCCGTGAAATTATAAAAATAATTTCACCTATTTCATTGCAATGATGTCGGCATAAATAATCAAGGATTATTTACATAAAACCGCTATGTGTAGCGGTTTTTCGAAAAGCTTTATTTGAAAGC
>JAZRQA010000004.1:0-2234 GCA_045649505.1 Acutalibacteraceae bacterium
AAATTTCCGATACCGATGTAAGGGTATTGGTAGAGGGCGTTCAGCGAGCTCAGCTTTTAAATCTTCATGAGGGCAATTCTTTTTACCGTAGTGATATTGCCCTTTGTTCTGAACAACCCATTAACCGTCGTGATGTGTATAACGAGGCGGTGGTGCGTAAAATTAAGCATGCCTTTGACCGTTATGCATCTATCGGTGCCAAAATATCTCCCGATATAGGTCTTGCGGTAGCGGCGGAAAACAAATTGCCGTTTTTGTGCGACTACATTGCAATGAATATTCCAGCACCCGTGGATGATAAACAGTTTATTCTTGAACAGTTGAATCCTATTAAGCGAGCAAAAGCTGTAATTGAACTGCTTAACAAGGAAAGTGAGGTTATCGCCATTGATAGCCGTATTGAATCGCAGGTAAGACAGTCTCTTGATGAGCATCAGCGAGAATACTATATGCGTGAGCAAATAAAGGCTATTAACAATGAGCTTTACGGTGATGACGAGGGCGATGAAATTGATGAGTACCGTGCAAAGGTTGACTCCCTTAATGCCCCGAGTGAAATTAAAGATAAACTTTTTACTGAAATAAATAAGCTTTTAAAAATGCCTCAAGGCTCGCATGAGGCTACTGTTGTGCGTAATTTTCTTGATACCTGCATATCTCTTCCCTGGAATTTCTGCACCAAGGTTTCTACCGATGTAAACCGTTCAAAAAGAATTCTCAACCGCGATTTTTACGGTATGCAAAAGGTTAAGGACCGTATTTTAGAAATGCTGTGTGTATATAACCTTGTCCCCGAAATAAAGGGACAGATAATCTGTCTTGTGGGTCCTCCGGGAGTGGGAAAAACCTCTATTGCAAAAACTGTTGCCGAATGTATGGGTAGACAATTTGCAAGGGTTTCCCTTGGAGGTGTCAGTGACGAGGCAGAAATTCGCGGTCACAGAAAAACCTATATTGGTGCAATGCCCGGTAAAATAATAAATGCAGTAAAGCAAGCGGGTAGCAGTAATGCCCTTATTCTGCTTGATGAGATAGATAAGCTGGGCCGCGATTATAAAGGAGACCCCTCAGCTGCGCTGCTTGAGGTGCTTGACGCCGAGCAAAACTCTACCTTTACCGACCATTATATTGATATGCCTTACGATTTAAGCAAGGTTGTGTTTATTACAACCGCTAATGTAACCGATACTATTCCTGCACCTCTTTATGACCGTCTTGAAATAATTGAACTTTCAAGCTATACAAGGGATGAAAAATTTAATATCGCAAAAAATCATTTACTAAAGCGTCAGCTTAAAACTCACGGTTTAAACGGCAAAACCTGTAAATTTACCGATGATGCACTTTACTGCCTTATTGACAGCTACACAAGGGAATCGGGTGTACGTCGTCTTGAGCGCACTATAGCCTCTCTTTGCAGAAAGGCAACCAAAATGATTGTGCAGGACGGTGTTGCAAAGGTAACAGTAAATGCAACGACAGTTGAAGAATTGCTAGGTCCCAAGAAATATCGTCCTGATTATATCAGTGAGCAGGACGAGGTCGGACTTATAAACGGTCTCGCCTGGACAAGCGTGGGTGGTGAGATAATGCAGCTTGAGGTTGGCGTAATGTCGGGCACAGGTAAGATTGAACTGACGGGTAGTCTTGGCGATGTTATGAAGGAATCTGCACACGCGGCGGTAACCTATGTACGCTCAAATGCTGAAAAATTGGGAATAGATTCGGATTTTTATAAGACAAAGGATATTCATATCCATGCTACTCAGGCGGCTGTGCCTAAGGATGGCCCATCTGCGGGTGTTGCTATTACCACCGCGCTTGTGTCGGCCCTTACAGGTAAAAAAATACGCCGCGATATTGCTATGACGGGCGAGATTACTATACGCGGTAGGGTTTTGCCTATTGGCGGACTTAAGGAAAAATCAATGGCGGCACACCGTGGCGGCGTTAAGACTGTATTTATTCCAAGGGATAACCTAACTAATCTTTCAGATATTGATAAGACGGTTATTGAGTCTATCGAATTTATTCCTGTACAGCAGATTGATGAAATTTTAGAGCGCGCCTTTGTATTGGAAGAAAAGTCTTGCAAAAAAAATGATGAAGCGGCAATGCCGCAAAATCCTGTTGCTTTTACAGGCTCAACCAATGCCGTTAGAGCATAGTGGGGAGGGTAAACTTATGAATTACAATTCAGCTACCTTTGAGCAGGCGTTCGGAACATTTGAGCA
>JAZRQA010000005.1:0-25591 GCA_045649505.1 Acutalibacteraceae bacterium
AAAAAGTACCCAATATGTTAATATCATAAATATCGGCAAATTCGTAGCCGAAGCCAAAGGTACCGCTAGCAGGGATAATAGGATTATCAAGCATAATTTTGCAAAGCTCAACGCTTAAATTTACCATAATATCTCCTCCTTGAACAGAATAGGACCTTCCTTGCATATTCTCTTATAGCCTGTTACAGTCTTGCACGAACAGCCCATACAGGCGCCGAATCCACAGCCCATACGCTCCTCAAAGCTAAGCTGACCTGAAGTACTCGAAGCGCAAAAAACGGCTTTAAGCATAGGCTCAGGACCGCAGGTATAAAAATGAGTATAGTCGATATCCTTCATAATATCGGTAACAAAGCCTTTACTGCCGTAAGAGCCGTCAACGGTGGTTACATATACCCTTGCGCCAAGTGCCTTAAACTCATCCTCGCAAAAGATTTCGTTTTGCTTATTGAAACCAAGAATTACGGTGACGTCTTTCCCCTCATTTATAAGCTGTTTTGCAAGCATATAAAGAGGCGGAACGCCAACGCCGCCGCCAAGCAGCAGTGGTTTTTTTCCGGAAAGTTCAGTTTTATAACCGTTTCCAAGCCCTGTTAGCACATCAAGCGTACCGTTTTCCATTTTGCTCATCTGCTCGGTACCTTTACCCACTACCTTATAAATAATGGTTACGGTATCCCCCTCGCAATCATAAACCGAAATGGGGCGGCGGAGATACAGCCCGTCAAGCTTTATATTGATAAACTGACCGGGCGTAGTAATAGCTGATGTATCGCCGCGAAGGCACATTTTGTATATACCTTCGCACAGGCGAACGTTTTGAGTTATTTCAAATAAACCTTGTTTCATTATCTACCTCTTATGCATCAATAGTAGAAATTGTAAGTGTTGTTTCCTCAAGAACATCAAGAAGCACCTTAACGGTATCAAGAGCAGTAAACATTGTTACATTATTTTCGGTTGCACAGCGACGAATCTCTTGACCATCGTTATTAGTACCGCCCGCAATATCACGGGTATTTATAACGTAAGCGATATGGCCCTGACGCAGTGCGCCGGGTATCTCCTCGCTATCCTCACTGATTTTCTTGCGCATATGTGTACGAATACCGTTTTCCTTTAAAAATTTAGCTGTGCCCTGTGTAGCCTCAATATTAAAGCCGAGATTATAGAAACGACGGATAAGGGGCAACGCCTCTGCCTTATCCTTATCGGCAATTGTGGCAAATACGGTACCGTAATTCTGCAGATGCATTCCCGATGCCTGCAGTGCCTTAAACAGTGCACGATTAAGCTTATCGTCATAGCCTATGGCTTCACCTGTTGACTTCATTTCGGGAGAAAGATATGCGTCAAGTCCTCTTATTTTATTAAATGAGAATACAGGAACCTTTACATACCAGCGGTTTTTCTCATTTGGGTAAATATCAAATATTCCCTGTTCCTTAAGGCTCTTACCCATAATAACCTCGGTAGCTATATCGGCAAGACTGTAGCCCGTAGCTTTAGAAAGGAAAGGAACAGTACGGGATGAACGGGGGTTAACCTCGATAATAAACACATTGTCATTTTCATCAACAATGAACTGAATATTGTAAAGACCGATTATACCGATGCCCAGACCAAGCTTTTTTGCATACTGGAGTATGGTACCCTTTACCTTATCGGAGATACTGAAGGTGGGATATACGCTTATGGAGTCACCCGAGTGAATTCCTGTGCGCTCAACAAGCTCCATTATACCGGGTACGAACACATCCCTGCCGTCACAAATGGCATCTACCTCAACTTCTTTACCCTGAATATACTTATCAACAAGAACAGGTTTGTCCTCATCAATTTCAACAGCGGTCTTGAGGTAATGGCGAAGCTGCTCTTCATTAGCAACAATCTGCATTGCCCTACCGCCCAGAACGAAGCTGGGACGCACAAGAACGGGGTAGCCGATTTCTGCCGCGGCGGCAATTCCATCCTCAATTTTTGTTACCGCTCTGCCCTTGGGCTGAGGTATATTAAGGTCATGTAGCACCTTTTCAAAACTGTCACGGTTCTCGGCACGCTCAATAGCATCGCAATCAGTGCCAATTATTTTGACACCGCGCTGCATTAAAGGCTGGGCAAGGTTAATAGCGGTCTGTCCGCCTAAGGAAGCAATTACACCCTCAGGCTTTTCAAACTCAATAATGTTCATTACATCCTCAGGGGTAAGAGGCTCAAAATAAAGCTTATCTGCAGTTGTATAGTCGGTAGAAACAGTTTCGGGATTGTTGTTTATAATTATTGCCTCATAGCCCGAATTCTTTATGGTTGTAACGGCGTGAACAGTCGAGTAGTCAAACTCAACACCCTGACCTATACGGATAGGACCTGCTCCGAGAACAACAATCTTCTTTTTATCGGTAAGTTTGGAAGAATTTTCGCCCGTATATGAAGAATAAAAATACGGGATATATGCGCCCGTGTGGCAAGTATCCACCATTTTAAATACCGGGAACAGATTATGCTCTTTACGGAAGTTAAACACCTCAATCTCGGTGCATTCCCACATTCTTGCAACATATTTATCGGAAAATCCCATTTTCTTTGCCGCTTTTAATGTATCAAGCGAGAAAGGATTTTCTTTAAGGGTACGCTCCATACTGATTATATTCTTAATAGCCTCAAGGAAGAAGGGAGTGATTTTTGTTATTTCGTGAACCTGCTCAACAGTTGCTCCACGATAAAGAATTTCTGCAATAGCAAAGATATTATCGTCGCGAAATTCACCTATGTATTTTAAAATATCCTCATCGGACATATTATCAAACTTGTGGTGATAGATATGATTTACGCCTACCTCAAGCGAGCGTATACCCTTAAGCAGGCACTCCTCAAGGTTAGAGCCAATACCCATAACCTCGCCTGTTGCCTTCATCTGGGTGCCGAGAATGTTAGATGCAGTTGTAAATTTGTCAAAGGGGAAACGGGGCAGCTTGGCTATAACGTAGTCAAGAGCAGGTTCAAATGCGGCATTAGTGTTTGCTATTGCAATATCCTCAAGCGCCATACCAACGGCAATTTTTGCAGTTACGCGGGCAATGGGATATCCGCTTGCCTTTGAGGCAAGGGCTGAGGAGCGGGAAACGCGGGGATTTACCTCAATGAGATAATATTCGCTTGAATGGGGATTAAGCGCAAACTGAACATTACAGCCACCCTCTATCTTTAATTCGCGTATGATTTTGATTGCACTGTCGTTAAGCATTTTAAGGTCATGGTCACTAAGTGTCATAATCGGAGCTACAACAAGAGAGTCACCCGTATGAACACCTACGGGGTCGATATTTTCCATACCGCAGATAGTAATAGCGTGGTCATTTGAGTCACGCATAACCTCAAATTCAATTTCCTTATAGCCCTTAACGCTCTTTTCTATAAGCACCTGATGAACGGGAGAAAGTTTGAAGGCATTGGTGCCTACCTCAATAAGCTCTGCTTCATCATAGGCGAAACCGCCGCCTGTTCCACCCAATGTAAACGCGGGACGAAGCACTACGGGATAACCTATTTTTGCGGCCGCAGCCTTTGCTTCTTCAAGGTTGTATGTTATTTCGGAAGGAATAGTAGGCTCACCTATAGACTGGCAAAGCTCTTTAAACATTTCGCGGTCCTCGGCACGTTCAATACTTTCACTACTGGTACCAAGCAGTTCTACTCCGCACTCCTTTAAAATGCCCTTCTTTTCAAGCTGCATTGCCAAATTAAGGCCTGTCTGACCGCCTATACCGGGCACAATTGCATCGGGACGCTCATAACGGAGAATCTTTGCAACATACTCAAGGGTAAGAGGCTCCATATAAACCTTATCCGCAATAGTAGTGTCGGTCATAATAGTAGCAGGGTTTGAGTTGCACAGTACAACCTCATAGCCCTCCTCCTTTAGTGCAAGACAAGCCTGTGTGCCTGCATAGTCAAATTCAGCCGCCTGACCTATAACTATAGGTCCTGAGCCGATAATTAAAATCTTTTTAAGGTCTGTTCTTTTTGCCATTGTCATTTCCTCCCGAAAAATCTTTATGATAATTTACTTTTTATACACTAACTTACCACCGCAAACAGTGGCTATACATTCACCAAACAGCTTGTCCCCAGCAAAGGGTGTTGCCCTGCCCAGTGAAAGAAAGTCATTAGGATCTACTGTTATTTGTTTTTCTAAATCCCAAACGGTAAAATCCTCGCCCAAAGGAATACCGAATCTCATTCGCGCATTTACGCACATAAGCTCGCTCAGCCTTTGAAGACTTATTATACCTTTTTTTACAAGGTGGGTATACATTACGGGAAATGCCGTTTCAAGACCGACAATACCAAAGGCGCTTTTTTCAAGTCCTTTACCCTTTTCCTCGGCACTGTGTGGTGCATGGTCGGTTGCTATCATATCGATAGTACCATCAATAACACCCTGAAGCAAAGCCTCTCGGTCATCGCGACCGCGAAGGGGCGGGTTCATTTTAAACCTGCCTTCCTCTTTAAGGTCATTTTCATCAAGAACAAGATAATGGGGCGCAGTCTCGCAGGTTATATCTACGCCGCTTTTCTTAGCTTGTCTAATAATTTCAACGCTTTCCTTTGCAGAGATATGACACACATGATAACTACAGCCAGTTTTAAATGCAAGTTCTATATCACGCTCAATCTGCTTGTACTCACTCTCAGAGCATATGCCCGTATGATTATGAGCAGCGGCGTAGGTTCCCTTATGAATATAACCGCCGCAAAGCAGGTCGTTTACCTCGCAATGGGCAACTATTATTTTTCCGAGTGCTTTTGCCGTTTCCATAGCGCGAAGCATCATTTCATCATTCTGTACTCCCCTACCGTCATCAGAAAAGGCGATAACATTTTCACACATAGACTTCATATCAGAAAGTCTTTCGCCCTGCTGAGCCACCGTTATGGAGCCGTATGGGTAAATATTTATAAGCCCTGCTTCCTCTATTAAATCAAGTTGTTGCTTTAAGTGCTCGGCACTATCAGGCACGGGATTTAAATTAGGCATTGTGCAAACAGCGGTATAACCACCTCTTGCTGCGGCACGACTGCCTGAAACAATGGTCTCTTTATAAGAAAAACCCGGCTCGCGAAAATGCACATGCACATCGCAAAAACCGGGTAGAAAAGTAAATTTAGACAATTCATCCTGTAAAGTGGGAAAAAGGGAAATAAAGGCACCGCGGCAATCGGCGGAGCTTATTGTCGGTATTTCCTTTTGCATTGCTTTGTTAAAGCCGGTCATTTTTTCTTTCTCCCTTTTAATTTTAAAAAAAGTCTTGTCGGAAGCCGACAAGACGCATACATAAAAACAGCTACAGCGAGCTGTATCCACTATAATATCCGTCAATCTTGCCGACCTCACAGGATCGAACTTAAAGATCAAATTTCACTTATGAGATTATATCATTTGTGATCGCGTTTGTCAACTGTATTTTTTTATATATAAATATATATTATTCTACACATGCAAGGGTTTTAATTTTACAATCAGTCTCCATAACCGAGTTTTCAAGAATTATATCACCTATTGAATCTGCAATTATTTCTCCCGATTTAGGATTTTTTACCGAAAGGATATTTCCCTTCACCGTAGCGTTAACCGATGAATATTCAAAGGAAAGATCGGTTTCCTCCATAGTACAGTTTATGAGAGTTAAATCCTCACAGTAGCAAAGGGGCTGGGTACCGATAATTTTACAGTTAACAAGTGTCAGTCCCTTTGAGTACCATCCAAGGTATTCACCCTTAACAACTGAGTTTTCAACCGTGACATTTTTACTGTGCCAAAAAGCATCCTTAGTATCAAGATTTGAATTAGTAATTGTAAAATTTTCGGTATACTGAAAGGAGTATTTGCCCTTCATATCAAGGTTATCTATCAAGGCATTTTTGCCTTCAAAAAACAGATATTCACTTTCAATGCTGCTATTATGTACCTTAAGGTCACGGCAACGCCAGCCAAACTCGGGAGATATTATCTCACAACCGACAATAAGCGTTCTATCACACTCACGCAGGCATTTAACACCCATAATTTTACAGCCGCTTATCTCGCCGTTTTGCGAATACCAAAGCGGTGCTCTTGTCATTTCATCAAGGGTACTGTTTATAAGGCGGTACTCCCTTACGTGCCAAAGCGGATAGCGCAAAGAGAAACTACAGTCCTCAACGGTTATTTTCCTTGCCTCCTTCAAAACCGACTCTCCATCTGCACGACCTGCAAAAACACAGTTTTTTACTGTGCCATTCTCCAGGTGATAAAGGGCGCGCTCGGCGTCAAAGGTTTTGTTTTCTATTGTAAGAGACACTTAGAGTTCACTCCTGTAATTAGAATTTACCGATGATCTATGGGAATATATTCTCGTTCTTCCTTAACATTTACATAGGCGGGACGGATTATTTTTCCGTTGCTCTGAATTTCCTCAATACGGTGGGCACTCCAGCCCGCAATACGGGATACCGCAAAAATAGGTGTATATAATTCATATGGCAGACCAAGCATTCTGTAAATTAATCCTGAATAAAAATCCACATTTGCGCTAACGCCCTTATACACCTTACGCTTTTCGGCAATAATCTGCGGAGCAAGACGGGCAACCTTGGTATAAAGCTCATACTCTTCTTCAAAGCCCTTTTCAACAGAAAGGTCTTTAGCACAGCTCATAAGAACATCGGAACGAGGGTCGGATTTAGAGTATACTGCGTGTCCCATACCGTAAATAAGCCCCGAATTATCAAAGGCCTCTTTATTTAAAAGCTTTATAAGGTAATCCTCTATCTCGGATTCGCTATGGATATTTATGCTTTTCTTCATATCATCAAACATACGAACCACTTTTACATTTGCGCCGCCGTGACGAGGACCCTTCAGGGAGCCGAGAGCTGCTGCTACCGATGAATAGGTATCGGTACCCGATGAGGTCACAACATGTGTTGTAAAGGTAGAGTTGTTACCGCCGCCGTGCTCAGCGTGAAGCACGAGTGCAAGATCCAAAATACGCGCTTCAAGATTTGAATACTGCTCATCCTCACGAAGGAGCCCCAAAATATTTTCAGCGATTGAACGCTCAGGTTTTGGAAGGTGGATAAACAGGCTTTTATTATTATAATAATGCTGAAAAGACTGGTATCCGTATACCGAAAGCATCGGAAATACCGAAATGAGAAACAGACTCTGGCGCAAAACGTTGGCTACCGATATATCATCAGGGTTATCATCGTAAGCATAGAGTGCCAAAACGCTTCTTGAAAGCATATTCATTAGGTCTTTACCCGGTGCCTTTAGTATCATATCGCGTACAAAGGAGCTAGGCAGACTTCTCAAATCACTGAGTAATCCTTTAAAACGGCTCAGCTCACCCGCTGTTGGAAGATTTGAAAAAAGGAGCAGATAAATAGTTTCCTCAAATCCGAAACGCTTTTCGGACATAAAACCGTTTACAAGGTCTTTTATATTTATACCGCGATAGCGTAGCTCGCCTTCACATCCTACCTCGGTGCCGTCAGTCAAAATTTTTTTCGACTTAATATAAGAAATTTCGGTAAGTCCCGTAACAACGCCCTTACCGTCAACATCGCGAAGTCCTCTTTTAACCTGATGCTCAATATACTTTTCGGGCAAAATATTATAATTTTGGTTTGAAATATCCGAAAGCTGCCATATATAGGGAGTTATTTCGGAATAGGAATTTTTCATATTTTTCTCCTTATGAATAAGTGCTTATTATATTTAATTATTTGAGTGCATATTTTACGGAATAGCCTTCAAACTTCTCTTTAAAATCCTCATTGCTCATAGACTTTACGGCGTTTAAATACTCGTGAGTATCAAAGCTGTTCTGAGCAATTTCAATAAGGGTAACCGCAATATTCGAACAATGGTCGGAAATACGCTCGTAATTATTTATTATATCGGAAAGTACAAATCCCATTTCAATGGTACATTCACCCGACTGAAGTCTGTTGATATGGTCTGTGCGCATCGCGGACATAAGACCGTCAACAACCTGTTCAAGCGGCTCAACATTAGAAGCAAGCTCCAGATCATTCTTTGAAAATGCAGTAATCGTAATATCGATTATCTCATTTATTGCATTGGTTGCTATCTCAACCTGACGCATTGCCGCGGAAGAAAATTTAATATTTTTCTCGCTTATCTCACGGGCAGTCTTAACAAGATTTAAAGCGTGGTCTCCTATACGCTCAAGGTCGCCTATTGTGTGGAGCATACGGGAAATTTTACGCGAGTCGGAATCCGAAAGTTCTTTACTTGAAAGCTTTACAAGGAAGGAGCCCAGCTTATCCTCATACATATCAAGGTTATCCTCAGCTTCGGTAATAGCCGTTGCATCCTTTTCATTATAATTCCAAAGAAGTGCAAGCGAATTGTGAATAGAGGTTCTTGCGATATTTGCCATTTTAACGGTGGCATTTATGCACTCTGAAATAGCAAAGGAGGGGGTGTTAAGTAGGCGTTCATCAATAAGCGTATATGTTTCATCTGCGCCTTTATCAGGAATAATCCTCTCCGCAAACCTTACGAGAAGCTTGGTTGCGGGCAAAAGTATAATTGTGGTAAACACATTAAATATACTGTGACAGAGTGCTATCTGCACAGGATTTATAGCCGAATCAATAAAAGCAAATTTAAATATTGCATCAAGACCAAAGAAAAGAACAAGACATATAGCAGTACCTAAAATATTAAAGGAAATATGCACAACGGAAACACGTTTTGCATTTTTGTTAACACCGATACTGGAAATAAGCGCTGTAACACAGGTGCCGATATTCTGACCCATTATAATGGGAATAGCCATACCGTACGTTAAGCTTCCGCTCATAGAAAGAGTTTGCAAAATACCAACAGAGGCGGCAGAGCTTTGGATAATTCCTGTAAACACCGCACCAACAATAACACCAAGGATAGGATTATTAAATGCAGTAAGTAAGCCCTTAAACTGTTCGGACTGCTGCAGAGGCTCCATTGCATCACCCATAAGCACCATACCGTACATAAGTATTGCAAAGCCTACCATTATCTCACCGATATCTTTTCTTTTCTGCTTTTTACATAGCATAACAAGACCGATACCGATAAAGGCAACAAGGGGCGAAAAGCTTTCAGGTTTGAGCATTTTTACAAGAACATTGTCACTTTCTATTCCTGCAAGACTCAATATCCAGGCAGTAAGTGTGGTTCCTATGTTGGAGCCCATAATGACACCTACGGTCTGTGAAAGCTGCATTATTCCCGAATTTACAAGACCCACAAGCATAACCGTCATAGCCGATGAGGATTGAATTGCAATGGTTATGCCTGCACCGAGAATAAGGCTTTTTAAAGGATTGTTAGTCATCTTTCTAAGGGTGTTTTCAAGCTTTCCGCCCGAAAGCTTTTCAAGACCGCCCGAAAGCACATTCATTCCGTAAAGGAAAAAGGCTAAACCGCCAAACAATAAAAACACATCAAAAATCGTCATCTTTTTTCTCCTTTGTATTTTTTATATCAACGGTTGTCCGTTTATTTTCAGTTTAAAGCTAAGTCCGAGTTTTTCTGCCGCTTTTCGACAAAGCAGCATGCGCTGCATAAAGATTTCGAAGTAATCCATAACCGAACCGTATTTAGTATCCACCTTAAGCGAAAGCAGAATTTCGGTGTGTTCAGCGTTTATTTTTAGGTTGGATTTTTCAACCGAGTAATTTACCCTATCGTGAATATCAAAGGTTATTTCATCGGCATTACGAACCCTGCTACGCCTTACATCTGATTTGTCGGCCAAAATAAGTGCCGCCGCCATTTCATTTACGGGTACTCCCGTGCCCTCATCGTGATTTCCTATTGCCGAAACTATATCCGCAACATCCTCGGGAGGCATATTAAGTCTGTCAAGAATACGAAATGCCATTACGCCGCCGCTTTGAGAATGTTCTACACGGTTTACAAGATTGCCTATATCATGCATATATCCGGCAATTCCTGCAAGCTCTACGGTATGTTCATCAAAGCCCAAGGTTTTTAGAATATACTGAGCCGTATCCGCTACGCGCGTAACATGAGCAAAGCTATGCTCGGTAAAGCCTAATGCCTCAAGCGTTTCATCCGCTTTCTTTATATATGTGTTAATTATCGGGTTATGTTTTATTTCCTCAAAAGTTAACATAGTATACCTCTTATTTGTAGTCTACCTCAATATACAGTATAACTTCTTTAATGTCTTAACGCAAGAAAATATTTCAATGAATTTAAATTTTTACTCTTTACACAAAAATTATTGACTATTGATATGAGCGTATCACGCTTTTAAAAAAGGCAGGATTTTTTATCCTGCCTTTTGTTACTACAATAATTCCTGATTATAATTTGCTCGCTCGCCGCCGATAAACTTAGGTCTTACCCTTGCCGCAAGCACGGTAGCACAGCCTATTTTGTTATTCTCAAGCCTTACAGGTACGGCAACCTTTTTTAGATGCATACCTATAAGGGTAAACCCTATATCAAGCCCCGCATCTGCCTTTATTTCCTCAAGGGCAACAGGCTCCTTGAATGCGGCATATGCGGCGGTTGCGAAGGAGCCGCCTGCCTTGGGTACGGGAATAACATTTATCTCATCATTAAAGGGAACTGCAGCCCGCTCAATTATGATAGCGCGATTCAGATGCTCACAGCATTGCGCCGCGAGATAAACGCCTTTCTCCCTTGCGGCATCAAAAATACCGTTAAAAACTGTTTTAGCGGTGTCGGGTGAAGAATTTAAGCCGATTTTATCTCCTAAAATTTCACTGGTAGAGCAACCGACAACAAGTATCTGTCCTGCCTTAAGCTTTGCTATTTCTATAATCTCCTCAGCAGCGCGCTTTGACTGCTCATATAAATTTTCACACATAAAAAAGACCTCTTTTCATATACTTATTTTAGCAAAAAATCAAATATATGCAAGAGGTATTTAAAAATATTGCAAAAATATTCTACATTCCGATATTTTCATTATCAAGCCTTTTGTTGCGAAAGTAAAGCAACAAATCGGCGCCTACCATAAAAAGATTTAAAAAGTAGAATATAAGTACATACCATTTAGACGAAAATTGAGCCATATATGTTTGGTTTATAAGCTTGGATGCTATACCCGCTATATACCCGAAGAAAATGAGTAATAAAAACATAAGACTTTTACCCTTAGCACTGCGGGTTTTATACGATTTTATTACATTCATCGGCCAAGAGGCACCAAAGCTTACAATCATTATAATTTCAAGAATTTCGGACATTCCTATATCCCCCTTTGAATCATATTTTATATTAAATGGGCATCAAAGTAAATAATTTTTAAAAAATTTATTATTTTATAAAATTTTTCTTGTAGTTTAAGGAAAAATATTGTATTATATATTAAAGAGGTGTATATTATGAATGATAAGACTTTGACCTTTTCAATAGGAAATGAGCAGGAGCAGGAGATACGTCGTATATTGCTCACTGTTTACGATGCCTTAAAAGAAAAGGGCTACAATCCCATAAACCAGATGGTAGGTTATATTCTGTCGGAGGACCCCACATATATAACTACCCATAATAACGCCCGCAATCTTATTCGTAAAATTGACAGGGATACCATCTTACAGTCCCTTGTAAAATTTTATCTTTCGGCTTAAAAAAATAGTGTGGTCGGGATTTTGCTCGGTCACACTAAAATATTTGTTATGAGGTATTTTAAATGAATTTCACACCTATTGACGGTAAGGGCCTTGTCGACGGCTACTGTCTTATTAAAAGCATTGATATAAAAACCTCCTCTAAGGGGGACACTTATCTTGATATGACCCTTGCTGATAGCGAAGGCGAAATAAATGCAAAACTGTGGAATTACAGCACGGCGTTCGGAATTTATGAAGCTAATACTGTTGTTAAGGTACGCGGTACTATTTTACAGTACAACGGGCAGGATCAGTTGCGTGTAGAAAAAATACGCCTTACAAACGAACACGATAATATCCGTATGGAGGATTTCGTTAAATCGGCAAACTACAGCGCACAAGAAATGTATGACGAGTTGCTGAACCTTGCAAAGGGATTTAAAGATGAATATTTGAGTGCGCTTGTAACCACAATGCTTGAGGAAAACCGTATAGCACTGCTTTATTGGCCTGCCGCTTTTAAGCTTCATCACGCCGTACGCGGCGGATTACTTATGCATACCCTTTCAATTGTTCGTTTGGCTCAGGGTGTATGTAAAGTATACCCCTTTGTGGATGAAGAGCTTCTTCTCAGCGGTGCAATACTCCATGATATTGCAAAAACAAGGGAGTTTACCGTTTCAGATACAGGAATTGCCACGGGCTATTCCCTTAAAGGAAACCTTATAGGCCATTTAGCCGAGGGTGCTATAATGGTGCGTGAGACCGCAAAAAGACTAAATATTCCTGAGGAAACCTCTAATCTTATTGAGCATATGCTCATTTCCCACCATGGCGAACCCGAGTTTGGTGCAGCTATGCGTCCTCTCTTTATGGAGGCTGAGCTGCTTAGCGAGCTTGACCTTATGGATGCAAGAATTTATGAGGTTAAAGAAGCTTTGCTTAATACCAAGGAGGGTGAGTTCTCACAGAAAATGTGGGCAATGGAAAACAGAAAATTCTATAACCATAATCGCGTAGACCTTAACAGGGATGCCGATATAATTAAATAATTAAAGGATGGAAAATTAAAATGGAAATTACTAAAGATATGTGTATAGGCGATGTACTTGATATGGATACCAGTGCTGCAGAGTATTTCTTTGAAATTGGTATGCATTGTCTGGGTTGCCCTGCATCTCGCGGCGAGACTATTGAGCAGGCCTGTCAGGTGCATAATACCGATTGCGAGGCTTTGCTTGAAAAGCTTAACGCCCATTTCGCAGATAAATAATGCACACCTTAGATGCAAGGCTTGCCGCGGTTTATGACGCTATACCCGATGGGGCGAGCGTTGCCGATATTGGCACCGACCACGCCTTTTTACCCATTGCCCTTATTAAAAGCGGCAAGGCAAAAAGCGTTATTGCCTGTGATATAAATGAAAAGCCCCTTGAGAATGCGCGGCGCAGCGTTCAGCGTTGTGGGTGTAACAACATTTCACTACGACAAAGCGACGGACTCCAGAGGGTTAAAAAGGGCGAGGCTGACTGTATTGTTATTGCTGGTATGGGCGGCGAGGTCATTTCGGGTATACTAAGCCGCTGCGCTTATATAAAGGATACCGATATAACGCTTATTTTACAGCCTATGACAGGTGCCGATGTTTTGCGTCGTTTTCTTTGTGAAAACGGTTTCGCTATAGTTCGCGAAACAGGTGTTGCACAGGATAAGCGGTTGTATACTGTTATTACTGCGAAATATACCTGCAAAAAAATTAAGTACGATGAGGCTTTTTTAAGGCGCGGGATGCTTGACCCTAAAAGGTATGAGGACCTTTTATACCTAAAAAAGCAGCAACGAATTATAAAAAAATGTATGGATGACCTTGAAAAGGTTCCTGCAAAGCGAAAACAATTTGAACAATATAAAGCTCTTTTTGAAGAAATCAGTAATTATATAAAGGTGAACTGAATGGCACTTGACGGCGCTTTTTTGCACCTGCTCACAAAGGAGCTTGCGTGCATCATTGACACAAAAATAGATAAAATCTACCAGCCATCCCGCGATGAGCTGGTTTTTGTGTTGCGTAAAGCAGGCTTTAATAGCCGTCTGTTTATCTCCATAAAGTCGGGCAGGACAAGAATAGGGCTGACCGAAACGCGCCCCGAAAATCCGTCGCAACCGCCTATGTTCTGTATGCTGTTGCGAAAGCATCTTACAGGAGCAAAAGTAATTTCTGTTACCCAGCCTGGACTTGAAAGGGTTGTATATTTAAGGCTTAGTGCATTAAATGAAATGGGCGACGAGGTGAGCTTTTGCCTTATAACGGAGCTTATTTCAAATCAGGCAAACCTTATATTAACCGATCAAAGCGGCATAATCGTTGATAGCCTACGCCGAAGCGATATTGAAAGCGGGAGACGGCTTATTCAGCCCGGAGCTAAATACACCCTACCTGCCGCTCAGGAAAAGTTAAATCCCCTTAACATAACTCGTAATGATTTTTTCAGTGCGCTTGATAAATATGAATCCCACCCTATTCATAAGGCCATTTTAAATAGTTTTGACGGTGTTTCACCGCTGATTTCAAGGCAGATATGTTATAATTCAGGGTGCGACGACAAAAACATTGAAGATTTAAATGAACAGCAAAAATGCGCGCTTGTAAATTCTTTTGAAGATTTTGTAGACTTTCTTAAAGGAAACGGCACTCCAACAATGATTTTAAAAAACGCTGTACCCTTTGATTTTTCCTTTATGCCCATTACCCAATACGGCAGTAGTTATGAAAGCAGGCAGTTCGGCTCTTTGAGCACCCTACTTGATGATTTTTACTCCAGCCTTGACCTTGCAGACAGACTTAAAAACTACTCTGCAGAAATTGAAAGAATAATCAAAACCGTTTCTTTAAGGACGGCGCGCAAACTTCAACTGCGTGTTGCGGATATAAAAAAATGCGAAAACCGCGAGCAGCTGCGTATTTACGGTGAGCTTTTAAAGGCTAATCTGCACCGTATAAGCCAGGGTGATACTATAGCCCGTGTAGAAAACTACTATGATGAGAATTTAGGTTTGATTGATATTCCTTTAAATCCTGCTCTGGCCCCTGCGCAAAATGCAGCAAAATATTTTAAAGAGTATAAAAAAACCTATTCAACCATGCAACATCTTACAAAGCTCATTGAGGAAGATACTGCAGAGCTTAATTATCTTGAATCGGTTAGTGAAGCACTTTCCCGTGCAAATAGTATTTCGGATATTAACGAAATAAAACAGGAATTAACCTTGAGCGGATATATAAAACAAAACAAAAAAATGATCAAGGAAAAACCCACAGCCCCAAAATTTATTGAATATAAAAGCCAAGAGGGCTATAAAATATTGGTAGGTAAAAACAACCGACAAAATGATATGCTGACCCTAAAGCTTGCCGCAAAGAACGACATGTGGTTTCACACTAAAAATATTCCGGGCTCACACGTGGTTGTTATGTGTGGGGGTGCTCCGCTTGGTGAAGAGACCGTAATGTTTGCGGCAAGGCTTGCCGCAGGTAATTCCAAGGCAAAAAACGGCGCGAGTGTGCCGGTTGATTATACTCCTATAAAGTATGTTAAAAAGCCTGTCGGAGCAAAGCCTGGTATGGTGATATATACAACAAATAAGACAGTATTTGTAACTCCAAAATAAATTATTGAAAAAATTGTATTTTCCTATTGCTAATTTTGAAAATTTATTGTATAATATATTTAACTATTGATTAAAGGAAAAGGCAATATGAAGGAAATTTCAATATTATATTTACTTAAACTTTTAAAGAAGAATCTTTTGATAATTATTCTAAGTACGGTTGTTTTTGGTGCAGCCACTTTTTCGTACTGCCATTTTCTGGTATCCCCCAGATACAGTGCAACCGCTTCCATAATTATTTCCAACGGTACAATCATCAATTCAAGTAATACGTCGGGCGGCTCAGGCAAGGACCTTTCCTCCGATATTAACGCATCTATCGCTCTTGCGAAAAACTGTATTCCGTTGCTTCAAAGTCCCAGCGTTTATAAACTGATTGCTGCAGAAAGCAATATTGATGATTATAACAAAATCAGAAACTCCTTCAGAATTACAACTCGCAGTGATGATATGATGATTATCGACGTCACCGCTACGGCAGGCAGTCCGAAAAAAGCAGTAGAACTTGTTAATAATTTTACTAAGGTCTGCCCGGAGTATATTTCAAACATTCTTAAAAATGCCCTTGCAAGTCCCTTCCTTGAGGCAGAAGGAGCCGTTCAGGTTGCTCCGAGAACTTCGACATCAACAATGGTCGGTGCCATAGTTGGATTTATTGTTTCCGTTCTTGTGTTCCTGATACTTGATATGTTTGATCAAACCATCCATACAGAGGATGATATTGCAGAACATTTCACAATGCCTATTATCGGTGTTATTCCCGACTTTTTAACCGCACCTGCAGGAGGTTACAACGATGGCGACAACTAATAACGAAATTAAATCCACAAAAAGAATTCCCTTTGCGGTTGTTGAAGCATACAAGAGCGTTCGAACAAATCTGCTCTTTCTTCTTTCAGAAAATGACAGTAAGTCTATCACTGTTTCAAGTTCTTCGGGCGGTGAAGGTAAATCGACCACGGCAGTTAACCTTGCAATAGTTTGTTCTCAGCTTGGAAGTAGAGTACTTCTTATAGACGCCGATATGCGTCGCCCCTCTATTCACAGAAAAATGCATCTTTCTAATGAACAGGGACTTTCAAGCGTTCTTGTTGATTTTTGTAAATTTGAAGACGCTTTGCATCACATTAACCCTTGTCTTGATATTCTTACTTCAGGTCCTATGCCTCCTAACCCTTCTGAGTTACTTGGTAGTAATGCTTTAAAAGAGCTTGTTGAGAGGCTTCGCTCGGAATATGAATATATAATATTTGATACTCCACCTATAAATGTTGTATCTGATGCGCTTGTTCTTTCCCCTAATTCTGATGGAATACTGCTTGTTATCAGGTCAAGAAAATCTACCTACCCTCAGATAAAACAGACACTCGGTAAAATTGAACTTGCTGGAGTAAAGCTTCTCGGTACATTATTTAACGGTGCTGATGCTAAATCCCTTAAGAACTCATATTATTATATAAACAAGGGAAAAAAGAAAAAAAGAAGAAGAAAAAATAAATAATAACAAATTACACCCGATAATATATTTATCGGGTGTAATCTTTAGGAGTTTTTATGCTTAAAAGTAATTCTCTTGCTGTTCATCAAAGCGGCGATTTATTTTACATCGGTTTTCCAAAGCTTGAAGCTACAGGTAAAATCAGGGTTGCCTTTACTACACGTATGGGCGGTGTAAGCCGTGGGCAATATTCAAGTATGAATATGAGCACAACTAATGGCGACGATATAAACCTTGTAAAGGAAAACTACCGTATTATATGCTCTGCCTTAGGCATTGACTCAAAAAACGTTGTTTTAAGCCACCAAACTCATACCGATAATATACGCACTGTTACCGAAAAGGATCGCGGTAAAGGTCTTTACAGTGAGCGCGACTATGACAATGTTGATGCACTTATAACAAATATACCTGGTCTTGCTCTTGTGACCCAGTTTGCCGATTGCACTCCCCTCCTCTTTTTTGACCACGTTAAAAACGTAATAGCCAATGTTCACTCAGGCTGGCGCGGTACAGTAAAGCAGATAGGTGCTAAGGCGGTTAAGCGTATGGTAGAGGAGTTAGACTGCAGCCCTTCGGATATTATTGCCGCAATAGGCCCCTGTATCGGCAAATGCTGCTATGAGGTAGATACCCCTGTTTACAGCGAATTTGAGAAGGTTGCAGGGCTTGACCTTTCGGCAATATTTACTCAAAAAAGTGATGATAAATATATGCTTGACCTTTGGGAGGCTAACCGTCAGATACTCATAAATGCGGGCATCAAACCCGAAAATATTGATGTTACCGACCTTTGCACCCACTGTCACAGCGAATATTTTCATTCCCACCGCGCAACAGGCGGTAAGCGCGGAAACCTTGCTGCAATCATTTCTCTTGTGTAGAAGTTCAAAAAGACAACCAAAACCCTACAAAAAATTCATTTTTTTAACAAAAATGAATTTTTTTGTGAAAAAACACTTTACTTCGATAAAGAGATGAAGTATAATGCAACTATACCATTAAAAAAGGAGTAAATTGAAATGAAAAAATTATTAGCACTTTTACTTAGCGTTATGCTCATCTGCTGTGTTTTCGCAGGTTGTGGAGCTAAAGAAACCGTTGTTGTTGGCTACACAATTTATGAGCCAATGAACTATCTAGATGAAAACGGAAAACTTATTGGCTTTGATACCGAACTTGCCGAAGCAGTTTTTAAAGGATTAGGCTATAAAGTTGTATTCAAGGAAATCGACTGGAAAGCCAAGTACACCGAGCTTGATTCAGGAACCATTAACTGCATTTGGAACGGATTTACCGCAAACGCCGCTGATGATGACGGAATTCAGCGTTCTGAAAAGGTTGACTTCTCCTACAATTATATGGAGAATCTTCAGGTGGTTGTTGCAAAAACTGATTCAGGAATTGCTACCAAAGCAGATCTTAACGGAAAAATTGCCGATGCTGAAATCGGTTCTGCAGGTGAAACCTATGCAAAAGACTTTGAAGGCATTAAGTTTAAGGGCGCTATAAAACAGACCGACTGTCTCCTTTCTGTAAAATCAGGTAATGCCGACTTTGCAGTAGTTGATGCTCAGCTCGCAAAAAGTTATTGCGGTAAGGGTGACTATGCTAATCTTGCAGTAATTGATGCTCTTACAAGTGATGTAGAATACTATGCAATCGGTTTCAAAAAAGGCAGTGAGCTTACCGCTAAGGTAAATGAGCAGCTTGAAAAACTTGCTGCAGATGGAACTCTTGCAAAACTTGGTGAAAAATACAATGTTGCTACTTCCATTCTTACAGATTTCTCAAATCAGAAATAATTAAATATATCGGAGAATTTTAAATGCCATTTTTAGAAGTTGTATATTTTTTATTTGACGGCTTTAAAATATCATTGCTAATCTTTGCGGTGACGCTGCTTTGCGGCGCACCGCTTGGTTTGCCTATAGCCTTTTGTTCTATGAGCAAATTTAAGGTTGTCAAAGCTATTTCTCGCATATTTGTTTGGATAGTAAGAGGCGTTCCTCTTATGCTCCAGATTTTTATTATCTACTATGTTCCTCCTCTGCTCTTTGGAGTTAATATTTGGAGAGATTTGAATTTGTTTTTTACAACAGGAAACACCCTATCATATGGCGGAAGTGTAATTGCCGTTTTGATAGCATTTGTTATTAACTATGCCTGTTATTTTTCAGAAATATATAGAGGCGGTATTGAAAGCATATCTAAAGGTCAATATGAGGCCGGTTATGTTTTAGGCCTTACTAAATCACAGGTGTTCAAAAAGATTGTTTTAAAACAGGTTGTTAAAAGAATCGTTCCGCCCATGTCCAACGAAATTATAACACTTATTAAAGACACTGCCCTTGCTAACTGTATTATGGTTGGAGAAATTATTTATAAGGCAAATATCCTTGCCGCCGACAAGGCTCTTATATGGCCATTGTTTTTTACAGGTGTTTTCTATTTAATTTTTGTTGGAATTTTAACTATTGTTCTTGGCAAAGTCGAACATAAACTCAGTTATTTCAGGAGTTAGAATATGGCAGTATTAGAAGTTAAAAACATACAAAAAAATTTCGGTAAGGTCGAGGTTTTAAAGGGCATTGATTTTTCTCTAAAAAAGGGCGAAGTTCTTGCAATTATCGGTTCTTCAGGAAGCGGTAAAACAACCCTTCTGCGTTGCCTTAACTTTTTAGAAATTCCTGATGTTGGTGCTATCACCGTTGATGGAAAAACTCTTTATGATAGCGAAAATAAAGCCACGCTAAATGATGAGGCTATAAGACAAAACCGTTTGCACTTTGGTCTTGTTTTCCAAAATTTCAACCTTTTCCCTCAATATACGGTGCTTGAAAATGTCACCCTTGCCCCTACCCTTTTAAAAACTAATACGAATGAAAATATAATGAACAAGGCACTTGAGTTAATTGAAAAAGTAGGTCTTTCAGATAAGCTTAAGGCCTATCCTTGTGAGCTTTCGGGCGGTCAACAGCAGCGTGTTGCTATTGCTCGCGCCCTTGCAATGAATCCCCATATCTTGTGCTTTGATGAACCAACAAGCGCTCTTGACCCTGAACTAACAGGTGAGGTTTTAAAGGTAATTAAATCCCTCAAATCCGGCGACAATACAATGATTGTTGTTACCCATGAAATGGAGTTTGCAAAAAATGTTGCCGATAAGGTAATCTTCATGGCAGACGGTGTTATTGAAGAAGAAGGCACGCCTGAGGAGGTTTTTGACAACCCGAAAAGCGAAAAAACCAAAGCATTTTTACAAAAATCTCTTGAGGAGTTTTAAGAATTATGAGTAAAATTTCAGGCGAGATGATAACCGAGCTTTATGAGCTTATTTTAAGCCTTGAGAGTGTGCAAGACTGCGAGGAGCTTTTCGGCGACCTTTGTACTATGAAGGAAATTGAGCAGATGGCACAGCGCGTTCGCGCCGCAAAGCTTTTGCTTGAAAAGAAAACCTACAGCACAGTAATTGAACAAACCGATATTTCGTCTGCAACCTTAAGTCGTGTTTCCCGATGTGTTCAATATGGAAAGGGCTATTCAAAGTTTATAAAAAAATAAATTAAAGCACCCGAAAGGGTGCTTTAATTTATTTTAGATTATCAATTATTCTGCAACAGCCTCATTTGCAGCTTCTTCTACAGGAGCGGCTTCTTCAGCTACATCCTGTGCCTCGTCAGCCTCCTCAACGGCAGGCTCTTCGGGCAGAAGCTCACGAATAGAAAGGCTTACGCGTTTTTTCTCATCGTCGATAGCAATAATCTTAGCCTCAATCTCCTGACCTACAGTCAGCTCATCCTGCGGCTTAGCAACATGCTTGTTAGCTATCTGAGATATATGGATAAGACCGTCAACACCCGGAATGATGCGAGCAAAGGCACCATAGGTAGTCATACTTACGATGGTAACCTTAGCAACATCGCCAACTGCGTATTCATTGTTAAAGAGTACCCAAGGATTTTCCTCAGCCTTTTTGTAGCCAAGAGAGATTTTTCTCTTCTCGGTATCAATAGCCTTTACATAAACCTCAACAGTATCTCCTACAAGAACAACCTCGCTGGGGTTTTTGATACGCTGCCAAGAAAGTTCGGAGATGTGAACCATTCCGTCAACACCACCGATATCAACGAATGCACCGTAACCTGTGATAGACTTAACGGTACCTGTGAAACGATCACCTACTGCGATGCTCTCCCAAATTTTTGCCTCAGCTTCCTTACGTTGCTCGCGAAGAACGCTGCGGATAGAGCCAACAGGTCTGCGACCACGGCCAATTTCAATAATACGGAACTGAACCTCCTTACCCTTTAAGTCCTCTAAAGAATCACTTCTTGATGCAGTTGCCTGAGAAGCGGGAATGAAAATACGAATGCCGTTTACATAGGCAACAACGCCGCCGTTAATAATATCTTTAACGGTGCCTGTAAGAATCTCACCAGACTCCTTGGCGGCTACTATATTATCCCAACCGGCGTTTTTGTCATAACGGCGTTTGGACAACATAGCGGTTCCTTCCTGATCGTTGATCTTCATAATAATAAGATTAAGCTTGTCTCCAACCTTAACCTCATCCATCAGGTTGACGTTGTCATAGGAATACTCGTCAGCCGACACATAGCCTGCAAGGCCTCTGCCGATGTCCACCTGAATTTCAGTAGGAGTAACGGCAAGAACTACACCACAAACCTTCTGGTCGCCTGTCAATCCGCTAAGGGAAGCCTCAAATGCTTCCTCATCCGTCATTTCCTCAAAACTTTTCTGAACAGTTAAACTATCCTCCATCTGTTCATCTACCGGTTGTAAATTTTCCGACATGGTTTTAATAACCTCCTTTATTATACCCGCCGGAGTAGAAGCACCGGCGACAACTCCGACCCTGTTACATTCTTTAAAGAGTGACGGCTGAAGTTCAGCCGCAGTCTCTACAAGAATTGTATTAGGGCAATGCGCGCTACAGACAGCGAACAGTTTAGCGGTATTCGAGCTGTGACGACCGCCTATGACAATCATCCCGTCACTGCTGGATGCTAACTGTTGCGCCTCCTGTTGTCGCAAGGAAGTTGCATTACATATTGTATCAAAAATTATGGGGTTTGTACATACTTTTTTTAAATTTTTTTGACATTCGTCCCATATTTTTGCGTGAAAAGTGGTCTGAGAGACCGCAATTACGGTTTTTTTTGCAAAATTATTGTTATTTATCAGTATATCATCAAGTTCTTTTGTATTTTTAAAAACAAAATAAGGAACACTTATATGTCCGATTATACCCTTTACCTCCTGATGATTGACATCTCCGGCAATTAGTATAACAGTATTATCGTCTTTATATTTAGATACTATTCTGTGAATTTTTGCAACGAAAGGACAGGTGGCATCGGCAATTTCGATTTGCGCAGCGGCTAAATTATCATAGACATTTTTTCCTACTCCGTGGGAACGAATAACCATAACCTCACCTTTTTTTGCCTGTTCCTCGGTTTCAGCAATACGCACTCCCCTATCCTCAAGCTCTTTAACAAGCTGAGGGTTGTGAATTATCGGACCCAATGTACAAACCTGCTTACCTTCGTCAAGCAAGGAATATACCATATTTACCGCTCTGTCTACGCCAAAGCAAAAACCCGCAGTTTTAGCTAATGTAAGTTCCATTATGCCCTTTCTCCCACAGTTGCGTTATTTTTTCCATTATATACTCACTAGAATAGCGAAGTGCACTTTTTTTTGCGCCTTCCTGCGCATCAAGTCCCAACTCCTCAAAAGTTATAATATTACCGAAGCGAATGGTTGTTTTGGAGAAAAGATGCAGTTTGCCGTCACGGTATATTGCAGCGGGAAGAATATTTGCCTTTGTGTGTGCGGCAATCATAGCTACGCCTGCCTTGGCCTTTTTAGGCGCACCGCCATCAGAATTGCGAGTACCCTCAGGAAATATTCCCATAATAGAGCCTCTCTCAATTATTTCAACCGCACTTCGCATTGCACTTGTATCTCCTGTGCCGCGATTAACGGCAAAAGCACCGAGTTTACCCAAAAACCAACCCACAAATTTGTTTTTAAAAAGCTCTGCCTTAGACATAAAATGAATCTGTCTGGGACAAAAAATTCCAATGAAAATTGGGTCGGTAAAGGATATATGGTTGCAGCAGAGAATAACGGCATTATCCTTGGGAATATTTTCAATGCCCTGCACCTTTACTCTGAAAAGAGTTCTAAATATTACGGCAACTATTGCTCGCATAACTGCATAAAATTTACTCATTTTTTAAGCACCTGTCTTTTCCTTTATGACCTTTAAAATTGCCTGACGCGATTCTTCAAGATTTAGTTTTGTAGTGTCTACCATTACACTGTCATCAGCCGGCTTTAAGGGTGCAATTTCACGGTGAGAATCGTTGTAATCGCGTTGACGCATATCCGCGAGTACATCTTCAAATGTTGTTGCAACACCCTTTTCGTTAAGCTCGACAAAACGGCGGCGAGCACGCTCCTCATCTGAAGCGGTGAGAAAAATCTTCACCTTAGCATCGGGTAAAATAACGGTGCCGATATCTCTGCCGTCCATTACTACATTATTTTCTCTAGCAAGCCTTCGCTGAAGCTCTAAAAGGAAGGCTCGCACCGCGGGAACTGCTGAAACGGCTGATGCCATCATAGAGGCAGTTGGAGTGCGAATTTCGCCCGAAACATCCTCACCATCAAGAAATACGTGCTGCTCGTCCCCGACAAAAGCTATATCTACTTTCGTATCGGCAAGGGTGCCCTCTATATCGCAATCAAGTGTAGTATCTGCCCCATTGCGGGAAAATTTTAATCCCACAGCACGGTAAAGTGCGCCTGTATCAACATAGATGTAACCAAGCTCTGCCGCAACAGCACGGGCAAGGGTGCTCTTTCCCGCACCTGCAGGACCGTCAATAGCAATGTTTATCATAACAAAAGCTCCTTTGTTTTATATACTTGAACCGGCAAGACTACCAGTTGAAAAGGCTATCTGTAAATTAAAGCCGCCTGTATAGGCATCAACGTCAATTATTTCGCCTGCAAAATACAATCCGCTTATAAGCTTTGACTGCATTGTACTCGGGTCAATTTCCTTAACGCTTATTCCTCCGCTGGTTATTATGGCTTCCTCGATGGGGCGAAAACCCGTAACGGTAAGAGGTAATGCTTTTATAACACTGAGTAAAGCGGCGCGTTGCTCACGGGTTATCTGATTAACCTTTGTGCGTAAATCTATCCCCGAAAGCTTTATAACAACAGGAATAAGACTTTTAGGAAGCAGCTTGTCGAGTGAATTTATTATATCCTTATTAAGATTTCCACTAAAATCCCTTTGAAGTCGAGCGTCAAGCGTTTGGGTATCAAGCGCAGGCTTCAAATCAATGAACATTTTATATTTTTTCTCATCAATTTTACGCATAAGAGAGGATGCAGAAAGCACAAGAGGCCCCGATACACCGAAATGAGTAAACAGCATCTCCCCCATTTCATTGAATATGGGCTTTTTCTTACCCTCCTCGAAAACGCTCAGGGTGACATTTTTAAGTGAAAGCCCCGAAAGGGTGGTGCAAAAACCTTCGTGTACGGTAATTGGGATAAGTGAAGCCTTAAGCTCGGTTACAGTATGCCCTAAGGACTGCGCCATTTTATAACCGTCACCCGTAGAGCCTGTAAGCGGATAGGAAGCACCGCCCGTAGCAAGAACGACTGCATCTGCCGAGAAATGTTCACCGTCATTACATATAACACCCGAAATTTTACCGTTTTCAACAATTATTTCCTGGGCGACCTTATTTAATATCTTGGCACCTGCGCGCTTGAGAGCGGCATATAATGCATCAACAATATCGCTTGCTTTATCACTTACAGGGAAAACCCTGTTCCCGCGTTCAGTTTTTAGGGGAACGCCTGCTGTTTCAAAAAATTCCATAGTGCTGTATGAAGGAAAGTGATTAAATGCAGAATATAAAAACCTACCGTTTACGGCAACATTTTTTATAAGGGTATCCGTATCGCAGTTGTTTGTAACGTTACATCTTCCCTTGCCTGTTATCATAATTTTTCTGCCGACCTTCTGGTTCTTTTCAAGCACAGTAACGCTGTTGCCGCCTTGTGCTGCCCGATACGCCGCCATAAGTCCTGCGGCACCGCCGCCTATAATAACAACCTTTTTCACATTTAAATAATCCTTTTTCAATATCTTTACAAATTATAATTTTACTATATTTTATTTAAAATGTAAATAGCCAATAGATATGTTTATCTTGACTTTTACAATATTTTAGTTTAATCTAATATATAGAATACATATAAAGGGGATAAAAAAATGAAATTTATTAAGAACTTTTTAAACGAGTTCAAGGAATTTGCCCTTCGCGGCAATGTTCTTGATATGGCAGTAGGTATGATTATCGGTACTGCATTTACCGGTATTGTTAAATCTCTTACCGATAATTTTATCAATCCTTTACTTAACTTCATCACAGGCGCTGAAAGATACGGCTGGAGCTCTATTGCAGGTTTTGCATCTGCCTTTTTTACCGCAATTATCAACTTTATAATTATGGCATTTGTCCTGTTCTGCCTGCTCAAGGGCATAAACGCACTCACAAGCATTTCACGCAAAAAGAAGAATGCTGATGAGGCTCCTGCTGCTCCCACAACCAAAATCTGCCCCTTCTGCAAAAGCGAAATTTCTATTGAAGCTACTCGCTGTCCTCACTGCACATCCGAGCTTTAAGCTATATAAGG
>JAZRQA010000006.1:0-8077 GCA_045649505.1 Acutalibacteraceae bacterium
GTAATGGCTGACGGCACGACCCAGACAATGAATGCAAATGCCGCTTATGACGATTTACTTTGCGGGGAGGTAGTTGCTATGGAAAACTACAATAAAGAAATGGAAAAACAATTACTTGAGATGATAAAGCAAAAACAAGAATCCGATAAGAGATTGCTCAAATTGGAAATAATCTTGGGCATCATTGCGGTTTTGCCGCTTATCGCGGCAGTCATCATTGCCACCATCGTGCCGATGGAAGAATGGAAAGGCGGTCTGCTCGTTGGACTCAGCCTGCTTCCTCTTTTGATTGCAACTCCGTTTGCATTAAAAATCGAGCAAAAAGCAGGATATTATGAGTGCCAAAAGTGTGGACACAGGCATATTCCCCAATACAGCAATGTATTCTTTGCTATGCACATAAACAGAACAAGGTATATGCGTTGCCCCAAGTGCGAAAAAATGTCTTGGCAGAAAAAGGTATTAAGCAAGGATTAACCCAATTTAAGTTTATAGAACGGGTCGGAAGGTGTACTTTTGCTTACTTTTACCTCAATTATGCTCCGTTTGGTTGCTCTTTCGCAGAAAAGAAACACTTCCCAAAAGGAAGTGTTTCTTTTTGCAATGTGCGGTTGGGACTCGAACAGGAGAAAGCGAATTGACGACAGATTATGCATAATTTGTTAAATTTTTCTGCATTATTGACATAGTTTGTCAAAACTTGTATAATGTTTATATATAATAAATTTGTCTTTTTAAAGGAGCAGTTATGCATTTTAAAAAACGAATACTTAGTGTTATGCTTTGCATTGCAATAATTGCTTTAACCTGCTTTGCAAGTGTACCTGTAAGTGCTGAAACTTTGCCTCAATACGGTTTAGTTGCTGTAAGCGATTGGTTGATTGTGCGTTCGGGACCAAACACAACTTACGCAGAAGTTGGCAAACTTTATCCTGGGGATAAGGTTAAAATACTTGATAAGGTTAATTCATCAAATACAAATTATCCTCAATGGTATAAAATATCAGTTGATGGAAAAAGCCAGTTTGAAGGCAAATATGTTGCGGTAAACTTCATAGATCCTATATATGAATATATACCCGAAGCGGAATTTGAACAATATCTTAAAAATCAAGGCTTCCCTGAAAGCTACAAACCATTGCTTCGTACATTGCACGCAACATATCCAAAATGGGTTTTTGTCGCAGATCATCTTAATCATACTTGGGAATTTGCGCTTAATACCGAAAGCAAGGTTGGTACAAGTCTAATACAAACTCCAAACTCATGGAAATCAATGGAGTACGGAGCATATAACTGGGATAGTAAAAGTTGGGTAGTCTTTGATACCGGTGGTTGGGTAGCGGCAGATAAAAATGTAGTTGCATACTATTTAGATCCGCGTAATTCTTTGAATTCAACTGCTATTTTTCAGTTTTTGCAACAGTCATATGATGCTTCTAATCAGAATATTAACGGTCTTAGGGATTTAGTTTCGGGAACATTTTTGGCAAACTCATTTCCCGAAAGCTCATATTCAACCTATTGTGATGTTCTTATAGAGGCAGCAAAACAATCAGGAGTAAATCCCTATATCCTTGCATCTATGATCTTAAATGAACAAGGAGTAAACGGTACAGGCAAAAGTATTTCAGGAACCGTTTCGGGATATGAAGGGTATTACAATTTTTATAACATAAATGCTTATGAAGGCGGCGGAAAAGATGCGGTTCAAAATGGACTGGCTTTTGCCAAAGGCTCGGGGAAATATAATCTTCCGTGGAATACACGAGCTAAAGCAATAATAGGCGGAGCTGTTTGGTACGCTGAAAAATATGTTAACGGGGGACAGCCTACTCTTTACTATAAGAGATTTGATTACCGTTCCACAGACAGTATTATAAGTAGGTATTATACCGATATTACCGCATCTTATAGAGAGGGAAGTGCGCTTAAAGGGGCATATAAAACCAATTTAAATTCAGCATTTACTTTTCGTATCCCCGTATATAAAAATATGCCAAGTGAAATTTGTCCGAAACCGCCCGAAAACAGCGGAAACAATGATTATTATCTTTCCTCACTAAGCGTTGGAGGACACTCTTACAATCCTACCTTTAATATGTATAATCGCGAGTACGAGTTAATTGTAGATAATAATGTTTCGCAGGTGGATATAGTTGCTAAAACCCACAATAGCGGTGCAAAATTGTCTGGTACAGGGGTGAAAAAACTTTCTGTTGGCACAAATGTTTTTAAACTTTTAGTTACAGCAACAAGCGGTCAAACGCGGGAATATACAATATCTATAACCCGTAAGCAGGGCTCTTCAGGTGGCTCTGAAACAGTTGTTAAGCCTACAATAGGTACAACTGTTTATAAAATAGAAACATATATTACCGGTATTCAACCTGAAACAGCGGTTAATACTTTTAAAACTAATTTAAAAGTATCAAACGGTAGTATTAAAATTTTTGCTGCAAGTGGCAAAGAAAAAACATCAGGCCATATTGCTAGCGGAGATACTGTTAAAATTTATAATTCGAAAAACAGTGAAATTTACTCCTATAAAACGGTTATTTATGGCGATGTTAATTGCGATGGAAAAATTAATGCTATTGATATTTCAAAATTACAAAAACATATTCTTAAGATATCCACCATTTCCGGAATATCACTTACCTCGGCAGATGCTAGCGGAGACTCCCGTGTGAATGCTATTGACATTTCAAGAATCCAGAAACACATATTAAAAATTAAACTAATTATACAATAGGTGAAAATAATGAAAAAATTTGTAAAAACCGCTATATCGGCAATGGTTTGCCTTGCTCTGATGTTAAGTGCTTTTGTCATGGGTGCAAGTGCAGCAAGCGGGAATCTCTCAATTGGCGTTTCAGGCACTCTTAATCCGGGAAAAAATATAACGGTAAGCATTACCGTTTCGGCACCATCAGGCATAAGCCATTTCGGAGTTTTTCAGGCAAACGTAGATTATGATACATCATACCTTAAACTCGTATCAACTTCTGAGGGTGTTACAAATGCTGCAGGTGTAATACCTATTTGTAACATAGGAGGCACAGCTGGAACAAAATCACTTACAACAAACATAACCTTTACCGTTTTAAAAGCCGGAGAAACTACAATTTCGGTTCGTGATATTATTACGGATGAATTTAATGTTGCTAGTTCCAGTAGAAAAATCTCAATTAAGAATCCTACCAAATCCTCTGATAACACTCTGAAAAAACTTACTATAGGTGCAGGTACATTGACTCCTGCTTTTTCTCCCAATGTTACCGAATACAAGGTAACGGTTCCGTATAATGTTGATTACTTTAATATTGACGGTATAAAAAATCATTCGGGAGCAAGTGTTTCCTATTCTTCGGGAGATAAGGGTCCTAACATTAAGGTGGGTACCACAGTTCGTACCGTTACGGTAACCGCAGAAAACGGTTCTATTAAAAAATATAATATAACCGTAACCCGCCTTGCACAGGATGCAACATCCTCTGCAACTTCATCAAATACATCTTCTGTAACTTCTTCCAACACCTCATCTGTACCCGAAATCAATCCTCTTGATGTAATAGTAAACGGCAGTGAAATGAAGGTTAGCGAGGATTTGACAAAGGTTGAAAAGCCGGCTGGCCTTGAACTTGGTGAGTATGAGTATAACGGAGTAAATATTCCTTCCTTTAGTAATAAAGCAGGTACAATAATTGCCTTATATCTTATTGGTGAAGGAAATTCAGGATTGTACTTGTATAAACCCGAAACTGATACCTTTGAACCGTTATGTATCCTTAATTCGTCGGCTCAGTTTATTATAATCCCTGTTAATCCAATTGCCGAAAGCGATATTTCTTTTGATACCGTAAACACATTTAATCTTACAACGATTACCGTAAATGGTAATGAGGTTGCCGCGTACAGATATAAAGACGAAAAACTTTCGGATTTTGCCGTTGTTTACGCGCAAAACACTTCGGGAGAGATGGGTTATTATACATACGATATCTCTGAAGGCACGTTGCAAAGATATGTCGCGCAAGGTAATAATATCTCGGTTGATACAAAAAATCCCGAAGCAATAATCTATGATATAGATACAATTGTTGTTCTTGCCTGTGGCGCGCTTTGTGTTATTGCCATTATCGCAATTATTATCGTATGGGCGGTTAGACGCCGCCGCGCAATAGCCGAGGAAAACATGGCTTACAATAATGGTATAAGCGAAGACGAAAAGTTGTTCGACTGGGAAAATGAAACGGTAGGCGGCGACGATTTTAATGCGGTCACACCTGAGTTAAAAGATGCGCCTATAGACATTGAAGCTTTTTTTGATAAGCAGGAAAACGCCATAAATACTGCCGAAGACACAGAAATTCCCGACATAACCGAGGAAAAAGACCAATAACCTTAATTTTACTTATTCCTTGCGTAATCACGCCCTTCAAGCTTGGGACATATTATGGAATAAATCTTAGAACCGATGATTAAAATATCTGTCACGGGTCAAGAATATTATTACCAATATATTCGGAGCGTGAAAGAGAATGATTATAAAGCGTGGAGATATTTACTATGCAGATTTAAGTCCCGTCGTGGGCTCGGAGCAGGGCGGTATTCGTCCGGTACTTATCGTTCAGAATGATGTGGGCAACCGCTACAGCCCAACGGTTATAGCCGCGGCAATTACGAGTCAACGCGACAAAACCAAGCTTCCTACACATATTCAGGTGAATGCTACAGGCTGCGGTCTTGCCAAGGATTCTATAGTTTTGCTTGAGCAGGTACGCACTATTGATAAGCAACGCCTTAAGGAGCGTATGGGTAGTCTTGACATTCGTTCTATGGATATGGTAGACCGTGCGCTTTCGGTGAGCTTTGGCCTTGATGTTGCCGCATATCCAACGGATAATGCATTGTAATAATCTAATTTAAGCATCCCAAAAATTGGGATGCTTGTTTTTTATATTTATAAATATGAATATCGTTTTTCTCTTGCAAAAATATAAAAAAAATAGTATAATAAATTATGTGTTTGTGCCGCATAATATTTTTAAGAAAAAATTTAAGGCGGCACAATATGGAAACACAAAAATTCATAAGCTCTACAGAAAATGAAAACGAAAAAAGCAACGAAGAAAAGCGTGATAATATTATCCGCGAAATGGGCAGTATTACCACAGCAGACGGTAAACATCGCATTTTTTGTCTTACAATAATAGGCGAAATTGAGGGGCACAATTTAGCACCCTCGGGCAGTAAAACCACCAAATATGAGCATATCATACCTTTGCTTGTCAGTGTTGAGGAGGATAAAAATATTGATGGACTGCTCATTCTGCTTAACACCGTAGGCGGTGATGTTGAAGCAGGTCTTGCTATTGCAGAGCTTATTTCGGGTATGAAAAAGCCTACTGTTTCGTTTGTATTGGGCGGCGGTCATTCTATAGGCGTGCCTTTGGCTGTAAGCGCAAAGCGTTCATTTATAGCTCCCTCTGCTACTATGACGGTTCACCCTGTTCGCACAACGGGGCTTGTAATAGGTGTGCCTCAGATGTTGCATCATTTTGAAAAGATGCAACAACGAATTACTGATTTTGTTGAAAAAAATTCAAATATAACAAAGGAACGCTTTACATCCCTTATGATGAATACAGGCGAGCTTGTTACCGATGTAGGCTCGGTGCTTGACGGTAATACTGCGGTAAGTGAAGGTCTTATTGACGAAACAGGAAGTCTTGCAAGTGTGCTTGATTGCCTTTATAAAATGATAGATGAAAATAATTTGGAGGAAAGAAATAATGGCAACTAAAAAGAGAGGCCGTCCGCGCAAAACAAGCGCGGCACAACCTGTAAAGGATACAAGGAGCAGCGCAGGTCGCAAGCAAATGCTTGCTGTGTTGTGGTTTGCCACAGCATTGTTTGTGGCTGCCGTTTTACTGTATCCCGGCGGTAATGCTTGGCTTGCTTTACATAACTTTTTCTTAGGTGTTTTTGGAGTGACCGCCTATTTTTACCCGATACTAATGGGAACTATAGCGGTTTTTTATGCAATGGATAAATTTTCGGGCTCTATTACTGCAAAAATGATAGAGTCTACCGTGCTTGTAATGCTTATTGGTGCGGCTATTGATATTTTTTCCACAAATATAGAAACAATGTCCACCTTTTCGATACATCTTGCAAGAGCGTTTGATAAGGGTGCCGATCTTCAAAGCGGCGGCTTTTTAGGCGCGCTTATAGGCAATCCCATTATTCGTCTGTTTGATAAAACAGGTGCTATAATAACAATAGTTTTGCTTATTTTTGTTTTCACTATGATAATAAGCGGAACAACACTTATTGTTTTATTTAAAAATATGGCAAAACCTGTAAAGAAAATAGAGCAACAGGTTGAAAATAGCTTTAATGAGCTTGCGCAACAACGTCGCGAAAGGGAACGCGTAAATGTTGACATTCCGGTGGATGATATTCCTGAGAAACGCCGTTGCGCAGCACAACGCGAGGATTTGAGTGCAAAACAAAAACGTCTTGTTGAAATTTATAATGATGCTGAGGAACGCGAGGACGGGTTAGCTAAGGATGCAAAGTCTGCTGCCGAATCGGGTGAGAAACTTAAAAATGCCCTTGATACCGCTAAAAATGAAGAAAAAATTAAGCTTTCCGCTGAGGAAAATAAAATTGAAATTGATGCGGTAGAAAAGGAAATTACAAGCGGAATTGCTGTTACTCAGGATACAGGCTATAAATATCCACCAATTTCTTTGCTTAAGTTAGGTGTAGGCTCAGGCGGTTCAGATAGCCGTAGTGAGCTTGATGCTACCGCAAATCACCTTGTTGAAACTCTGCGCAGTTTTGGGGTTGAAACAAGAATTGTCGATATCAGTCGCGGTCCGACAGTAACGCGCTATGAGCTGCAACCCTGTGCAGGTGTTAAAATCAGTCGCATAACAAACCTTGCAGACGATATTGCTCTTAACCTTGCTACCGCAGGCGTGCGTATTGAAGCGCCTATACCTAATAAAGCCGCGGTTGGTATTGAGGTACCTAATAAGGCAAGCAGTGTTGTGGGTGTGCGTGAAATAATCGAATCCCCTGCGTTTACCTCTTCAAAAAGTAAACTTACCGTTGCAATGGGTAGAGATATCGGCGGTAATGTAATTGTTACCGATATTGCAAAAATGCCGCACGGACTTATCGCAGGTGCTACAGGTTCAGGTAAATCTGTTTGCATAAATTCTATCATTATGAGCCTGCTTTATAAAGCGGCTCCCGATGAAGTTAAGCTTCTTATGATCGACCCGAAGGTAGTTGAGCTTGGTATATACAACGGCATACCGCACCTTCTTGTCCCCGTTGTTACCGACCCTCGAAAGGCAGCGGGCGCACTCGGTTGGGCGGTTGGTGAAATGGAGAAACGTTACCAGCTTTTTGCCGCACATAATGTACGAGACATTGCAGGTTTTAATAAGGTTGCTGCAGCAGATCCTACCCTGGATAAACTTCCGCAAATAGTTATCATTATTGATGAACTTGCTGATCTTATGATGACCGCGCCTAATGAGGTAGAGGATTCCATTAACCGAATAGCAGCTAAGGCTCGAGCCGCGGGTATGCACCTTATAATTGCTACTCAGCGTCCCAGTGTTGACGTTGTTACAGGCGTTATTAAAGCTAATATACCTACTCGTATTGCCTTTGCGGTATCTTCGCAGATTGATAGTCGAACTATACTTGATTCCGCAGGCGCTGAAAAGCTTTTAGGCCGAGGTGATATGCTCTTTAATCCTTATGGCGCATCAAAACCCTCCCGCGTTCAGGGTTGCTTTGTAAGTGATGAAGAGGTAGAGGCAGTTGCCGAATATGTTAAGGCTGACCATACAAGCGATTATGATGAAAACATTATGTTTGAAATAGAACGTCAGGCGGCACAGGATAAAAAGCAGAAAACGGGTGTTTCTGAGGAGGGTGTCAGTGATGACGATCCTATGCTTGTTCAGGCAATCGAAGTGGTTGTTGAAAACGGACAGGCTTCAACATCACTTTTACAGCGTCGCTTAAAGCTTGGCTATGCACGTGC
>JAZRQA010000007.1:0-17690 GCA_045649505.1 Acutalibacteraceae bacterium
GTTTCGTAGGGGTTACACCGCGAAAAATAGAGATTATCTTGATTGACCCAACCAGCAACAAATGAGAAACAACGAAAACAACAATTAAAAATAAAATAAAAGCCCAAAAAGATGCAGATTTAATATGCAAAGCAGGCAAAGAGAGATAATAGTTTACCGCACCCAAAACCAAGGTAATTATTGCGGGGAGAACGAATTTTTTTAACATTTTTTAAAACCTCCTATTAAATTTATTTTTGGAAAAGACAAAATATTATATGCATTTCAAAAAATATAAAAGACATTAATATATTTCTTTTTTTTATTTTACCATATTTTGTATGTTTTATCAATGAATAAATAATGAACACTTGATTTAAATAAAAAAAAATAATATAATAGTATGGATATAAGAGGTGCTGTTTACAAATGGAAGAAAAAAAGAATTTAATGTGGTTACTCAAACGGTTTTTGCCATACTTTAAAAAATATAAATTTATTGTTGTGTGTGATCTTTTGTGCGCAGCACTCACCACTGTTTGTGAGCTTATTCTGCCAATGATTGTTCGTGAAATAACGGGGAGGGCTACCGAAAGCTTTGATTCTCTTACGGTAAGGCTTATTCTCAGTTGTGCCCTGCTTTATGTATTCCTTCGTATTGTAGATACCATTGCAAACTACTATATGGCAAGCGTTGGGCACATTATGGGTGCAAAAATCGAATCTGATATGCGACATGATTTTTTTGCGCACCTTCAAAAGCTTTCTTTTTCCTACTATGACGATGCGAAGATAGGCGCACTCATGTCAAGAATAACTAACGATTTGTTTGACATAACAGAGTTTGCCCATCATTGCCCTGAAGAATTCTTTATTGCAGGCGTTAAAATAGTTGGCTCCTTTATTATTCTTTGTACTATAAATATTCCTCTTACAATAATTGTTTTTGCAGTATTACCACCTGCGGTATTTGCTCTTTCTCTATTCAGGGGAAGAATGAAGGCAGGTTTTAGAGAATCAAGACAGCGTATCGGTGAGCTTAATTCTCAGGTTGAGGACAGCCTTCTAGGTATTCGTGTTGTTAAATCCTTTGCTAAGGAGGATTATGAACAAAGTAAGTTCGATAAGGGAAATATTACTTTTTTAAAGGTTAAAAGCGCAGTTTATAAAATCATGGGCGCATTTCAGTCGAGCACAAGACTTTTTGACGGCATTATGTATATAATCGTTGTTGCGGTTGGCGCGTTATTTATAAAATGGGGACATATAAACGCCGCCGATTATGTCGCATATCTTATGTTTGTTACAACACTTACAACCTCGGTGCGAAGAATTGTTGAGTTTACTGAACAATTCCAGCGCGGAATAACGGGTATTGAACGCTTTAGTGAGATTATGGATATTGAGCCTGATATAACCGATGACAAGGATGCAACCGAACTTAAAAATGTTAAGGGTGAAATTTGTTTTAACAATGTTTCCTTTCATTATGGCGAAGGAAATCGCGATGTGATTTCACATTTAAATCTTACCGTAAAGCCCGGAGAAAGCATTGCGCTTGTTGGCCCATCAGGTGGCGGCAAAACAACGCTTTGTTCGCTTATTCCCCGTTTTTACGATGCAACAGACGGAGATATTACGATTGACGGTACAAATATTAAAAGTGTTACACTAAATTCGCTCAGGGAAAATATCGGCACCGTTGCACAGGATGTTTACCTTTTTTCAGGAAGTATTAGAGAAAATATTGCTTATGGCAAGGAAAATGCAACAGATGAGGAAATTACTGAGGCGGCACTCCTTGCGGGCGCTCACGATTTCATAAAAGAACTGCCTGACGGATATGACTCATATGTGGGTGAGCGCGGCATTAAGCTTTCGGGCGGTCAAAAGCAGCGTATTTCTATTGCCCGTGTGTTCCTTAAAAATCCGCCTATCCTTATTCTTGATGAAGCCACAAGCGCACTTGATAATGAAAGTGAACGCATTGTTCAAAAATCCCTCGAACGCCTTGCAAAAGGGCGCACAACCTTCACCATAGCACACCGCCTTACAACAATAAAAAACGCTGACAGGATACTTGTGCTTACCGAAAATGGTATTGAAGAAACAGGCACACATAAAGAATTATTAAGCAAGGGCGGTTTATACAGCGAGCTTTATAAATTATATTCAGCTGATTAGGAGAAGAAAAATGTCTAAACAAATATTCAACAAAAAGCTTTCCCCTGCGTGCAAATACTGCGAGTATGCAAAAATTTCCACATTCGATGATGAAATCATCTGTAAGCATAAGGGTATTACGCGTCTTGATGATCGATGCCGTAAATACAGGTATGACCCCTTTAAAAGAGTACCTAAAAAAATTATTATAGAAAAAAACTACTCCGATAAAGATTTTAAGCTGTAGTCTATATAAAATTTAAAACCCACGCATCGTTTTGATGCGTGGGTTTTATGATACTTATTTCTTTTTAGGCTTTTTAATTTTATTAAGTTTTGCGTTAAGGTCAAGCAGCTGTTCCTTTGTAAAATGAATATTTGCCGCGCCCATGAGGCTTGTTAGGCGAAGGACGGTAAAGCCGTTGAGCATTTTAAGCATATCGGGAGTAATATCAAATCCCATAGCTTTCGGGCCGCCATCCTCGTTGTTCTTGCCCTTCTTCATTTGCCCCATCATCTTAGCCATCATGCCGGTAAAAAGGAGTTTACCCTGCATTGTTGCAACGATATCACCCATTTTATCATTAAGAGAGAAATATCCCTCAGGGGCATCAATATCAAACCAGTTAAGTACGGCACCCTTTTCTTTTAGACGGTATTCTTCATTAAAGGTATCAACCTTACGTAGCTTGCTTTCATCCCTATAGTCTTGTGCAACGGCAACAAGTGTTGTTTCGCCAACATTGGGAACATCAAAATAGAAAAAATGTTCAGGGCTGCTTTGTTTGCCCAGACTCACTCCGTTGGCAAAAAGCTCAACCTCAGGCAGATTTGAATAAACTGTAACCTTAGTTGTATCTTCCACCCTGTCTACATAGCGTTTACCGCAGATATGAACAAACTTTTCATCACTAAGCCAAGCCTTGTAGGCATAGAAGGAATCCTTTTTGTACTTACGGTCAAAGGTTATAAGCCCTTTATGGTTCTGACCGTTTTCGCCGCCCTCTGCGCGTGCATCTGCACCGAAGTCAAACATATTCCATACATGGGTAGCCCACATATATTTACGAGTAAAGAGTTGTTTTATAAGCTCCTCGTGATAATATGCCTGATACTCCTCGGTATAGTCACCCTGCTGCGGGTCGGAAGTGTGCCAATTAAGTGCCTCGCAGCCGTACTCGCTACAGCCTATAGGAGTGTTCGGGTATTTTTCGTGGAACTTGTCGAACCAAGGTCCGTTCATTGTTGTATCGCCGCCGTACCAACCAAAATAATGGTTGTAGGAAACGGTATCGGGAATACGAACATATTCCTCATCCATACTGCACATAGATACACACGCCATTGTTGTAAGACGGGTTTTATCCATATCGTGGACCATATCGTTAAGTATTCTGTGGTTTTCAAGCAGGTCGGGATCATCTGCGCCGCTCATTGTGATTTCATTAGAAAGGCCCCATACAACAATTGAGGTATGGTTATAATTTTGAACTATAAGCTCCTTCATCTGAGAAATTGTATTCTCTCTGCCTTTAGGCATATGCTTAGATATATAAGGAATTTCAGCCCATATTACAAGACCGCGCTCATCACAAAGATCATAGAAATACTGATCGTGCTGATAGTGAGCAAGACGGATAGTGGTTGCGCCGACTTCACAGATAAGGTCCATATCCTCCTTATGGTGTTCAGGAAGAAGTGCATTACCTAATCCCCACCTGTCTTGATGACGGGAAACACCGCGCAGAGGATATTCCTCACCGTTGAGAATAAAGCCGCGCTCAGAATCAATTTCAAAATATCGGCAGCCGAAACGGGAGCAAATATTATCAAGAACGGTTTCATTCTCCATGAGCTCAGCTTTTGCGGTATACAAATAAGGGTCCTTTCTACCGTTCCAAAGGTGAGCATCTTTTATTTTAAAATCAACCTTTGTATCACTGCTCTCGGCACAGGCAACTGTATTGCCCTTAGCATCACAGATGGTATAGCGGATATGCTGACCCTCTTTAGCACCCGTAATAAAGCACTCGATTTCAACATTTGCATCATTTGAGTTTACTACGGGAGTGATTTTAATACCGGGACAGCCATAATAGTCAAGGTCAAAATGCGACTCACTTACACAGATAATATTAACATCTCTATAAAGACCGCCATAGAAAGTAAAGTCTGCCATCTGAGGATAAACTCTGTCATTCTCACTGTTGTCAACGGCTATAACAACCAAGTTATTATCGGCAAGTTCATCGGTAAAATCGACACGCCAGGTTGAATAGCCGCCATCGTGGTGAGCTATATTTTTTCCGTTAAAATACACATCGGCACTGGAATTTGCGCCCTGAATTTCAAGATAGTATCGGTCAGCCGCGGGTAAATCCGCCCTCTCAATAGTCTTAGCATAATAACAGGTACCGCGATAATAATCAGCGCCGCCATCCTGACCGTCAATAGCATTCCAGCTATGGGGCAGGTTAACAAAGTCCCAGAGTTTAGGCATTTCCACGGGTATTTCATTTGCCATTTTGGTAAATGCCCACATTCTGTTAATGTTTACAATACTTCTCATAATTTATCCTCCGATAAAAGAATATCAAATCCGTAATATACGCATAAAATTAAACTAAATTATCAGCATCCTCACGAGCCGTATATGCTATGTCGTTTTCCTCAACATTACGGCCTAAATCTTTATTCATCCTGGCAAGAGTCTTCTTATCAAGATTATATATAAGAGCAAGCCCTATAAACTGCATAACTGCAGCAACAAGGAACAAGGCTGCAACGAGAACACGAAGATTAACTGCTACATCCCAAGAAAGAAGGGTGACATCAATTACCGCATTCCCTGCTTCATCAACTGCATTATTTACATAACCTAAAGCATTCATTATAACAAGTGCAACTGCAGGACCGACACCCTGAGCTAATTTGCGGAAGAAGGAATGAAGTGAGTAAACAATACCCTCCTCACGCTTGCCTGTTTTCCACTCATTATAGTCAATAGCATCTCCCATCATAGCCCAAGAAACTGTAGAATAGATACCAAGACCAAGACTGTAAATCAACTGACAAAGAATGTAAATTATAAGGTCCAAAGCTGTATTATTAGGAGTGATTATAAACAGACCTAATCCGCCTATAATAGACGCGATTGCGCCGACAACCGAAAGTTCCTTCTTACCGTATTTTGTAACCATTTTACGGGCAAGAGGAGTAAATAGAACAATAGGAATCATTGCAAACAGCTGAACGATACCCGAAATCTTAGGATTCTTAAAGTAAATTTGGAAGACAACAGAAACCGCAGTAGTTGCACCCTGCATACCGATAAACATACCCATAGCAGCGATAGTAGCACCTACTGCAGGACGGTTTTTGGCAAAGTTTTTTAAAGCTTCAAAAACATTAAATTTAGGTTGCTCTTCGTTAAGATTAACATTAGTATCAACGCGTATTTCGGTATTTCTTATCATAAACTGGAAACAAATAAATCCAAGGCATCCCATAATAAGTGCTGCAAGAAACACCTTAATACCGTTAAGGGTACCATCTGCATTATACATAATAAACGGAAGTATTACCATAGGAAGCATATTGCCTACCATTGAACCGATTGAACGCCATGCAGAAAGCGAAGCGCGATCAGCAGGCTGATTCGAGATAAGCGAAAGAAGTGAACCGTAAGGTACATTTGCTATTGTATAAAATGCATCCCAAACAACATAACCTGCTATAAAAATAATAAATTTAGCCCAAACGGGAGCAGACGGGAACGGGAGAAAACAGCATGCACCGCCTATAATAAGACCAATAGAACCAAACCATATGTATGATAGGAACTTATTTCTCTTATATTTGCGTGTGTCAGCATCGATGATGGAACCAATAAGGGGATCGTTGATTGCATCCCAAACTTGAACAATGACCAAGAGCAACGAGTACCAAAGACCCATACCCATAACCTGTGTCCAAAAAAGCGCCATAGTACCTTTGAGTGCAAAACTCATATTACAGCCAAGGTCACCTGCGGCATATGCAATGCTATCGCGTATACCGAATTTGCGGGGTGTGCGATTGTTTTCCATAAAAATTATTCCTCTCTTATTTTATTTTTTCGCTAACCCATGCGCGACTAGTTATATTATAAATGAAATATGTTTTTAGCGTTAGGAAAATTTTTAAGTGTTTTTGTATAATTTTTATATTAAAGGCTTGAAACATAATAAATAATGTACTATAATTATAAAGTAATTGAATTCTTTTTGTATTCATTGATGAAAAAAAGGTGATGAAATTGGAATATGCTCTACTTCTTGATTTTATGAATTCGGCTTTTTCAAAATGCAGACTTCAGACCCTTATTATTTCACCCAAAGAAAATGTTCCCGAAAGCTGTGATATGGGACTGAGAAAAATTCTTAATTTAAATGAAGAATATGAAAAGGATTTTTATTCATTTTTCGGACCTGCAAAAAGCAATACAATATACAAATACACCGACAGGTATCTTTTGTGTTACCTGTTTTTAAGGTTGCCCGAAAAGCAAGAAAAAATTCTTCTTATAGGGCCTTATTTAAATTCGAGGCTCACGCGTGTAAAAATAATGGAGTTGTCGGAAAAACTAGGCGTGCCACCCAAGGCGCTGCATAATTTTGAAAGTTTATATAGTAGCATACCCTTAATTAGCGTTGATAATCACATTTTCGCAGTGCTTGACACCTTCGGTGAATATATATGGGGCGGAACGAAAAACTTCGCTGTTGTAGATATTAATCGTGAGAACGAGTCGGTGCCTTCACCTATTTCGATATCAAATTCTCACAAGGACGCTAATACTACCGTTTGGACGATGCAGATGATGGAAAAGCGTTATTCATATGAAAACGAACTGATGCAAGCCGTATCCTTAGGGCAAACCCATAAGGCGGAGCTTTTGCTATCAAATTTTTCCGAGCTTTCCTTTGAGCAACGCCTTACCGACCAACTGAGAAACTTAAAAAACTACTGTATTATAATGAACACACTGCTACGCAAGGCGGCGGAAAACGGTGGGGTGCACCCCGTTTATCTTGATAGCGTTTCCTCAGGCTTTGCAAAGGAGATAGAGCTTTTAAGTTCTACATCGGGTGTTCCTACAATAATGGGTAATATGTACCGTTCGTATTGTAGGCTGGTTAAGAAACACGCTATTAAAAACTATTCTTCACCTGTGCAAAAGACAATAACCTGTATTGACGCAGATTTAACTGCCGACCTGTCACTAAGTGCTCTTGCCTCAATGCAAAATGTAAGTCCCGCCTACCTTTCTACAATTTTTAAAAAGGAAACGGGACAAACTCTTACCGAATATGTAAATTTAAAGCGTATAAAGATGGCAACACGCCTTCTTGACACTACATCACTACAGGTGCAAACCGTTGCTCAACACTGTGGTATTTTAGATGTGCACTATTTCTCAAAGCTTTTTAAAAAGTATATGGGGAAAACACCAAAAGAATACCGCATGGGACATAAATAAAATTTTTACTGCTGCCTATGTCCTGTTGCAAAAGCGCGGGGATTTATTCCGTATTCCGCCTTAAATGCGCGGAAAAAGTTCGTATAGTCATTAAAGCCACAAAGGCTGCTTGCCTCACCCGCAGATATACCTTGAGTAAGCATTTGCCGCGCGATAATAAGGCGTTTAAGCATAATATATCTGTAAACACTTGTCCCGACTGTGCGGCTGAATTCGTGTGAGAGATGATATTTACTTACAAAAAAACTGCGCGAAAGTTTTTCAAGCGTTAATTCCTCGCTATAATGCGCGGCAATATATTCAAGGACACCCGAAACAAGAGGTGATACCTCGGTGCCCTTCGGGGCGGCACCGTCTGAGGACACCGCCATACGATTTAGCTCAACCATAAATTGTATAAAAATACCGTGGGCGCAAAGAGCAGCAGCGTAATCTGTGCTATAGGTCTCACGCACAAGTTCACTTAGCCTTGAAATAACTGCAGAGCGTTGCAATGAATCGGGACGAATTAAAACGGTATGCTCAGGACGCTGAGTATCAAAGCAACGTGACAAAGATGCTTCCCCACTACACAGGTTTTCAAGAAATGTCGCATCTATCCATAAAACTATGCGCTCATAAACCTTACAGTCGGGTTTAAGTACCGGTCGGTGCAATACCATTGGATTTATAAGCATAAGGTCACCCTGATTGAGATGATACACACTGCCCTCAACCCAATATTCCACCTCGCCGTCTAAAAAACAGTACACCTCATAAAAATTGTGGTGGTGCACCTGCAGTTCCTCATCCCAAGGTTTACTGTAGTGAAATACCTCAAAACTTTTTGAACGCATTTCCTGACGCGGGTCAAAGCGTTGTGCTCTTTCTCGCAAAGCACTCATCTCCTATAAATATAATATATATTTATATTATCGCAACTTTTGCAATATGTCAAACAATTTATGCAATTATCATTGTAAAAAAATTGTGATATATTTAATTTAGAAAATTATGGAGAGGAAGGTATTTTTATTGAAAAAATTTATGGACAAGGACTTTTTGCTTAGCAGTAAGACGGCTAAAACGCTGTACCACAAATATGCGGCACATATGCCCATTGTGGATTATCACTGCCACGTAAGTCCCAAAGAAATCTACGAGAACAAGCGATTTGAGAACATTTCTCAGGTATGGCTTTCTGGTGACCACTATAAGTGGCGTGTTATGCGCTCAAACGCCGTAGATGAATATTATATAACCGGTGAAGCAAGTGACAGAGAAAAATTTCAAAAGTTTGCCGAGTCTTTACCTAAAGCAATAGGTAATCCGATGTATCACTGGTGCCATTTAGAGCTTAAAACCTATTTCGGCTATGAAGGTGTTTTAAACGGAGATACTGCCGAGAAGGTCTGGAACCTTACAAAGGAGAAACTTAAAGCCGACAATATGGGTGTTCGCGGTCTTATAAAGCAAAGCAATGTTGCATTTATAGGTACTACCGATGACCCTATAGATTCTCTTGAATGGCATAAGAAAATTGCTGATGAGGGCAAAATGAAAACAAAAGTTGCCCCCTCCTTCCGTCCCGACAAGGCATTTAACATTGATAAGGCAGGTTGGAAAGAATATATCATGACATTAAGTGAGGTTTCGGGTGTTGAAATAACCGATATTGCCTCCCTTAAAAAAGCTCTTGGACTTAGAATAGAGCATTTTAATGCTCACGGCTGTAAAGCAAGTGACCACGGTCTTGATTACATTGTTTGCGCACCTGCGAGCGAGTGTGAAATTAACGCTGTTATTGCAAAAGGTCTTAGCGGTGAGGCTATTACCGCAGATGATGCCGCAATACTTAAGACTGAGCTTTTAAAATTCTGTGCAAGCGAGTATGTGCGACTGGGTTGGGCAATGCAGCTACACTATAACTGTCTTAGAAATCCAAATTCTATAATGTTTGAAAAGCTTGGTCCGGATACAGGGTTTGACGTTATAGGCCCCAATAACTGCTGCGAAGCACTTGTTCGTCTGCTTGACCTTTTAAACTGTGAAAGAATACTGCCTAAGACAATACTCTACAGTCTTGATGACGGTGATAATACGTTCCTCGACACCGTTCTCGGCGCTTTTCAGGGTACCGAGGTTGCAGGCAAGCTTCAGCACGGAAGCGCTTGGTGGTTTAACGACAATAAGCAGGGTATGATTGATCAGATGGTAAGCCTTGCAAACCTGAGTCTACTTGGTAACTTTGTTGGTATGCTTACCGATTCAAGAAGCTTTTTAAGCTACACCCGCCACGAGTATTTCCGCCGCATACTTTGCGAGCTTATCGGTAATTGGGTTGAAAACGGAGAGTATCCTGCCGATATCCCGGCGGTTGGTAAAATTGTTCAAGATATAAGTGCAAATAATGCATTGAAATATTTTGGTTTGGAGGAATAATGCAATGGATATGAAGCTTTCTTTCCGCTGGTACGGTGAGAATGACCCCATTTCCCTTGAGTATATCTCTCAAATTCCCGGTATGCGCAGTATTGTTTCTGCAGTATATGACGTCAAACCCGGTGAAGTATGGCCTGAAGAAAGTCTTGAAAAAATGAAGGCTATGTGCAAGGCAAATAATCTAATTTTTGATGTAGTTGAGTCTATCCCTGTTCATGAGGATATTAAGCTTGGCAGAGGCGATGTTGATAAGCTGCTTGAGGTTTACTGTGAAAATATTCGCCGCTGTGCAAAATACGGTGTTAAGTGTATTACCTACAACTTTATGCCTGTTTTTGATTGGACAAGAACCCAACTTGATAAAAAGGCACCCGATGGTTCAACAAGCCTTGTTATGTACTGGGAACAGATGAAGGGTCTTGACCCTCTTAAAGATGATATTCATCTTCCAGGTTGGGATTCAAGCTATACCCAACAAGAAGTCCGTGAACTTATAAGTGCTTACGGTGAAATTGGCGAAGAGGGCCTTTGGAAAAACCTTGAAAAATTTCTTAAAAAGGTTATTCCCGTTGCGCAGGAATGCGGCGTAAAGATGGCAATTCACCCCGATGATCCACCATATCCCATATTCGGACTTCCCCGTATTATCACCTGTGAGGATAATCTTGACCGTTTCTTAAAGCTTGTTGACTCCCCTGCTAATTGTCTATGCCTTTGCACAGGAAGCCTTGGTTGCGCAAAATCCAATGATATTGTGGCAATGGTTCGTAAGTACGCCGAGATGGACCGCATTGCATTTATGCACATCCGTAACGTTAAGGTTATGGAGGACGGTTCCTTTGAAGAGCGTGCGCATCTTTCCTCGTGCGGAAGTCTTGATATTTATGAAATAGTTAAGGCTCTTACCGATAACAAGTTTGACGGTTATGTACGCCCCGACCACGGTAGAATGATTTGGGGTGAAACAGGCAAGCCCGGCTACGGTCTTTTCGACCGAGCACTTGGTGCCGCTTACATTAACGGTTTATTCGAAGCCTGTGAAAAGACCGAGGATGGGAGGAATTAAAAAATGCAACAGAATGTACTCAATACCAATCTCAGTGAAAAGGTTTGCGTTGTAACTGGCGCAGGCGGCGTGCTCTGCAGCAATTTCTCAAAGGTTCTTGCCCGCGCAGGAGCTAAGGTTGCCCTACTTGACCTTAACGAGGAAGCCATAAAGTCTTATGCTGATGAAATTGTTGCGCAAGGCGGTATCGCCAAGGCATATGTGTGCAATGTTCTTGATAAAGAGATTTGCGGTAACGTTGCCCAAGAGGTACTTGCTGATTTAGGCCCCTGTGATATTCTTATAAACGGCGCAGGCGGTAATAACCCAAAAGCAACAACAGATAAGGAATACTTTGAAATGGGTGATATTGATGCCGATACCAAAAGCTTTTTCGAGCTTGATGCTGACGGAGTTGGCTTTGTATTCAACCTTAATTTCTTAGGTACCCTTATTCCTACTCAGGCATTTGCAAAGCAAATGGTTGGCAGAAAGGGTTGTAGCATTTTAAATATTTCCTCGATGAATGCCTACACTCCCCTTACCAAAATTCCTGCATATTCAGGCGCAAAGGCAGCTATTTCTAACTTTACGCAGTGGCTTGCCGTTCATTTTTCTAAGGTTGGCATTCGTGTAAATGCAATCGCTCCAGGATTTTTCTCAACAAAGCAAAATGCAAAACTACTCTTTAATGAGGATGGTACCCCCACCGAACGAACAGGTAAAATTCTTGCCGCTACCCCTATGGGACGTTTTGGTGAAAGCAACGAACTTGAAGGCGGGCTTTTATTTCTTGTCAATGAAGAAGCCGCAGGCTTTATTACAGGCGTTGTCCTTCCCATCGACGGCGGATTTTCTGCTTATTCCGGTGTTTAATCTTAAGTATAAAAGGAGATTATTATTATGGCAAAAGTTGTTACATTTGGAGAAATTATGCTTCGTTTAGCCCCCAACGGCTATTATCGTTTCTTCCAAAATGATCAAATGCAGGCTACCTTCGGCGGCGGTGAAGCCAATGTTGCGGTATCCCTTGCAAACTACGGTTATGACAGTGTTTATGTTACCAAGCTACCCAAGCACGCTATCGGTCAGTCTGCCGTTAATTCATTACGTTATTTTGGCGTTGATACCTCTAAAATCGTTCGCGGCGGTGACAGAGTTGGTATTTACTTCCTTGAAAAAGGTGCTTCTCAGCGCGGTTCTGTATGTATTTATGACCGCGCTCATTCAGCTATAGCTGAAGCTGTGCCCGAAGATTTTGATTGGGACAGCATTTTTGAAGGTGCCGATTGGTTCCACTTTACAGGTATTACCCCCGCTTTAGGCGGTAATCTTGTTGAGATTTGCAAGCAGGCTTGTATTGCCGCAAAGGCAAAGGGTGTTAAGATTTCCTGCGACCTTAACTATCGCGGTAAGCTCTGTACCCGTGATGAGGCTAGGGCGGCTATGACCGAGCTTTGCCAATATGTCGATGTATGCATTTCAAATGAAGAGGATGCAAAGGATGTATTTGGTATTGAGGCCGAGGACACCGATATTTACGGCGGTAAATTAAATCACGAAGGCTATAAGAGCGTTGCAAAGCAGCTTGCTGATAAGTTTGGTTTCGAAAAGGTTGCAATTACACTTCGTACATCTATTTCTGCAAGTGATAATGACTGGGCAGGTATGCTTTACGACGGTGAAAACTACTGCTTCTCAAAGAGCTATCATCTTCGCATAGTTGACCGCGTTGGCGGCGGCGATTCCTTTGGTGGTGGACTTATTTACGCTCTGTTAAGCGGTAAATCTACACAGGAGGCTATTGAATTTGCTGTTGCTGCCTCGGCACTTAAGCATTCAGTTGAGGGTGACTACAACCGTGTAGGTGTTTTGGAAGTTGAAAAGCTTGCCGGAGGTGACGGTTCAGGCCGCGTTCAAAGATAAATAACAGTAAAACAAAAAACTCTCTGCTGAATTTCAGCAGAGAGTTTTTTTTACTTGCAAATAGGTTTTACGTTTGATGCAGGAGTAATATTGCCATCAATAGCACCATTGGCATCTTCAAAATCTTCAATATTTTCTCCTATTAAAACAAGCACTTGACTGTTTACACTTCTACCTTAATAATCAGCAATATATGCGATTTTATTCAACATTTCTTCTTCAATTCTTATTAAAACACTCTTGATTGCCATAAATAAACCTCATAATAAATATATTGTATATCTTTTATATTTTAATGAGAATACTATGAAGAGAAATACATGTTGCTTTTTCGGTAATAAAACTATAAACGAAACAGAAGAACTAAAAAAACTCATTGAGAGAAATTGGTGGAATGTATGGATTTACATATGAACAAGTACATAATTTTATCAGTAGATATAATATAAATCAACGCATTCAACTAAAAACAAAACTGACACCGCTTGAAAAGAGATGTCAGTTTGTTGCTTAAATTCCAATTTCACCTACCATAGGTGTTCTTTTTTTAATGTCCGTACAATTTGGGGCAGTTTAATATGTCCGAGAGTTTTTATTTTTATATGTTTTAGAAAAGGCCTGAAATCTTTCCGTTTTCGTCAACATCAATTTTCTCTGCCGCAGGAACCTTAGGAAGTCCAGGCATTGTAAGAATATCACCTGTAAGAACAACTATGAAGCCTGCGCCTGCAGAAATCTTAACATTTTTAACGGTTACGGTAAAGTCCTCGGGTGCGCCAAGCTTGGTTGGGTCATCTGAGAAGCTGTACTGTGTTTTAGCGATACAAACGGGGCACTTGTCAAAGCCTAAAGCAGTAAGAGTTTCAATCTGCTTTTTAGCAGCAGGCATAATATTTATGCCGTTACCGCCGTAAACCTTTTTAACAACGGACTCAATTTTCTCCTCGATTGAGCAATCATCCTCATAAGAGAAGGTGAAGTCACCCTTCTCCTCTTCACAAAGACGAACAACCTCTTTAGCAAGCTCTACGCCGCCCTTGCCTCCATCTGCCCAAACGGTGGACAAAACAGTATTAACACCGAGTTCACGGCATTTAGCAATAATGAAGTCTATTTCAGCATCTGTATCGGTGGGGAAACGGTTAACAGCAACCACACAAGGAAGCTTGTAAACGTTCTTTATGTTAGATACGTGACGAAGGAGGTTAGGAATACCCTTCTCAAGTGCAGGAATATCCTCGTTATTAAGGTCATTTTTAGCTCTGCCGCCGTGCATCTTAAGGGCGCGAACGGTTGCAACAACAACAACTGCATCGGGAGTAAGCCCTGCCATACGGCATTTAATGTCAAGGAACTTTTCTGCACCAAGGTCAGCACCAAATCCTGCTTCGGTAACGGTATAGTCACCCATCTTAAGAGCAAGGCGTGTAGCCATTACAGAGTTACAACCGTGAGCAATATTAGCGAAAGGACCACCGTGAACAAATGCAGGGGTACCCTCTAAAGTCTGAACGAGGTTAGGCTTTAAGGCATCCTTTAAAAGTGCAGTCATAGCACCTGCGGCATTAAGCTGACCGCAAGTAACAGGCTTATCATCATATGTATAGCCTACGATGATGCGGGAAAGACGCTCTTTTAAATCGGTAATAGAGCTTGCAAGGCAAAGAACTGCCATAATTTCACTTGCAACGGTGATATCAAAGCCGTCCTCACGGGGAACGCCGTTAGCCTTACCGCCCATACCGTCAACAACAAAACGAAGCTGACGGTCGTTCATATCGACACAACGTTTCCAGGTGATTTTTCGAACATCAATACCAAGCGAATTACCCTGCTGAATATGATTATCAAGCATTGCAGCTAGCAGATTATTTGCCGCACCGATAGCATGGAAATCACCTGTGAAGTGAAGATTGATATCCTCCATAGGAACAACCTGTGCATATCCGCCGCCAGCGGCACCGCCCTTAACACCGAAAACGGGACCTAAGGAAGGCTCGCGAAGAGCAACGGTAACATCCTTGCCGATAATCTTAAGACCGTCTGCAAGGCCAATTGTCGTAGTAGTTTTTCCCTCTCCTGCAGGAGTGGGAGTAATAGCGGTAACAAGGATAAGCTTACCGTCCTTACGATCAGTTTCTTTTAAAAGGGATAAATCAACCTTTGCCTTGTATTTACCGTAATGCTCAATATATTTTTCATCAACATGAGCAACCTTTGCAATTTCTGAAATAGGACGCATTTCGCACTCCTGTGCAATTTCAATGTCGGTTTTATAAGCCATTGTTTTTTACCTCCGCTTTTTAATTAATATATTGGGAACTGTGCGCAAAGTTCCTGAACCTCTTTGCTAACTCTATCCTTATTGCCTTCAAAATCATTGATAATATCGGCAATCCAGTTAGCGATAAGCTTCATCTCCCCTTCCTTAAATCCACGGCTTGTAACGGCAGGAGTACCGATTCTAAGACCGCTTGTTATAAAGGGACTTAAGGGTTCGTTGGGAATTGTATTTTTGTTGGCGGTAATATGAACCTCGTCAAGACGATGCTCAAGTTCTTTACCTGTAACATTATTATTGATAAGCTTTAAAAGCATTAGGTGGTTGTCGGTTCCACCGGAAACAATATCTATACCGTTTTCAACAAGACCGTTACATAAAACGGCAGCATTTTTAACAATTTGCCGCTGATATACCTTAAACTCATCGGTAAGTGCTTCACCAAGTGCAACAGCTTTAGCTGCAATTATATGCATTAAAGGACCGCCCTGAGTACCGGGGAATATTGCCTTATCAATTTGCTTTGCAAGCTCCTCACGGCACAGTATCATACCGCCGCGGGGGCCACGCAAGGTCTTATGGGTAGTGGTTGTTACAACATCTGCATAGGGCACGGGAGAGGGATGAACGCCTGCGGCAACAAGTCCGGCAATATGTGCCATATCAACAAGAAGATACGCACCAACCTCATCCGCAATTTCACGGCAACGGGCAAAATCAATAATTCTTGAATATGCACTGGCACCAACAACAATAAGCTTGGGCTTGCACTCAAGAGCAATTTTGCGCATCTCGTCGTAATCTATCATTTCGCTTTCCTTGTTTACACCGTAAGGAACAATATTAAAATATTTACCCGAAATATTTACGGGAGAGCCGTGGGAAAGATGTCCGCCTTCGGAAAGATTCATACCCATAACGGTATCACCAGGATTAAGCAGTGCAAAAAACACTGCAAGGTTGGCGTTTGCGCCTGAATGAGGTTGAACATTCGCGTGCTCTGCACCGAAAAGCTTTTTGGCGCGTTCACGGGCAATTTCCTCAACGATATCAACACACTGACAACCGCCGTAATAACGCTTAGAAGGATAACCTTCGGCATATTTGTTGGTAAGCACACCACCTGCCGCAAGCAAAACTGCACGGGAAACAATATTCTCAGATGCAATAAGCTCAATATTATGGCGCTGACGCTCAAGCTCAAGTTCGCAAGCCTTCGCAACTTCACTATCGAAGTTTTTAAGCTCTTCAAAAAAGTTCATAAAGTCTTCCTCCTAAAATTATTTAAAATATTTTACGGCAGACTTAAACATACCGATTTCATAGTTACCTGGGACATTTTTATAAAGTCCCGAACCAATACGCTCACTATGACCCATTTTACCAAAAACTCTGCCGTCAGGAGAAGTAATACCTTCGATTGCATACATAGAATCGTTAGGATTAAAATGAATGTCACTTGTGGCATTGCCCGATAGGTCAACATACTGAGTTGCTATCTGACCGTTTTCAGCGAGTTTTTTGATAAGCGCCTCATCGGCAAGGAAACGACCTTCACCGTGAGAAATCGGAACAGTATAAACATCGCCTACATTAGTATCTGCAAGCCAAGGAGATTTATTGGAGGCTATGCGGGTATGGACAATTCTTGATTGGTGACGTGCAATAGTATTAAAGGTAAGCGTAGGACAGCTTTCATCGGTATCAATAATTTTACCATAGGGCACAAGACCAAGCTTAATAAGCGCCTGGAAACCGTTACAGATACCGCACATAAGTCCGTCACGGTTTTCAAGAAGATCTGTAACACCGTCTTTTATCTGAGCATTACGGAAGAATGCTGTTATGAACTTACCGCTTCCGTCAGGCTCATCACCGCCGGAAAAACCACCGGGGATAAATATCATCTGTGCATCCTTAAGGCTCTCGGCAAAGCGTTCAACACTTGCCTGAATACCTGCTGAAGAAAGATTGTTAATAACAATTATTTCCGGCTCGGCGCCTGCATCACGCATAACCTTGGCAGAATCAAACTCGCAGTTAGTACCGGGGAATGCAGGAATAAGAACCTTGGGCTTAGCGCACTTAATTGCAGGTGCAACTCGCTGTTCAGCCTTATATTCGAAGTTGCACATAGGAGTTTTTCGATCCTCTATGTTACAGCTATATACACTTTCAAGCTTATCTTCATAAAAGTCAAGCAGTTCATTAAGACAAATCTTTTCATCGCCCAGAGTTATAACGCCCTTATCGGTAATAGTACCAACAAATTTTGCACCATCAATATCCTCAGTTGCTTCCATAAGGAATCCGCCGTAGCAATAATCAAATACGCAGTGGTTACACATAGCATC
>JAZRQA010000008.1:0-10130 GCA_045649505.1 Acutalibacteraceae bacterium
ACTCATTCTTTCAATACTGTTTATGCCGTTTGAATCTAAATATGATAACCTAAAAAACAAAATCAACAAAATACCGAGCAAAGCATTAAAAATCTTCTTAAAGGTATTGCTTATAGTTATTCCACTTGCATTGATATTTGGTCTATGTTGCTTGTGCAGTTACATATTTAGAGGATATTGGATATAACAAAAAGGACTATGACATTTGTGTGTCATAGTCCTTTAAAATAACTTGCACCAAGTTTGCACCAAAGCAAAAAACAAGACATAAAGAAAACCCCGAAAACCGTGATGGTTTCGGGGTTTTTGTTTGTTTCGAAATAATACAGATTATCTCTTTGAGAACTGAGGTGCACGACGGGCGCCTTTAAGACCGTATTTCTTACGCTCTTTCATTCTCGGGTCACGGGTAAGCAGACCTGCCTTCTTGAGTGCGGAGCGAAGCTCTGCATCATACTGAAGAAGTGCACGGGAAATACCGTGGCGGATAGCACCTGCCTGACCTGTAACACCGCCACCCGCAACACGGCAAACGATATCAAACTTATCCATTGTGCCGGTGAGGCTAAGGGGCTGACGAACGATGAGCTTTAAGGTCTCAAGACCAAAGTAATCGTCAATGTCACGGTCGTTGATGGTTATTTTACCTGTTCCGTTGTAAACGCGAACACGGGCGACAGAGCTCTTTCTTCTGCCGGTACCGTAGAAATAAGGATTTCCTTCAAACATGATTTCTGTCTCCCTTCATTAAAATTCAAGTGCTTCGGGCTTCTGAGCAGCGTGCTTGTGCTCGGTACCCTTGTAAACACGAAGTCTGGTAAGAGCGGCGCGGCCGATAGTTGTATCGGGAACCATACCCTTAACAGCAAGCTCCATAGCAAGCTCAGGACGGGTGTTCATAAGGGTTGCATACTGAACTTCCTTAAGACCGCCGATGTAGCCTGTATGGCGACGGTAGTATTTATTCTCTAACTTCTTGCCTGTGAGTACAACCTTGTCGGCATTAAGAACGATAACGTGGTCACCGCAATCAACATGAGGGGTGAATGAAGGCTTGTTCTTACCGCGAAGAATGTCAGCAACCTTAACGGCTACGCGACCCAGCGGTTTGCCGGCAGCATCAATAATATACCACTTGCGCTGTACATCAGCAGGTTTCTGCATAAAAGTGGACATTTGCTTTTCCTCCAAATATTTTTTACTTTTTTTGTAGCGAATGATATCTTAACACAACGAAGCCTAAATGTCAACACCTTTTTTTAAAAATTTTAATTTAAAATCGCAAAACTCCTAAATGCTCCATTTTTCTTTGTTTTTCTCGTTAATACTCACGCGCCATTTTTAATTTTTTTGGGCAATGCCGCGTTTATGAACCCGTTAAATTATATCTCTTTCGTTGACAAACAGGGCATATTATGGTAATATCTATAGTGTATAATCATGCCTACGGGACGAAAGACGGTGCATTGATGAACCAAACGGCAAAAGAGGCCTTTTTGATAAGTTGTTCCGACCACTACAATAACAGAATCCACGTTATTGACGATTGTCTTAAAACGCGTGGATTTAATACGACATACATTACATCGGATTTTGACCACACCGGAAAGGAAGTCTTTAAGTGCGATATTCCCGGTTGTGTTCAGTTGCGTGCAAAACCGTATAAGAAGAATCTTTCTCTTGCAAGGATAATGTCACACAGAAACTTTGCAAGAGATGCTTTTCGTTATATTGAAGGCCTTGAGGCAGAGCCTGACCTTATTTCGGTTCAGCTTCCGCCTAATTTTTTAGGCCATTATGCCGCAAAATACAAGAAAAAGCATCCAAATGTAAAAATTATATTTGATATTTTTGATATGTGGCCCGAAACCTTTCCCGGCGGCAAGATTAAAAAAATGCTTGCTCCTATTTTCGTGGTTTGGGCGTGGATAAGAAATCACAGTTTGCCAAAGGCCGATTTTGTTACCTGTGAGTGTGATATGTTCCGCGAGCTTTTAAAATTGAGTGATAAAAAATCAAAGACCATTTATCTTTGCAAGCCGCCCCTCGAAAAGAAAGCAACGGTAAGCTTTGAAGAGGGAAAAATTGAGCTTTGCTATTTAGGCGCTATAAATAATGTTGTAAGCGTTACCGATATATGCACCCTATTAAAGGAGCTTGCTATCAAAAAGCAGGTGGTGCTTCACATAATAGGTAAAGGGGAAAAACAGCAGGAGCTTATCGACGGAGCAAGCGCAGCAGGAGCCGAGGTCATTTTCCACGGTGCTATTTATGACGAGGATAAAAAGCAGGAGATAATGAGCCGCTGCCATTTTGGACTTAATATAATGAAATCAAGTGTATGCATAGGGCTCACAATGAAATCAATTGACTATTTTCGACACGGTCTGCCAATTATCAATAATATTCCTGCAGATACCGCCCGCCTTATAAAGCAAGAGGGGATAGGTATCCAGCTTGATGACACGAGTGCAGACAGGATTGTCGACCTATCAAATGCCGAGTGCCTGCAAATGCGGGAAAATGTAAGAGAAGTTTTTAATAAGTATTTTGAAAAAAGCGTGGTTTTAAATAAATACTCAAACGTACTTGAAAAAGTTTTATAAAAATCAAGTAAGAATACAATTCGGGGAGTTATTTATATGTCAAGTATTTCGGTGGCAATGGCGGTGTATAACGGTGAAAGGTTTTTGCCTGAGCAATTGGATTCTATAATTTGGCAGCTTGAACCGCAAGACGAAATTGTTGTATCATATGATACTTCAACCGACGGCACATGGGATTTATTACAAGCATATGCTGTTAAATTCCCTCAGGTGCGCGTGATAAAAAATAAAACCCCGGGTGTTGCCGGTAATTTTAATAATGCTATAGATAATTGTACAAAAGATTACATTTTTATATGCGATCAGGACGATCGTTGGGCTGAAAACAAGCGTAATAAAGTGGTTGCCACCTTTGAAGATACAAAAGCAGATATGGTAATTCATAACGGAGTCCATATAAATGTTGAGGGAGAAGTAATCTCTAATCCTTTCTTTTGCGACTACCGTATAGGTGATGGAAAAATAAGAAATATTCTCAAATCCCGTTACAGCGGTTGCTGTATGGCATTTACCAAGGAAATGGCAAAGAAGATTTTGCCTATTCCAAAGGATATTGACGCATATGATCGCTGGATAGGCTGCATAGGTGAGTTTATGGGAAAAATAGCTTATGAAGAAAGTGTTCTTCTTTATCACAGGCTTCACGGCGAAAATGTTACACCTGTAAGCACCCGTTCTATAGGAATAATAATTAAAACTCGCGCAAGGCTTATAAAAGAGCTGTGGTGCAGAATCAGGCGTGAGAGGAACAAATAAAATGAAGCAAGAAAAGTCAATTGCGGCAGTTGTAGTACTATATAATACTCGCATTGAAGATAGCAACACCTGCAATGCTTTAAAAAATATAAAAAATTACAACATAAATGTTCTTATATATGATAACAGCACCAAGGATTTTGGAAACAAGGCTTCCTGTGAAGAGAAAAAATGGATATATTTAGGTGGATGTGGTAACGTAGGAATTTCAAGGGCATACAACGCCTGCATTGAATATTTGCAAAAAAATTCAAAACCGAATTACATTTGTTTATTTGATGACGATACAAACCTGGATGAAGAATATTTCGAATGTATTCTTTCATCGGCAGCAGATAAAAAGAGCGGAAAAATTTTGGTGCCTTTTATATACGCATCAAGCAAGTTGATTTCCCCTTGTATTTTAAGCAAAGGACATATAGCTCATAGGTTCAGCAGTGAGCAGGAGGCTTTAAATTACAGCGGAGACAGGCTTTCCGCTATAAATTCCTGTATGGCAATAGATATGTCATTGTTTGATAATTACAGATATGATGAGAACATCTTTTTAGACGGTGTAGACCACAGCTTTCTTGTTGATATGAAGTCACAAGGCGAAAAAATAACGATAATAAACTATAAATGCAAACACAGTTTTTCCGGCGTTGAACGTCCGCCTAAAGAGGCAGCAATGGCAAGGTTTAGGATATATGCCAAAGACTATGCATATATTTTTAGGAAAAATAAAATAGCGTATTTAATGTTAGTAGGCAAACGGGCAATACGTTTAGGGTTGCAGTATAAAACTTGGGATTTCTTTTTTATAAAAGAAAGGTGAATATATCTTTGAAAACATTTTTTAAATCAGAAAAGTGGAATTTATTTGCACAAATAACGATACTGATTTTTATTGCGGAGTGCACATTCGGAAGTAGTGGAAGATGGTTGGAAATAGGTCCGTTTAGCATAAGAATGGTGCTTTTTGCGATAAGCTTTATTGCAACCCTTCCGGCAGTGTTTTTAAAAATAAAACAGCTTGCAAGGAATTTTCAAGTAATAATAACGGTATGTTTTGGTATATATCTTATAATTTGTGCCGTTATCGGGCTAAATAACGGAAACTCAATTAAGTTTATTGTGGCTGATATTACTTCGTTTATGACACTTTTATTGGTTCCCGGTTTTATTGCTGTGATGTGCAATAAAAAAGCAATAAGCCGCGCAATAGATGTTGTTTTTTGGGTTTCGGCTGTTCTTGCGGGAATTACAATAATTATACATTTTGCTCTTGCATTTATGAGCAATGATGCTGTAACGGCGCTTAATGTATGGATAAACCATAGGTATTTGGGAGGCTTAGCAACATTACAGACGGGGCTACAGCGTATATATATGCGAAGCCAAATGTTCCTGCAGGTATCAATAATTTACGGTGTGTGGAAATCCGGAAATTGCACAGGAAAAAAACGCATTGCAGTATATTTAACCCAAGGTATTATTCTTTTTGCCTGTGTGTTATCTTACACAAGAGGTTTTTGGTTGGGGCTGGCTGTTTCAACGTGTATGCTATTGCTGATAGGGGTTAAATACTGGAAGCAGTTTATAAAAGTGGCAACTGTTATGCTTGCGATGCTTGTTGCTTTCTTGGGAATATCTTGGTGTTGCTACAGATCTCCTGCGGCGGCAGTAGAAATAGTTAATAGATTTGATCCGGATCTTATAGTTATTAGTGGTATTAATAGTGATATAGATGAACTTCCCAGTCTTGAAGATATTAGTGATCAAGAAAAAAATGATTTTGCGGCTGTGACGCTTCGTGCAAAAACGCTTTTCCATTTAAAGGAAAGAATAAGCCAAAAGCCTATTTTCGGAAATGGATTGGGCGAGAATCTTGATGAAATACGAAAAGATGGAAAAACAGAGTATATGTATTTGGATATGACTATGAAAACAGGAGTTGTAGGAACAACGCTTTTTGTGTTGACCTTCTTCGCATTTGTGATAGTTCAAATCCAGTGCAGTATAAAGAGAAAGAAACTTAGTTTTCCGCAGAATTGCTGGGAAGATGCACAGATTCGTAATCGCTTCTTAACTGCAGCATATTTAGGTATTGCCGCTACAAGTTTTTTAAACCCCTTCCTTAATAATCCAATGGGTATTATGCTTTTAATGCTCACTGTTACCGCTGTGTATGACGAAAAGCAAAAAAGTAGTGAGGTGTAATTTATGAAAGGTATTATTCTTGCCGGTGGCTCCGGCACAAGACTCTATCCCCTTACAAAAGTAACATCAAAGCAACTGCTTCCAATTTACGATAAGCCGATGATTTATTATCCTATGTCGGTGCTTATGAATGCGGGGATAAGAGATATTCTTATAATCTCCACCCCTGCAGACACACCCAGATTTAAAGACCTGCTTGGTGACGGACATCAGTTCGGAGTTAATCTTTCCTATGCCGTTCAGCCTTCGCCCGACGGTCTTGCACAGGCGTTTATTATCGGTGCAGACTTTATTGGTGACGATACCGTATGTATGGTGCTTGGAGATAACATATTTGCAGGTCATGGCCTTAAAAAACGTCTTAAGGCGGCTGTTGAGCGCGCTGAAAGCGGCAGGGGCGCCACTGTTTTCGGGTATTATGTTGATGACCCCGAACGTTTCGGTATTGTTGAATTTAATAGGGAAGGCAAAGCAATTTCCATTGAGGAAAAACCTGCGAAACCTAAGAGCAACTATTGTGTAACAGGACTTTACTTCTATGATAACCGCGTTGTAGAATATGCTAAGGCCCTTAAGCCCTCCGCCAGAGGCGAGCTTGAAATAACCGACCTTAACAGAATTTATCTTGAAAACGGCAAGCTTAATGTTGAACTGCTTGGTCAGGGCTTTACCTGGCTTGACACAGGCACACACGAGAGCCTTGTTGAAGCAACAAATTTTGTTAAGACTATTGAAACCCATCAGCACAGAAAAATAGCCTGTCTTGAAGAAATAGCCTATCTTAACGGCTGGATAAGCAAAGAGGAAGTGCTTGAGGTTTACGAAATTTTAAAGAAGAATCAGTACGGCCAGTATTTAAAGGATGTTCTGGACGGCAAATATATAGATACATTGCATTAAAAAGGGGAAAATTTAAATGACTATTATTGTTACCGGAGGCGCCGGGTTTATCGGAAGCAACTTTGTGTTTCATATGCTCGGCAAATATAAGGGTTACAGAATAATCTGCCTTGATAAGTTAACCTATGCGGGAAACCTTTCAACTCTTGCTCCCGTTATGGACAACCCTAATTTCCGTTTTGTTAAAGCAGACATATGCGACCGAGAGGCAGTTTATAAGCTTTTTGAAGAGGAAAAGCCCGATGTTGTGGTAAACTTTGCGGCAGAAAGCCATGTTGACCGCTCCATTGAAAACCCCGAAATCTTTCTTCAAACCAATATCTTAGGCACACAGGTGCTTATGGATGCCTGCCGTAAATACGGTATCCAGCGTTATCATCAGGTTTCGACAGACGAGGTTTACGGTGATTTACCACTGGATCGTCCCGACCTTTTCTTCACCGAGGAGACGCCTATTCACACCTCTTCTCCCTATTCCTCATCAAAGGCGGGAGCCGACCTGCTTGTTCTTGCATATCACAGAACCTACGGACTGCCTGTAACCATCTCCCGTTGCTCAAATAACTACGGTCCCTATCATTTTCCCGAAAAGCTTATTCCGCTGATGATAGCTAACGCGCTTGCCGATAAACCCCTGCCTGTTTACGGCGAGGGTCTTAATGTGCGTGACTGGCTCTATGTTGAGGACCATTGTAAGGCCATCGACCTTATTATTCATAAGGGCGCAGTTGGCGAGGTTTACAATATCGGCGGCCACAATGAAATGAAGAATATTGATATTGTTAAGATAATTTGTAAGGCTCTTGATAAGCCCGAGAGTCTTATAACCTATGTAACCGACCGAAAGGGTCACGATATGCGTTACGCTATTGACCCCACCAAGATTCATAATGAGCTTGGCTGGTTGCCTGAAACTAAATTTGCTGACGGTATTCAAAAGACAATTAAATGGTATCTTGAAAACCGCGAGTGGTGGGAAACCATCATTTCGGGCGAATATCAGAACTACTACGAAAAGATGTACGGTGACAGATAAATGAAGGTTTTCGTAACAGGCGTAGGCGGTCAGCTTGGCCACGATGTTATTCTTGAATTAAATAAAAGAGGTTATGAGGGTATCGGCAGTGATATTGCCGATACTTTAGACCTTGAAAGGTATATAAAGCTTGATATAACTGATGCTACGCAGGTGAAAAAAACTATTACTAAAGTTAAACCCGATGTTGTGGTGCACTGTGCCGCCTGGACTGCGGTTGATGCGGCAGAGGATGAGGAAAACAAGGAGAAGGTTTACGCCGTTAACATAACGGGTACTCAAAATATTGCTAATGCTTGTAAAAAGGCTGACTGCAAGATGATATATATCAGTACTGATTATGTCTTTAACGGCAAAGGCGAGGAGCCGTGGACTGCCGACTGTAAGGATTTTGAGCCCCTTAGCGTTTACGGTGAGAGTAAGCTTCAGGGTGAACTTGCCGTAGCAAATACCCTTGATAAGTTTTTCATCGTGCGTACTGCATGGGTGTTCGGACTTAACGGAAATAATTTTATAAAAACAATGTTAAATGTTGGTAAAAAGCACGATACTGTGCGTGTTGTTAATGACCAGATTGGCACACCCACATATACTGTAGATTTATCCGTTTTACTTGTTGATATGCTTGAAAGCGAGAAATACGGATATTATCACGCCACCAATGAAGGCGGATTTGTCAGTTGGTATGAGTTTGCCTGTGAAATATTTAAGCAGGCGGGTTATTTAACAAAGGTGTTGCCTGTAACAACTGCCGAATACGGTCTTTCAAAGGCGGCAAGGCCCTTTAACAGCCGTCTTGATAAATCTAAACTCACAGAGAATGGTTTTAAGCCTCTGCCCACATGGCAGGATGCCCTCTCAAGATATTTAAAGGAGATTAAATGCCAATGGGACAGATAAAGGTTACAAAATGCCCGATTGAGGGTCTTTATATCATTGAACCTACCGTTCACGGGGACAATAGGGGTTATTTTATGGAAACCTATAATCAGCGTGATATGGCTGAGGCCGGTCTTAATATGGTGTTCGTTCAGGATAACCAGAGTATGTCTGTAAAGGGCGTGCTCAGAGGTCTTCATTTCCAAAAGGAGTTTCCTCAGGGTAAGCTTGTTCGTGTTATAAAGGGTAGAGTGTTTGATGTTGCAGTTGACCTTAGAAAAGGCTCAAACACCTATGGAAAATGGTACGGCGTTGAGCTTACCGCCGAAAACAATAAGCAGTTTTATATATCTGAGGGCTTTGCCCACGGCTTTTTAGTCCTTAGCGAAACGGCAGAGTTTTGCTATAAGGTAACCGATTTTTATCACCCGGGTGATGAAGGCGGCCTTGCTTGGAATGACCCCGAAATCGGCATAGAGTGGCCTGAGCTCATAGGCGAGTATAAGGGTTGCGCAAGCGGTGAGGGTTATACCCTTTCTGACGGCACTGACCTTAAATTAAGCGATAAGGACCAAAAGTGGGACGGATTAAAAAAATGAGTAAAAGCGATATTATCTTAAGCATCTATGTTGCTACCTATAATCACGAAAATTATATTGCAAGAGCATTAGACAGCATTTTAATGCAGAAAACCAAATATAAATTTGAAGTTCTTATAGGTGAAGACGCTTCTACCGATTCCACAAAGGAAATATTAAAAGAATACGAAAGCAAATACCCCGATTTTTTCACAATATATTATCGAGAAAAAAATATGTACAATACCGATTGCAACAACTCGTTAGATTTAAAACGTCGTTGCACAGGAAAATATATGATAGCACTTGAAGGCGATGATTTCTGGACGGATGAGAATAAGATTGAGAAGCAGATAGATTTCCTTGAAACACATCCGCAATATATTGCCGTTGCACATAATTGCGTTGTTGTGGGCGAGGATTCACTTCCAAACGGTGAAAAATACCCCGAATGTGAGGATGAGGAATATACCTTCCAACATTTTTTCAGCGAGATAATGCCAGGGCAACTTGCAACAGTAATGTATAGAAATTATTATAAAAACGATACATTTGACTATGCAATTATGGAAAAGGGTCTTACTCCAGGCGACAGGCTTTTGTATTTTGCCCTGCTTTGCAACGGCAAAGTATACTGTATGCAGGAGAAGATGAGTGCATACAGGCATATTACCACCCACGGAAGCTCTTTTAGTGCCGGGTATAAATTTAATTACCCAAAACAAAGGGTGTGGCAAAAGGAACTTATATCTTATGCTATAAAGCACGCAGGTAAAAAGGAAATAACAGTTGCTGAATATCAGTATTTTAATGTAATAGTAAAAGGCTTTTTCAAAAAACAAATATCACTTTCCAACGCTTTTAAGGATTACGGTGAGATAAATAGTAAAATAAAGGTTATTTATCTTGCGCTTAAACGGTTTATAAATAAGAAGCTATTGAACAAAAAATTATACGCTGATTAAATATATAACTTTAATCGTAAAAAAAGAAAAATATTTTGTTCGCAAACTACTTTAACGCTTTTGTGCCAATTATAATGATAATCGGTAGACGAAAAGCTTTCAAATAAAGCTTTTCGAAAAACCGCTACACATAGCGGTTTTATGTAAATAATCCTTGATTATTTACGCCGACATCATTGCAATGAAATAGGTGAAATTATTTTTATAA
>JAZRQA010000009.1:0-13510 GCA_045649505.1 Acutalibacteraceae bacterium
TATAAAAATAATTTCACCTATTTCATTGCAATGATGTCGGCGTAAATAATCAAGGATTATTTACATAAAACCGCTATGTGTAGCGGTTTTTCGAAAAGCTTTATTTGAAAGCTTTTCGACTACCGATTATCATTATAATAATAGCTGCGTTATATCAACAAACAAAAAAAGCGCCATATAAAGACGCTTTTCTTTATGTATTAGTCCTCTAAGGATTTGAGGTAGTCTATGCACATTTTTGCTTCTTCCATCTGTGCTTCGGGAACGGGCTCGTTTTCAACAACCATAAGTACATTGTTTCTCTTTGCCCATTTAACAACCTCGGCGATGGGTGCAGTACCCTGACCGAGAGGTGTGCCACGCTCCATAGTACCATCCTTAAGGTGAACGGCACCGATACGGTCCTTAAACTGTTCAAGGAAGTAAATAGGATCAACGCCGGCGCGGTAAACCCAATAAACGTCAACCTGCAGCTTGATGTCGGTGCGTTTCATAATTTCAACACCGGGCATCACGCCATCCTCATTATAAGCAAACTCAGCGCTGTGGTTATGGTACATCATTTCCAGGCCCTCAGCGGCGAGCTTTGGTGCATACTCATTTATAAGTGAAATGGAGGTATCAAGGGTTGCTCTTTTGGCAATTGGACAAGCGGGAACTATAAAACGCTTACAACCAATGGTCTTAAGGTAGGAAACAGTACTGTCAAAATTACCCTGGGTGATGGTGCTCAAAACATTGTGGGTACTGCTTACGGTAAGACCGTATTTGTCGCAGTAGCTTTTAAAATCTTCAGCGGAGGTATCAAAAAAGCCTGCGGGCTCTACCATTGTGTAACCCATTTCGGCTATCTGCTTTAAGGTATCCTCAACACTCTTTTCCATAAAATCTTTTACAGAATATAACTGAATGCCATAGTTTGTCATAATAAATCAGCACTCCTTTCATACCCTCATTTTAACCTTTAAACTTGGTAAAGTCAATAGAATTATAAAATATTTGTCAAAAAAATCTCAAGGCCTATTGCTATCAGTATTACGCCACCTAAAATGCCTGCCTTACCCGCAAGTTTAGTGCCGAATTTTTTACCTATAGCCACGCCCACACAGCATATTATAAAGGTTACTGCCGCGATAACTGAAGCGCACAAGAGTGCCTGCAAGGTTTTATAGTGGGCTATTGTAAAGCCCACCGATAGCGCATCAATAGAGGTGGCAACTCCCTGCACAAGAAGCGCAAAAAAGGTCAGCTTTTCGCAACTTTCGCCCATCTCGCAGCCGCGTATACCCTCAAGTAGCATTTTGCCGCCTATGAAGCTAAGCAAAACAAGGGCTATTAACGGAATAAATTTGTTAAACACGGCAAAGGTATTTGCCGCCGCGTGCACCACTACCCATCCTGCAAGGGGCATAATTGCCTGAAAAAGTGCGAAAACGCCTGCAATTAGGAATACTTTTCTTTTCTTCATTTTGGGTTCGTTTAGTCCGTTTGCCATCGACACCGAAAAGGCATCCATAGCAAGACCGACACCCAACATTATACTTTGCACAAAAAACATTAAGTCAAATTTCATATTTAACCTTCTTTTATATGCTTGGTTGCGTATGCATTAAGACAGGTGTCACCTATGTGCCCCGCTTCAAATTCATATATTGCCTGCGCTCCCACCATTGCCGCATTATCACCGCAAAGGTTAAGGGGCGGAAAATAAAGTTCATAACCCCTTTTTTTGCACGCGTTTTCCATTTTAGAGCGAAGCGCGCTGTTGGCAGAAACGCCGCCTGCCATAACTATTTTTTTATAACCCTTTTCCTGCGCGGCGGCAAGGGTCTTTTCTACGAGAATGTCGGTAACCTTATCTCTCAGCGTTGCGCACATAACGGGCACATCTATCTCCTCGCCCTTTTGGGAAAGGTTGTTTATAAGGTTTAAAACCGCCGTTTTCATTCCCGAAAAAGAGAAATCGTATTCTCCCTTTGTATGGGGTGTGGGTAAAGGATATTTTTTATGGTCGGGGATTGTTGCAATCCTATCAAGATTAACGCCGCCGGGGTAATCAAGTCCCAGTGCTCTTGCACACTTATCAAAGCATTCGCCTGCGGCATCGTCGGTAGTTTGTCCGATTGTTTCAAAATCGGTATATCCTTTTACCTCGGTTAAAATGCTGTTGCCGCCCGAAACGGTAAGGCATAAAAAGGGAGGCTTCAAATCCTTGTGCGCAAGGTAGTTTGCCGCAATGTGAGAGCGCAGATGGTGCACGGGAATAAGCGGCTTGTTAAGGGAAAGGGCAAGCCCTTTAGCAAAGTTCACGCCAACAAGCAGTGCGCCTATAAGCCCGGGCGCATATGTAACGGCAACGGCATCAATATCACTATAGTCAATTCCCGCTTTTAAAAGTGCCTCATCACACACAGCAGATATAGCCTCGGCATGGCGTCGCGAGGCAATTTCGGGGACAACACCCCCGTAAATTTTATGCTCATCTATCTGGGTAGATACCACATTCGAAAGTATTTCTCTATTCTCTACCACCGCTGCGGCGGTTTCATCACAGGAGGATTCTATTGCCAAAATCTTCATATAATCTAAAACTTCCTTGTAAGTAAAATTGCATCCTCTTTAGGGTCGGTATAAAAATCTTTACGCTGCCCGACCTGCTTATATCCGAATTTATTATAAGGCGACTGCGCCGCTGTATTACTGCGGCGTACCTCTAAGGTTATAAAGGAAAGTCCCTTTTTATCAGCATAGGAATTGAGCGCGGTAAGCAATGCGGCGCCCACGCCCTGACGGCGACAATCGGTTCTCACCGCAACATTGGTTATATAGCCCTCATCAACAACTGTGTTAATGCCGACATATCCCACTACCGTATCAAATCTCTTGCAGACAAAAAACTGTGTTCCCTCGCGAAAGGAAGCCTCAATGCCCTCTATCGACCAAGGATGCGCAAAGCACTCCCTTTCAAGCTCGGCTATTGCGGCAAAATCTGCTGACAATGCACCGTACACCCTCAGGGTACGCATATCCTCTATAGCGGCGGCTATCTCGTTTCGGCAAAGCCTGTAAACTGTTTGGTCGCCACCGAATGGGTCGCTTATTCCGTGGCCGAGCAGCCGAGCCTTATCCAAATCACCAAGCAATCCAAGGTGAGATTCAGACATACAGTATATAACATCTGCCCAGTCAAGCATCTCCTTGGTTAATGGAGCCGAGATATGATGGCCGTAATCAATTCCTACCTCTTTGAGCGCATTAACACTACCCATACTTATCTTCGAGCCGTCGGCAAAAATTCCCGCACTTTTAACATTAACGCCCGTAATTTTTTTGTTTTCTAATAACGCCTGCGCCATTGGCGAGCGGCAGGTATTGCCTGTGCAAACAAAAAGTATATTCATATCAGCCTTCCTTAGCCTCGTACCAGGTTTTGCCTGCATTCGCTTCGACAAGCAGTTTAACATTCAGCCTTGCGGCGGCGCTCATTTCCTCCTCTAAAAGACGGCAGACGGTGTCCTTTAGTTCCTGCTTGCACTCAACTATCAGTTCATCGTGTACCTGAAGAATAAGGCGAGCGTCAAGCTTTTCTTCCTTTAAGCGGTTGCTTACGCGTACCATTGCTATTTTAATTATATCAGCCGCGGTGCCCTGAATAGGGGCGTTTCGGGCGACACGTTCACCGAAGGCGCGCATCATACCGTTTGAGCTTGAAAGCTCGGGCAGATATCTCCTTCTACCGAACAGGGTGGTTATAAAGCCCTGTTCCTTTGCGTTTTCAATAACATTTTTCATATAGGCATCTACCTGTGGGTAGGTTGCAAGATAGCCCTTTATATACTGGGAAGCCTCTTTATAAGAAACACCTATATCCTTTGAAAGGGAGTGCGCGCCGATGCCGTAAACTATACCAAAGTTTACCGCCTTTGCCCTTGCGCGCATTAGTGGTGTAACAAGCTCAATGGGCATACCGAACACCTGCGAAGCAGTGACGGTGTGAATATCAATACCGTCATTAAAGGCATTTTGCATTGCGGTATCCCCCGCAATATGAGCAAGAACACGAAGCTCTATCTGAGAATAGTCGGCATCGCAAAGAATATACCCTTCCTTTGCGCAGAAGAAGCGGCGAAGCCTTTTTCCCTCCTCCTGACGCACGGGAATATTCTGCAGATTAGGCTCCAAAGAGCTTATTCTACCCGTTCTTGTTTCGGTCTGATTAAAGGTAGAGCGTATTCTTCCGTCCTTTTCTATAGCCTTTAAAAGTCCGTCACAGTAGGTGGATTTAAGCTTTGTTATACTGCGGTAGTTAAGCAGCAGTTCGACAGCGGGATGGGCATCCTTTAGCTCTTCCAGCACCTCGGCAGAGGTGCTGTAGCCGCTTTTTGTCTTTTTCTTTGCAGGCAGCCCTAATTTCTCAAACAGAGCAACGCCCAACTGCTTCGGTGAATTCAGGTTAAACTCATAGCCCACAAGGGAGTAAATTTGTTTTTCGGTTTGCTCAATTCGCTGTGCGAGCTCGGCTCCCATTTTCTTTAGGCCGTCTGTGTCAACAAGAAAACCCTCACATTCCATTTCGGCAAGCACTCGCGCAAGAGGAATTTCTATCTCGCAAAGCAAAGAATACTGCCGCTTTTGGTCAAGTTCTTTTTTAAGATTATCGCACACCGCGCTGTGTCCTGCGGCAAGGCAGACAATCTCATCATTACAGTCCTTTATGACAGCACCGCCATACTCGGCAATAAGCCTATCAAGAGCATAGCTTGAAGCATTAGGATTTGAAAGATAAGCCGCCAGCATACTGTCAAAGGTCACACCGCCAAGCGGTATATCATTTTTTGCGCAGTATTTATAAAGGGTTTTATAATCGTAGACCCGTTTTTCACATTCTTCATCGGCAAGCAACGCCTTTATTCGCTCGTCCTCAAGGGATATTTTTGCCGCCTTTTCGCCGTTGCAAATACCGACAAATGCACCCTCGTAATCTACAAATATATCTAAGCTTTTACAGTTTTCCAATATATCCTGCGCCTCGCCGCAAGCTACATCGTTACAATCAAAATCCATCGCAGACTGCGCTGATACGGGAGTTATTCCCATATTTTCCATAAGCTTAAAAAGCTCAAGGCGGGTCATAAGCAAGGCTAACGCCTCGGGCTCACCCACACCCACGGTATAAGCACTGTAATCGGTACAAATCGGCACATCTTTACAAATTGTGCCCAGTTCAAGGCTCAAATAGGCACTTTCCTTGCCTGCGGCAAGCTTTGCGCGTACCGAGTCCTTGATATCAAGATTTTCAAGATTTTCGAAGATATAATCAATGTTATTATATTTTTTTATAAGCTCGGTGGCGGTCTTTTCGCCCACACCGGGAACACCCGGAATCTTATCTGAGGTATCACCCATAAGGCTTTTTAACTGACGCATACCGTCGGGCGTAAGCCCGTATTTCTCAAAAAGCGCAGCCTCATCGTAAACAGTAAGTTCAGGTCTGCCCATTTTGGTTGCGGCAAGCAGCACCTTTACGTTGTCACCTATAAGCTGCAACGAGTCCTTATCTCCTGTAGCAATAACACAGGTATCTCCTTCCTTTGCAGCAGCGGATAGGGTACCTAAAATATCATCAGCCTCAAAACCTTCTTGTTCAAGACAGGTATAGCCGCGAAGCCTCAGCCACTCCTTCACAACGGGCAACTGCAAGGCAAGCTCATCGGGCATAGGCTTTCTGCCCGCTTTATAGCCCTCATACATTTTATGGCGGAAGGTGGGCGCCTTTAAATCGAAGGCAACGGCAACGCCGTCGGGCTTTTCCTGTTCAATAAGACGGTTTAAAATACTTATAAAGCCATAAACAGCATTAGTGTACTGCCCATCCTTTGTGGTGAGCAGTTTAATGCCGTAAAAGGCACGGTTTATAATACTGTTTCCATCAATTGCCAGAAGCTTCATTTGTACTTCTTCCTTTTTTGAAAATTACTAACTTGCTTATTAAAAAATTAAAAATAACTACCAACACCTGTGCCGTAAGTTTTACCGCCATACTGTTAAAATCAAGCAGGGTGATAAAAATGAACAGCACCGTTTCCTCTAAGACAAGGGTCGCTACCCTTCCCAGATAAAAGGTTAGCATTTGTTTGAAAAAGGAACCGTTCCCCGCGTGAAAAACCATATCACGGTTGGTTGCAAAGGCAAAGAACACCGCCGCAAGCCAGGCAATAATATTAGCTATAAGCTCGTTAACCCTAAGGGGGGAATTGAGCACCCAATATACAGCAAGGTTAATAAGAGTAGTGCATACACCGAATATTAAATATAAAATTACCTCGCGGTATTTTTTAGCAAAAGCGAAAAGCTTATTCATCGCCATTTGTCCTCTCGCTAATTATAAAGCGCGGCCGCGCCTTGGTTTCAAGATAAATTTTACCTATATATTCGCCTATTATACCAAGGCTTAATAGCTGAACTCCGCCAAGGAAGCAGATTATACTAACTGTTGATGCCCAACCAACAATGGTGTTGCCAAAAAAGTAGCTCACTACCGACCAAAGCACTGCAATAAGGCTTACTGCGGCTATAATAAAGCCTAAAGTCGTGATAAAACGGATAGGTTTTATAGACATACTTGTAATGCCGTTAAGGGCAAGAGAAATCATCCTTTTTAAAGGATAATGGCTTTTACCTGCAAGCCGCTCGCTTCTCGAATATTCAACACAGGTGCTTTTAAAGCCGACAAGGGGTATCATTCCGCGAAGATAGATGTTTACCTCCTTGTATTTTTCAAGCTCCTTTATAACCCTTGCAGACAAAAGACGGTAGTCGGCGTGGTTATAAACAACCTCAACACCCATAATGCGCAAAAACTTATAAAAACCCTGCGCGGTAGTACGCTTAAAAAAGGTGTCACTACTGCGGTCACTCCTTACTCCGTAGACCACCTCACAGCCTGATAGATATTCGTCCACCATTTTGTCCATAGCGTCAATATCGTCCTGCCCGTCACAATCAATGCTAACGGTTATATCACAGCTGTTTGCGGCGGTAACAAGCCCTGCCAGCAGAGCATTCTGATGTCCGCAGTTACGCGAAAGGCGTACCCCCGTAAACTGAGGGTTAGCCGCACAAAGCTCACTAATTATTTCCCAGGTAGAGTCCCGACTGCCGTCATCCACCAACATAACACGGCTTTTTTCAGAGTCAATTTTACCCTGTGCGCCAAGGCTGATAAGCTTATTAAGAAATATTTTAGAAGTAAAGGGTAGTACCTCTTGCTCGTTATAGCAGGGCACCACAATATAAAGAATCGGCGTCTTCATTATTTTCTCCTAATCGTGTAGATATATCGTTCTTGAGCCGCGGCGGATGTAGACATTAACCACAAGCCCAACGCCTAAAAACAGGCAGGCAAGCGAGGTACCGCCGGCACTGAAGAAGGGCAGCGTTATACCAATAACGGGAAGCACCGAGGTGCACATTCCGATATTTATTGCCGACTGTGCCAGCACCATTGCAAACATACCTATACAAATATATTTTCCCGCGGGCTTTTGAGATTGTCTCGCAATATGAATACTGCGTAGACAAATTGCGGCAAGCACAATGATTATTGCCATGCATCCGAGAAAGCCCAGCTCCTCACCGATGCTTACGAATATAAAATCGTTATAACCCTCAGGCACATTGCCCGTTTGCGTCAGAGAACCGTTAAACAACCCCTGCCCCGCAAAGCCGCCGTTTGCCAGAGCAATCCTACCACGCCACTGCTGATAACCGATACCCTGCAGATTGGACTCAAGGTCAAACAGGTAGAGTATGCGCGCCTTTTGGTCCTCGTTCATAACAAGGAAGAAAACGAAGGGTGCCGCCACAACCACCGCTATAAGCGCGGCAATAAAATAGCGTATTTTTACCCCTGCGGCGAACATCATACATACGAACATAACCGCAAAAACAAGCGCGGTACCGTCATCACCCTGAAAATGTATAAGCAGTACGGGTGCCGCGCCGTGCGCACACAGCAGGATAAGGTTTTTCACCTTATTTACATCCCTTGTTTTGCTCAAATGAGCAGCGAAGGTAACTATAAAGCATATCTTTAAAAGCTCGGCAGGCTGAAACGAAACTCCGCCCGGAAGTAAAAGCCACGCCTTATCATCGGTACCCTCAGGCGCATAACCGATAAAGAAGGTAAGTAATACGGGTATAAGTCCCACAGCCGCCACAAGATACCAACGGCGTATTAAATTTTCGTAATCGTATAAGGATACTATTACCGCCGCTAAAATACCGAGCACAAGCGCGCCCGCCTGAACATAAAACTGGCGGTGGCTACCCGTATAGTTAGTCGAGGTAAGCACGCCTAGGCATCCATAACCGCCTGCAAAAATGCACAGCAGCAGCATTATTTTATCACATTCACGGATATAATCGGCAACAGCCGAGAAAATCTTTCCCATAGCCTGTCCTTTCTTAGAGCATATATATTTCTATTATAATGATAATCGGTAGTCGAAAAGCTTTTGAATAAAGCTTTTCGAAAAACCGCTAAGTGTAGCGGTTTTATGTAAATAATCCTTGATTATTTACGCCGACATCATTGCAATGAAATAGGTGAAATTATCTCCATAATTTCACGGACAAATTAGAAATTTGTCCGTGAAAAAGTGCAAATGCGCTTTTTCACCAACCTATATCCATTATAGGGTAATTATAAAATAATTTCAAGTATATACTTCCCTTTGCGGAAATTTTGTGATACAATATAGTAAAATATGTGTGGCAGGTGAGATTTTTGCAGGAATTTATATCACGGTCCCCTGAGGATACCGTTTCCTTTGCCGCACAGTTTGCAAAAGGGCTTGTCGGTAATGAAGTAATTGCCTTTACGGGAAATTTGGGCGCAGGAAAGACCTGCTTTACATCGGGGCTTGCAAAGGGACTTGGTTACACTCTCCCCGTTACCTCACCCACCTTCGCCATTATGAATGAGTACATCGGCGGACGGCTTAACATATACCATTTTGATATGTATCGAATTTCCTCGTGGGCAGACCTTGAATCAATCGGTTTTTTTGATTATCTTGATTCGGGTGGTGTTATAGTTGCCGAGTGGAGCGAGAACATAATGGGTGCGCTCGAAAACGATACAATTTTTATAGATATTGAGAATATTGATGATACTACACGGCGCATAACCGTAAAGCGAGGCGATGAGCAATGAAAATATTAGCAATAGAATGTTCCGCTACCCCTGCCTCCTGTGCCGTTATTGAGGGGAAGACAATTATTGCCGAAGCCTTCGTTAATGTAAAACTAACCCATTCACAAACTCTGCTGCCGATGGTTGACTCGGTGCTTAAAAGCGCAATGCTGAGTGTTAAGGATATTGACGGTTTTGCCATTGCCGCGGGCCCCGGCTCCTTTACGGGAGTAAGAATAGGTATAAGCGCAATAAAGGGCCTTGCTGCGGCGGATAAAAAGCCTTGCTGCGCTGTGTCCACGCTGCTGGCAATGGCGTATAGGTTCAGGCATCTGGATACCATTGTGTGCGCCGTTATGGACGCGCGGTGCAATCAGGTATATAATGCCCTGTTTAAATGCCAAAACGGCAGGGTTACGAGGCTCACGCCCGACCGTGCTCTTATGGTGGACGAGCTTGTAAACGAGGTAGCACAAATCTATGATGAACATAACCTGCCCGTTACGGTTATGGGCGACGGTGCCGTTATGTTTTACGAATATGTAAAGGATTTTTCCTTTGTTTGTTTAGCCGATGAAGCCTTGCGCTTTCAGCACGCCGTGGGCGTTGCCTTGGCGGCACAGGGTGAATTCCAAGACTCAAACACTAAGTCACCGGCAGAAATTTTGCCGTTTTATCTGCGTCTGCCGCAAGCGCAGCGCGAACTAAATAAAAAAAGGGGACAGTAAAAATGAAAATTGCTATTGGCTGTGACCACGGAGGCGTTGAGCACAAGAACGCCATTGCCGAGCATCTTAAACAGCGCGGCTTTGAGGTAAAGGACTTTGGTATATATGAGGTTAAATCGGTCGATTATCCCGATATTGCAAAGCCCGTAGCCCTTTGTGTAAAAGACGGTGAGAGCGACCTTGGAATTTTAGTTTGCGGAACGGGAATTGGTATGTCCCTTGCGGCAAACAAGGTAAAAGGTATACGCGCGGCGGTATGCTCCGACCACTTCAGCGCAAAGTATACTCGTCTTCATAACAACTCCAACATTTTATGTTTGGGCGGAAGGGTAATAGGTATAGGCACCGCTCTTGAGCTTGTTGATTTGTTTGTTGATACCCCCTTTGAGGGCGGCAGACATCAGCAAAGAATTGATAAAATAACCCAAATCGAAAATATATAAGGAGTAACCAAAATGAACAACAATGTATTTATTATGGACCATCCCCTTATTCAGCACAAGCTTACAATTTTAAGAGATAAGCGCACGGGCTCAAAGCAATTCCGCGAGCTTGTTAGTGAGATTGCAATGCTTATGTGCTACGAATCGACCCGCGACCTTCCCCTAAAATCGGTTAAGACCGAGACTCCCCTTATGAGTGCGCAGACAAAGGTTTTAGCAGGCAGAAAGATGGCTTTTGTTCCGATTCTGCGCGCAGGACTCGGTATGGTTGACGGCGTATTGAGCCTTATTCCTGCCGCAAAGGTAGGACATATAGGTATGTACCGCGACCCCGAAACCCATATGCCTGTTGACTATTACTGCAAGCTGCCCGCCGATATTCCTGAGCGTGATGTTTTTGTGCTTGACCCGATGCTCGCAACAGGCGGCTCGGCGATAGATGCCGTTGCCCGTATTAAAGAATTTAAACCTCGCCGCATTAAATTTATGTGTATAATTGCCGCTCCCGAAGGACTTGAAGCCTTTACAAAAGCGCATCCCGATGTTCCTGTTTACTGCGCAGGTCTTGACGATTGTCTTAATGACCACAAATATATTCTCCCCGGTCTTGGTGATGCGGGAGACCGTATATTCGGTACGAAATAATTTTTCTTTTCTGATATTTTTGCATTATAAAAGGAAGGTGCTGTCTTTGCACCTTCCTTTTCGTTATAATGATGTTTTTTATTCTTCCTTGCCGCAGCAACGCTTATATTTTTTGCCGCTACCGCACGGGCAAAGGGCGTTTTTACTCACTACTCCCTGTCCGCGGACAGTTCTTGGGGTGTTATCCCCTGCAGCGGTTTCCTCGGCGACCTTCTCGCGCTTTACCTGCTCATCACGCTTAACTCGTACAGTCATAACCAGCTTTGCGGTCTGCTCACGGATGGTGTCGGTCATAGCCGAGAACATATCGTAGCTCTCGTTTCGGTACTCAACCACGGGATTGTGCTGACCGTAGGCACGAAGTCCTATACCCTGTTTTAAATCATCCATAGCGTCGATATGGTCCATCCAGTTTGAGTCAACACTGCGAAGCAGCATTACGCGCTCTATTTCGCGCATAAGCTTTTCCCCGAACTCCCTTTCGCGCTGCTCGTAAACGGCGTGCGCCTTTTCCTTAATGGTATCCGCCACATCCGATGCACAGGTATCACCAAGCTCGATGGGTGTAAATCGAAGGTCATCGGCAGATAATACCCAGCCTGCAAAATAATCTCGAAGAGCATCAATATCCCAGTTATCGTGCACAGCGTCATCAGCAAGGTGCACAGCTACCTGTGCATCTATTGTATCATCTATCATCTTAAAGATAGAGTCCCTTATATCCTCGCCATCAAGCACCTTATTGCGCTGGGCATATATAAGCTCACGCTGTTTATTCATAACATCGTCATACTCAAGGACATTCTTACGGGAGGAGAAGTTTCTGAACTCTACCTTTTCCTGTGCGCCCTCAATAGATCTTGAAAGCATAGCGTTTTGTAGGGGCATATTCTCGTCAACGCGCATCGTGTCCATAAGGGCAGAAATTCTTTCACCGCCGAACAGGCGCATTAAATCGTCCTCAAGAGATACATAAAAACGGGTCATACCGGGGTCACCCTGACGGCCTGCACGGCCACGAAGCTGATTATCTATTCGGCGGGATTCGTGACGCTCGGTACCTATAATACAAAGTCCGCCGACCTCGCGCACTTTATCAGCCTCGGGAGCAATTTGAGCCTTAAAGCCTGAATACAGTTCCTTATACTCGGCGCGCGCCTTTATGATTTCTTCCTCACTAGTCTCGGCAAAGCCTGTTGCCTCGGCAATGACGTTTTCGCTATATCCGCGGTGTCTAAGCTGCGCCTTTGCAAGATATTCGGCGTTACCGCCCAGCATAATATCGGTACCGCGACCCGCCATATTGGTAGCAATAGTGACCGCGCCAAGCTTTCCCGCCTGAGCAATTATCTCGGCTTCCTTTTCATGGTGCTTGGCGTTAAGAACATTGTGCTTTATTCCGCGTTTCTTCAGCAGCGCACTAAGTAGCTCGGATTTTTCAATGGTAACGGTACCAACCAACACGGGCTGACCCTTTTGATGACACTCGATTATCTGTTCAATAACCGCCATAAACTTTGCCCTTTCGGTTTTGTAAACCACATCGGGATCGTCCTTGCGGATAAGGGGCTTATTTGTAGGTATTTCCACAACATCCAGCCTGTAAATCTCACGGAACTCAAGCTCCTCGGTCATTGCGGTACCCGTCATACCCGAAAGCTTGTCGTAAAGGCGGAAGAAGTTCTGGAAGGTAATTGTGGCAAGGGTTTTTGATTCATGGGCAACCTTTACCCCTTCCTTTGCCTCAATAGCCTGATGCAGACCCTCGTTATAGCGTCTTCCGAACATAAGGCGGCCCGTAAACTCGTCAACAATTATTACCTCGCCATCCTTAACGACATAATCGACATCGCGCTTCATAATACCATAGGCGCGGATTGCCTGATTGATATGGTGAGATATTGTTATATTCTCGGCGTCGTTAAGATTTTCAAGGTCAAAATAGGCTTCCGCTTTTTTAACGCCGTCGGGAGTAAGGGTACAGGTTTTTGCTTTTTCATCAACAACATAGTCGCCGTCAAAATCCTGCGCCTCATCACTGAGCTTGTTATCAACCTCTTTAACCTTAACCATTTTAAGGGAACGGGCAAAACGGTCGGCACGGGTATATAAATCGGTTGATTTATCACCCTGTCCCGAAATGATAAGCGGGGTTCTGGCTTCGTCGATTAGAATGGAGTCAACCTCATCGACAATAGCAAAGTTATGACCGCGTTGCACGCGATTTTCTTTGTAAATAACCATATTGTCGCGCAGGTAATCAAAGCCAAGCTCATTATTGGTGCAATATGTTATATCGGCATTATAGGCCTCGCGCTTTTCTTCATTTGTCATTCCGTGGACTATAAGACCGCCACAAAGGCCCATAAACTTATAAAGCTTGCCCATCCACTCGCTATCCCTTCGGGCAAGGTAATCGTTTACCGTAACAATATGCACGCCCTTACCCGACAGAGCGTTTAAATATGCAGGCAGAGTTGCAACAAGAGTTTTACCCT
>JAZRQA010000010.1:0-4843 GCA_045649505.1 Acutalibacteraceae bacterium
GTAACTGTCAGTGTTGTTAACATAGAAAATCAACCTTTCTGTTTTTGCGTTTTATACACTTTAACACTTTAAAGCGAGTTTGTCAAGCCCAAATTGTAAATTTTTATAAATTTTTGTATTTTGGTTGACATTTGCGCTTTAAAATGCTAAAGTATAAAAGTACGAATACACATGTATCAGAGGTTTTATTATGACTATTGTACATTTACTTGAAAGAAACGCAAAAGAATTTGCAGGGGATACCGCGCTTGTGGAGATAAATCCAGAGCAACCCGAAACCAGAAAGCTTACTTGGCACGAGTATGAGCTGGTTGAGCCCACACCGCGTGTACGCCACTACCGTAGGGAGATAACCTGGGCGGTATTTAATGAAAAGGCAAACAGATTTGCAAATATGCTTCAGCAAAACGGTATAGGAAAAGGTAAAAAGGTTGCCATTTTACTTATGAACTGCATTGACTGGCTGCCCATTTACTTTGGTATTCTTAAAACAGGAGCGCTGGCTGTGCCCCTTAACTTCCGTTATTCCTCGGATGAGATAGATTACTGTCTTGACCTTGCCGAGGCGGATGTACTTATATTCGGTACCGAGTTCATTGGCAGAGTTGAAGCAGTTGCAGATAAGTTAAGCCAAAAATGCACCCTCATTTACCTCGGTGCAGGCTGCCCCGCCTTTGCCGATGATTATAATGACCTTATTTCAGAATGCTCGGGTATATTCCCTGAGTGTACCTTAGAGGAAAGCGATGACGCCGCGATTTATTTTTCTTCAGGCACTACAGGTTTTCCCAAAGCGATTTTACACAACCATGAAAGTCTTATTCACTCCTGCCGTGTTGAGCAGATGCACCACTCGCAGACCAAGGATGACTGCTTCTTATGTATTCCGCCCCTCTACCACACGGGTGCAAAGATGCACTGGTTCGGCAGCCTTATAACAGGCTCTAAGGCGGTTATATTAAAAGGTACGCAATCACGAAACATTTTAAAGGCTGTCAGCGAAGAAAAATGCACTATTGTATGGCTTTTGGTACCCTGGGCTCAGGATATTTTAAACGCTATGGACCGCGGTGAGCTTGACCCCAAGGAATTTGATTTGTCACAGTGGCGGCTTATGCATATAGGCGCTCAGCCCGTACCGCAAAGTCTTATAAAACGTTGGCTTGAATACTTTCCCGAACAGCAATACGATACCAACTACGGGCTTTCCGAGTCTATTGGTCCCGGTGCCGTGCATCTTGGTGTTGAAAATGTTCACAAGGTTGGCGCCATTGGTATTCCTGGCTACGGCTGGGAAATTAAAATTATGGCTGACGGTAAAGAGGTTGCGCGCGGCGAGGTTGGTGAGCTTTGTCTTAAAGGACCCGGCGTTATGACCTGCTACTACCGTGATGAAAAGGCGACTGCCGAAGCACTTAAGGACGGTTGGTTATACACAGGTGATATGGCTATGCAGGATGAAGATGGATTTATTTATCTTGTAGACCGTAAGAAGGATGTTATTATTACGGGTGGTGAAAATCTCTATCCCGTTCAGATTGAAAATTTCCTTTCAGCACATAGCAAAATCAAGGATGTTGCGGTTATCGGTCTTCCTGACCCGCGCCTTGGAGAAATTGCCACGGCTATTATTGAGGTTAAAAAGGGTATGACCTGCAGCGAAGAAGAAATAAATCAGTTCTGTCTTGAGCTGCCCCGTTATAAAAGACCACGAAAGATTATATTCGCAGATGTTCCAAGAAATCCCACAGGTAAAATTGAAAAACCGAAGCTAAGAAAAATTTACGGTGGCGAGGGTCTTGTAGATTCACAGAATAAGTCCTAACTTTAAAAAAGTATACAAGGAGTTACATAAAATGAAAGAGCTTATGATAGGTAATAAAGCGGTTGCCGCAGGTCTGCATGATGGCGGTTTAGGCGTTGTTTCAAGCTATCCAGGAACGCCCAGTACCGAAATTACCGAATTTTTATCCAAATACGACGATATCCACAGTGAGTGGGCACCCAACGAGAAGGTTGCGGCTGAGGTAGCCTTTGGCGCAAGTCTTGCAGGCGCAAGAAGTGCCTGCGCTATGAAGCACGTTGGCCTTAATGTTGCCGCCGACCCACTTTTTACCCTCTCCTACACAGGTGTTAACGGCGGTATGGTAATCTGTGTTGCAGATGACCCTGCAATGCATTCCTCCCAAAACGAACAAGATTCCCGTCATTACGCCATTGCATCAAAGGTTCCTATGCTTGAGCCTGCAGATTCTGCCGAGGCTTATGAGTTTGCGAAAACCGCCTTTGAGCTTTCGGAAAAGTATGACACACCCGTATTGCTTCGTATGTGCACAAGAATTGCGCACAGCCAGTCTATTGTTGAAACGGGCGAAAAGGTGCCCGCCGTTTTAAAGGATTACGAAAAAAATCCTGCTAAATACATTATGATGCCCGGCAACGCAATTAAGCGCCACCCCTTTGTTGAGGAGCGCACTGCCGCATTAACCGAGCTTGCAGAGGATTGCATCTACAACAAGGTTGAAATGAACTGTGATGAAATCGGAATTATAACCTCGGGTTGCTCCTATATGTATGTTAAAGAGGTCTTTGGTGATAAGGCAAGTATACTGAAAATAGGTATGCCCTATCCCCTGCCCGTGAATCTCATTAAAGATTTTGCCGCCAAGGTTAAAAAGCTTTATGTTATTGAGGAGCTTGACCCCATTATTGAAACCCACGTTAGGGCGCTTGGCATTGAGGTTATAGGAAAAGACCTTTTCTCACCCCTTGGTGAATTTTCTCAAAGCACCGTTGCCGCTGCATTCGGCCTTGCTCCAAAGGAGTTTGATGCTGCCGACAGCATTATACCTAACCGTCCGCCTATGATGTGTGCAGGTTGTCCTCACAGAGGTATTTTCTATACCCTTGCTAAAAATAAAATTACCGTTATGGGTGATATCGGTTGTTATACTCTCGGTGCCGTTCCTCCCCTTAACGCTCTTGATTCAACACTTTGTATGGGCGCTTCTGTTTCGGGACTTCACGGTTTTAATGCCGCAAGGGGTGCGGACAGCGAGGGAAAAAGCGTTGCGGTTATCGGTGACTCAACCTTTATGCACTCGGGTATGACAGGTCTTGTTAACGTGGCATATAACTCTACTAACTCTACCGTTATTATTCTTGACAACTCCATTACAGGTATGACAGGACATCAGCACAATCCTACAACAGGCTTTAATATTAAGGGCGACCCTGCCGCTAAGGTGGATTTAGAGGCACTTTGTAAGGCCCTTGGTATTAACCGTGTTCGTGTGGTAGACCCTTATGACCTGAACGCCTGTCATAGCGTATTAAAGGAAGAGCTTGCAGCCGAGGAGCCCTCGGTTATCATTTCGAGAAGGCCCTGTGTGCTTCTTAAATCGGTTAAGCACGAGGCACCCTTAAAGGTAGAAAACGATAAATGCAAATCCTGCAAACGCTGTATGGGACTTGGTTGTCCCGCAATCAGCCTAAAGGACGGCAAGGCAAAAATTGATAACACCCTTTGCGTTGGTTGCGGCGTATGTAAGCAACTCTGCGCATTTGATGCCATTGTTTAAGGAGGAGTAAAAATGAGTACAACAAGTATTATGATAGTTGGCGTTGGCGGTCAGGGCAGCCTGCTTGCCTCTAAACTCCTTGGCAGACTTTTGGTTGATGAGGGGTTTGATGTTAAGGTTAGTGAGGTTCACGGTATGAGTCAGCGCGGCGGCTCGGTTGTTACCTATGTTCGCTTTGGCGAAAGGGTATACTCCCCTATTGTTACCGAAGGTGAAGCCGACCTTATTATATCCTTTGAAAAATTAGAGGCAGCGCGCTACGCAAAATATCTTAAAAAGGGCGGAAAGATTGTTGTTAATACACAGCAGATTGACCCTATGCCCGTAATTATCGGCGCCGCACAGTATCCCGACACCGTCCTTGATGAGCTTACCTCTAAGGGTGTTGATATTGATGCTCTTGATGCTTTAGGTCTTGCACAGCAGGCAGGCTCATCTAAGGCAGTAAACATTGTTCTTATGGGCAAAGCGGCAAAACGTTTTGATATTCCTTATGAAAAATGGATAACCGCCATTGAGAATACCGTTGCACCCAAGTTTATCCAGATGAATAAAAAAGCATTTGAGCTTGGATACAACGCATAAAAAAGTATTGACATTTTAAATATACCGTGTTAAAATAAGGCAACGCTTAAAAAAGCGTTACTAAATGCGATGAGCAGAAACAAGTAAACTTGGAAAGAATCTGGAGAGAGTTGCCGGTTGGTGCGAGGCAAAGAGGACGGCCATTTTGAATTCATTCTGTTAGCAGTGCGCTGAACAAGAGAAATCTTAAGTAGGATGCAACGGGTGTTCCCGTAATAGAACTAAGGTATGTTAGTACCTGACAAGGCTGCTACCGTGAGATAGCGGCGAACTGAGGTGGTACCACGGGATTTCGATTTTCTCGTCCTCTGTATTCTTTATCGGAATGCGGAGGACTTTTTTATTTCCTTTCATTCCGAGGGTTTGTACCAAACAAAAAAACACAGAAAGGATGACTGAAATGGCACAAAACTATTATCAAAAAGAAATCGAAACAATGCCGATTGATGAGATTAAAAAGCTTCAATCGGAGAAACTTGTTAAGCAGGTTAAGCATGTCTATGAAAATGTCGCTTATTACCGCAATCTTATGGATGAAAAGGGCGTTACCCCCGATGATATAAAGGGTATCGATGACCTACATAAGCTCCCCTTCCTTTCCAAGGCGGATTTAAGAGAGGCTTACCCCTACGGACTTCTTGCAAAGCCCCTTAAGGATTGTGTGAGAATTCACTCCA
>JAZRQA010000011.1:0-2281 GCA_045649505.1 Acutalibacteraceae bacterium
GTACTCGCCCTTTCTGCCCCTGACAATAGGTGCCATAATCTGAATTTTGGAGCCTGTGGGAAGTTTCATAACATTATCGACAATCTGGTCGGTAGTTTGCTGAGATATCTCCTTGCCGCAAATCGGACAATGAGGTGTGCCTGCTCGGGCAAAGAGAAGGCGCAGATAATCGTAAATCTCGGTTATTGTACCAACGGTCGAGCGTGGGTTTTTTGAGGTTGTTTTCTGGTCTATGGATATGGCGGGAGAAAGCCCCTCGATGCTATCTACATCGGGCTTTTCCATTTGCCCTAAAAACATACGGGCATACGAAGAAAGTGATTCAACATAACGACGCTGACCCTCGGCATAAATGGTATCAAATGCAAGGGAGGATTTACCTGAACCCGAAAGGCCCGTAAACACAACAAGTTTATCCCTTGGGATGCTTACATCGGCATTTTTTAGGTTGTTAGCACGCGCGCCTTTTATAATAATTTTATCGTTAGCCATATAAACCTCAAAACAAAAAATATTATCCTTTTTATTTTAACCCAAAATCTTATAAAAGTAAATCCTTTTTGCAAATTTTGTCGCATAGGAAAAGGCGGCCGTTATTTAACGACCGCCGCAAAATTACTAAACTATATATTAGAAAATTATTGCCTAAACCCGTGTAAAGTTAAGGCAAGCGTATTTACCCTTCCCTTAATTTTTTTATACGGTCACGCAGTGCCGCCGCATGCTCAAACTCAAGCATTTTTGCCGCCTCGCGCATTTCGGCAGTAAGCCTTTTAATAAGGGCCTCCTTTTGAGCCTTTGACATTTTGCCTTCCTGCTTTTCCTTTTCGGACTTAGCGCCCATTTCAATTATTTCGTGAACATTCTTAATAATAGTCTGCGGAGTTATACCGTTTGCCTCATTATATTCCTTTTGTATAGCGCGGCGACGCTCGGTCTCGGTAATGGCTCGCTCCATAGAATCGGTAACACTGTCGGCGTACATAATAACCTCGCCGTTAGCATTTCGCGCCGCTCTGCCCACCGTTTGTATAAGTGATGTAGTGCTACGCAAAAAGCCTTCTTTATCAGCATCAAGAATGGCAACTAACGATACCTCAGGAATATCAAGTCCCTCGCGAAGAAGGTTTATACCAACAAGCACATCAAACTCGCCAAGGCGCAGGTTGCGGATAATTTCCATACGCTCAATAGTATCAATATCGTGATGCATATATTTAACGCGAATACTTAAATTTTCAAGATATTCGGTCAAATCCTCCGCCATTTTTTTAGTAAGGGTGGTTATCAGCACCCTTTCTTTTCTCTCGGCGCGAATGTTGATTTCGGACACAAGGTCATCAATCTGTCCCTGAGTGGGTTTAACGGTTATGGGCGGGTCAAGAAGTCCCGTAGGTCTAATAACCTGTTCCACCACAGATTTAACCTTAGACATTTCAAAATCACCCGGTGTTGCCGAAACGAATACCGCTTGATTTATGTGCTTATAAAATTCCTCAAAATTAAGGGGACGGTTATCGAAAGCCGAGGGCAGACGAAAGCCAAAATCAACAAGATTTTGCTTTCTTGCCTTGTCACCGCCGTACATTCCCCTGACCTGTGGCAAGGTAACGTGGGACTCATCTACGAAAAGCACAAAATCGTCAGGGAAATAATCAAGAAGTGTTGTGGGCATACTGCCTCTGTCTCTGCCTGAAAGAACACCCGAATAGTTTTCAACACCCTTACAGGTGCCGATTTCACGAAGCATTTCCACATCATACTCGGTGCGCTGACGAATTCTCTGCGCCTCAATAAGCTTACCTTCATCAATAAACTCCCGTACACGCTCCTCCATTTCCTGCTCTATCCGCTCCAGGGCGGCAGACATTTTATCGGGCGGAATTATATAGTGAGATGCGGGGTAAATCGCGGTATGAATAAGGGTTGATTTAACCTCACCCGTTAAGGTGTTAATTTCGCAAATGCGCTCAATCTCGTCACCAAAAAATTCAATGCGCAGCGCGTTTTCGTAAGCGTATGCAGGGTAAATTTCCACAACATCGCCACGAACACGGAACTTGTTGCGCACAAAGTTAATATCGTTGCGCTCATACTGTAAATCCACAAGCTTGGCAATAAGCTCGTCACGGGATTTTTCCATACCTGTTCTAAGAGATATTACCATATTACGGTAATCAATAGGGTCACCAAGGCTATAGATACAGGAAACGCTGGCAACAATAATAACATCACGCCGCTCAGAGAGTGCACAGGTGGCAGAGTGGCGCAGCTTATCTAT
>JAZRQA010000012.1:0-2459 GCA_045649505.1 Acutalibacteraceae bacterium
AAAGCAGAAAACGGGTGTTTCTGAGGAGGGTGTCAGTGATGACGATCCTATGCTTGTTCAGGCAATCGAAGTGGTTGTTGAAAACGGACAGGCTTCAACATCACTTTTACAGCGTCGCTTAAAGCTTGGCTATGCACGTGCCGCACGTCTTATAGATGAGATGGAGTCTCGCGGAATAGTAGGCCCATACGAGGGATCTAAGCCGCGACAGGTACTTGTAACACAGGCACAGCTTAATCAGGCACAGGCAGAAGCCACAGCTGATAATGATGATGAATATGCAATTCAAGCCGAGGAATAATCTCTTGAAAAAATTTAAAAAGATTATAAAGGCAACATCTATTGTAGTTGTTGCCTTTGTTATTATTTTCAGCATTATAATTACATTTGCGCGTGATGAAAATATTCCAACATGGGATAATATCTTCGATTATGTAGGATTAAGGGAGCAAACTCTGCTTGTATCTTCGAATGACTATGTTATTTTCCTTGATGTGGGACATGCAGATGCCGCGCTTATTGTAAGCAACGGTCAGTCAGCACTTATTGATGTCGGCGAGTCCCAATACGCTCGCACGGTATATAATAAGCTTCGAAGATACAATGTAAATAATATTGATTTTATGCTGGGCTCTCATAATCATAAAGACCATATAGGTGGATTTGAGTATTTGCTCGAAAATCTCACGGTTAATAATATTATGCTTAATTTTAAGAACGCCGCAGAGAACTCCGAGCTACAGCTTGTGCAACAATTATCATCGCTGAGCAACAAATATAATGTAAATAAATATGATCCTGTTCGTAGTGCAGTAGTAAACATTGGTGATTTTGAGCTTACGGTTATCGGCTTTTACCCTGATGCGACGGGTGAGAATAACAGAAGTATATTTGTTATGGCAAAAATAGGCGATATAAAATTTTTGTTTACTGGTGATGCCGAGGAACAGGCAGAAAACCGTATGCTTGATGATAATATAAATATAGATTGCGATGTGCTAAAGGTTGCACATCACGGAAGCAATTCATCATCAACTTTGAATTTTATCTCTAAAGCATCACCTTCCTATGCGGTTATATCCTGTGGTAAAAACAATTCATACTTACACCCGAATAATGATGTAATTAAACGCCTTGAAAGTGTGGGCGCAACGGTTTTCAGAACCGATATTCATGGTGATATTGCCTTTGAAGTAAAAGACAACAAGCTTAATATTATTAAGGAAAAGTAGCAAAAAGACAAAAGCACCGAAATTTCTTCGGTGCTTTGTTTTACTATTCTCTGTTTCTGCCTCGGTCTCTGAACAGCAGGGAAATGCACCAAACAGCGCAAAGTGCAATTACTGTGTAAATAATTCTGCTTATCAGCGATGCGCTTGAGCCGAAAAGCCATGCAACGATATCAAACTGGAAAAGACCTACGCTGCCCCAGTTAAGTCCGCCGATAATAAGAAGTATAAGGCAAATTCTGTCTAACATTTTTTCAACTCCTTTATTAAGTCCTACTAATATTCTGCACTTTAAATAAATTTTTATTCAGGGATTATTTACATTATAAAAGGCAATAATTTTAGTATACAAAAAAAGGAAAGGCTGATAATATGTATAATAAGGTTATAATTTGCGGAGTAGATACTTCAAAGCTCCCTGTAATGCGCGAGGAACAAAAACAAAAACTTTTAAAAAAAACGCGACAGGGCGATAAGTCGGCTCGGGACGAGTTGATAAACGGAAATTTAAGGCTTGTTTTAAGCGTAGTTCAGCGTTTCACAGCAAGGGGCGAAAATCCCGATGACCTTTTTCAAGTGGGCTGTATCGGTTTAATAAAAGCAATAGATAATTTTGATATAACGCAAAATGTCCGTTTTTCAACCTATGCTGTGCCGATGATTATAGTTAGTCGAAAAAGGAGCTTGTATGCCGCATAACTATACATTATCTGCTGAAAAAATTAAGAAACAGTTTATAGATGAATATAAAAAAATAAACCCGAAAAGTGCAAGGGAATATAATTTAAAGCGAACAAGGGGTATCCCATCATGGGCAACAGTGGCAGGAATTTTAGGCGTTAAAAAATGGAGTGAGCTTATAAAACATTGCGGTGTGGAGCAAAAAAAACGACCAACTGTTAAAAAAATTTCAAGCATTATTGATTTGGAAGAAAAACTTAATGAACTTGAAAATAAATAAGAGATTCCCGTCGGGAATCTCTTATTTAAAAGTGCGAAAATATTCATTTCGATAAACTATAATTTGTTAACCAAACAAGATAAGGAGAATTGATGCAATTAAAATTGCAATTCCCACCGTGAATTCTACCATTCCAACTCGTTTTGCATAATCTTCGGTTTTGTGTCCGTCTTTAAATTCTGCGTCAAATCCATTTATAAGGAAATACTTTTTCTTGAAGAATATGAAATAACCAAACAAGGTAAAAGCCAAGCCTAAGATAACCGCAA
>JAZRQA010000013.1:0-36833 GCA_045649505.1 Acutalibacteraceae bacterium
GACTTGGTGAGCCGTTACCTCACCAACTATCTAATCAGACGCGAGCCCATCTTTGTACAATAAATCTTTGATATATCAACCATGCGATTAATAAAGTCGGAGGCCAAGCGGTCTTAGGAAGACAAGCTTTATAGTCAACTCCTTGGCTCACAGAACGACATGGCTACGATCCGACTTGACTTGGTGAGCCGTTACCTCACCAACTATCTAATCAGACGCGAGCCCATCTTTGCACAACGGATCTTTGGTATACAAGCCATGCGACTCGTATACGTTATTCGGTATTAGCAACTGTTTCCGGTTGTTATCCCGATTGCAAAGGCAGGTTGCTCACGCGTTACTCACCCGTCCGCCACTAAGCTTTAAACTTCGTTGACCGAAGTCGCTGAAAAATAAAGCTCCGTTCGACTTGCATGTGTTAGGCACGCCGCCAGCGTTCGTCCTGAGCCAGGATCAAACTCTCTAAATTTTGTATCTAAACACTCTCTCGAGCGTTCAAATCTTTTTAGATAAACTTTTTAGCTCATTTTCTTTTAATGCTGACGCATTTTTTGTCCTTGATTTCTTCTCTAGATTTCTCTTTAAAAGAATCGTCGGGTCCTTTTGGTCGTTGTTTAATTTTCAAGGTTCGATACGCTACCCCTTTTTTCGGGGGAGCCTGATAATAATACCACAGGTGATATTATTTGTCAACACTTTTTTTCAAATTTTTTTATTTTTTTGCGTTTTTGTTTTTTTGTCCCCTTTTCCTTCGCAAAAAGGCATAGTTTATATGAATTATTCCATATATATACGCAAAGCATCCAGAATTTTCTTTTCACGCCGTGATACCTGAACCTGTGTCATATTAAGGAGTTTAGCGGTTTGACTTTGGGTAAGACTGCGAAAATAGCGGAGTTTTATAATATCCGAATCCTTTTTACACAGTTTTGACAGGGCGACATCTAAATCAAGTTTATCCGAAAGCTGCTCCTCAACTCCCGGAGTAGGAAGATCAATCTGACTGTTTCCGTCCTCGTTTTCAACCGTTAAGGAAATTACGGGTTGGGCGGCGCAAAGTGCTTCAGCAATCTCCTCACTCGATACTTCAAGACGGGTAGCCAGCTCGGCAACGGTTACCTGAGCACCTGTTTCTTTCTCCATTTGTTCCCTCGTATGAACCGCCTTTAAGGATAACTCTTTTAGTGAGCGCGAAATCTTAACTGTGCCGCCGTCACGAAATAGGCGCTTTATTTCACCGAGGATAACGGGCACGGCATATGTTGAGAAGCATAGCCCTCTGCCTTCATCAAAACCGTTTGCAGCTTTGATAAGTCCCATACAGCCCGCCTGATATAAATCGTCATATTCGATACCGCGTTTTGTAAAGCGTTTACAACACGAATGAACAAGCCCCAGGTTTTCACAAATAAATTTCTCCTTATCAGGCATCAGCCTTTACCCGCAGACTTATTTTCTTTTTCAAGGTGACCGTTGTACCCTTGCCCGGTGTAGAGGTTACTCGCATACCGTCCATAAAGCTTTGCATAACCGCGAAGCCCAATCCTGCTCTTTCACCGCCGGCAGTGGTGAACAACGGTTCCATTGCCTGCTTCACATCGTCTATACCGCAGCCCTTATCACGAATTTTGATACATACGGTATTATCTGCAAAAAGCTGTGCAGTTATGTATATTTTTCCTATTGTTTCACGGTATGCGTGAACTATGCAGTTTGTTACCGCCTCTGACACGGCAGTTTTTATATCACTTATTTCCTCTATTGTGGGGTCAAGCTGCGTTACGAAGGCAGCAACCGCCGAGCGTGCAAAGGATTCGTTTGCGGATTTTGAAGGTACTACAAGACTAAAACTATTATTTGCTTTCACTATTTTGACTTCCTTTCTCTAACCTTGCAAGGCGTTCAAGCCCCGCAAGGCGCATTACTTTATAAAGCTGTTCGCTTGCACCGCTTATGTGAAGTGCGGCACCGCATTTTTTTGCCAGAGCATATCTGCCCATTACAAGGCCTATGCCCGAACTGTCCATAAACGATATATCAGAAAAATCAAGAATAACAAGGGTAGGAAGGTTGCGGTTTACCGCTGCATCAATAGTTTCCCTCATTTCTCTTGCATTGTGGTGGTCGAGCTCGCCCTGTAAATAGGCGGTGACTACCTCACCTGTTACATCTATTCTTACCGACATTTTTTACACCTCCTGTTTTAAGAATAAAAAAAAGGACAAACCTCATATTATATAATAGAGGTTTGTCCCTAAAAAAAAGGTCTTATTGTGTTGTCGATTTATAAATCATTAAGCAGCTTTTCGCGAATTGCGCTAGCAAGATACAGTGAGCCAAAAACAAACAATGCTTGGCCTGATGACAACTGCTTTGCTTTTTTAACGGCATCATCGTAATCTTGAATTGCAACACAGTTGGGGCAGTATTTTTTCGCAAGTGCGCAAAGTTCCTGCGCACTGATGGAACGAGAATTTTCCTTCACGGTGACAGTTATAACATTTTTGCAATGCGGCAAGGCAATGCTCAGCGTTTCGTCACATGATTTATCCGCCATCATTCCGATTATTGCAGTTATTTTTCCGCTGTAATTTTTCATAAAGCCTTCCAGCGCACGGGCACCGTCAGGATTATGGGCGCCGTCAAGCACAATCAGCGGTTCTTTTGATAATACCTCAAGTCGGGCGGCAAATCGGGTATTTGCGATACCCTGCTTTAGCGCTTCGCGGCTGACAAAAATACCTGCTGATGACACCGTTTCAATAACATTCAAGGCATTATTGACCTGATGAACTCCAATGAGTGCGGTATTATAAGTTTGGCCTTTATATATAAATGTATTACCCGATACACTACTTTCAAGGATTTTTAATTCGCTGATTTTTGGCACGGTAAGATTTTTTGCAAGGTTTTGTATCACCTTCATTGCGGCAGGCTCTTGTGTATAATCAGTAACCACAGGGGCTTTTCCTTTTATTATTCCACATTTTTCCTGCGTTATTTTTTCTATTGTATTTCCCAGTACCTGCATATGGTCAAGGGCGATATGCGTGATAACCGAGCAAAGAGGCTTTGCTATAATATTTGTAGCATCAAGTCTGCCGCCAAGTCCAGTTTCAAGAATAACTATATCACAATTTTGCTGAGCAAAATAAACAAATGCAGCGGCTGTAATGAACTCGAACTCGGTAAGTGTAACGCCCGTATTTTTTACCTGTTCGCAAATATAAGCCAGGTCATTTTCGCTTATTGGGGTACCGTTTATCTGTATGCGTTCACAAAAGCTTACGACATAGGGCGAAATATAAAGTCCCACCTTATAACCGGCGGCAATATATACATTGCTCAGCATTGTGGCTGTGGAGCCCTTGCCGTTTGTTCCTGCTATATGAATACATTTAAGTTTATTATGAACATTGTTAAATTTTTCCATAACCTCGTTCATTCGCTCAAGACCCGGTTTTGAGCCAAAAACGAGAAGTGAATGGATATAGTTTATAGCTTCATTATAATTCAATGCAAAAACTTCCTTACATTATATTAACTGTTAGTGAAACAATACTATCGAGGTGAAACGAGATGAAGGACGAAAAACGGGAATTGGATATTTGTCCCGAAATACAGCTTGATAAGGAGCACGAAACCGTTACACCAGATAATGACCGTGTTGAATCGGAACAAAATCATCAAATACTCAACAAGCTGTAAATATTTGAGGGCGGTCTTATAAAAGACCGCCCGTTTTTTACATTTGTGCTTTTATTTTTGCAATGCTTTCCTCAAGGAGGGCAACCTTGGCAAGCACCTTTTCAAGCTGCTCGCGCTGTTCAGCAACAACCTTTTCGGGTGCCTTTGCAACAAAGCCGGGATTATTAAGCTTCTTCTCAAAGAATTCTTTATCCTTTAATGTCTTTTCCATATCACGCTCAAGACGTTTAAGCTCGGCATCAAAGTCAACAAGCTCATTCATTGGGATGAATATTGTAGCACTGTCGGTAACAACCTGAACTGCATCGGGCAAATCAAACTTATCGGCACTGCCTGCAACCGCGACCTCGGAAGCGGAGGCAAGCTTACAAAGATAAGGTACGCTTACATTAAAGGTATCCTCAAAATCAGTAACAATACATACTTTTGCCTTTCGGGAGGGAGGAACATTCATTTCGGCTCTGCGATTGCGAATGGCGCGGATAGCCTGCATAATGCGTTCAAACTCAACCTCATCCTCGGTGAAATTAAGTTCCTCTTTATAGCATGGCCAGGAAGCAACCATAATAGATTCACCGTTATGGGGCAAGGACTGCCAGATTTCCTCAGTTATAAAGGGCATAAAGGGATGAAGCAGTTTTAAAACGCCGCTAAATACATAAACTAAAACTGCGCGGGCGCCGTCGGCTTGCTGTCCTTCCATACAAAGACGGGATTTTGCAACTTCAATATACCAATCACAGAATACATCCCAAATAAAGTCATAAAGCTTTTGTACTGCAAGACCAAGCTCATACTTTTCAAGATTATCGGTAACATCCTTTACAAGGGTATTGTACTTGGAAAGAATCCATTTATCCTCAAGGGCAAGTACTTCGGGCAGGGGCATTTCCTCACTGCTTTCAAGATTCATAAGCAGAAAGCGTGCCGCATTCCATATTTTGTTGGCAAAATTACGGCTTGCCTCAACACGGTCGGGCGAATAGCGCATATCGTTACCAGGGCTGTTACCCGTTGCAAGGGTAAAGCGCAGAGCATCGGCACCGTATTTCTCAATTTCAACAAGCGGATCGATACCGTTGCCAAGTGACTTCGACATTTTTCTACCCTGAGCATCACGCACAATACCGTGGAACAAAACGGTTTTGAAGGGAGCAACGCCTGTGTACTCAAGTCCAGAGAATATCATACGGGCAACCCAGAAGAATATAATATCGTAGCCCGTAACGAGGGTATCGGTAGGATAGAAATATTTAAGATCCTTATTATCCTCAGGCCAACCGAGGGTTGAGAAGGGCCATAAAGCCGAAGAGAACCAAGTATCAAGCGTATCTTCATCCTGCTTTAAATGGGTACTGCCGCACTTGGGGCAAAGGACTGCATCCTCACGGGAAACGATAACCTCGCCGCACTCCTCACAGTACCATGCAGGGATACGATGACCCCACCAAAGCTGACGGGAGATACACCAATCCTTGATGTTTTCCATCCAGTTATAATATGTTTTCTCAAAGCGAGCGGGAATGAGGGTGATGTCACCGTTTTTAACGGCATCAACCGCAGGCTTTGCGAGGGGTTCCATTTTAACGAACCATTGTTTGGAAATATAGGGTTCAACGGTATTGTCGCAACGGTAGCAGGAGCCTACATTATGGACCATCGGCTCGATTTTTACAAGATAACCGCCAGCCTGCAAATCGTCAACGATTGCTTTTCTTGCCTCGTAACGCTCCAAACCGCAGTATTTACCGCCGTTTTCGTTTATATGCGCGTCCTCTGTCATAACATTTATAACAGGCAGGTTATGGCGCAGACCAACCTCGAAGTCGTTGGGGTCATGGGCGGGGGTAATTTTAACAACACCTGTACCGAAATCCATTTCGACATAGGAATCGGCAACAACGGGTATTTCTCTACCAACAAGGGGCAATATAACCGTTTTGCCAACAAGGTGCTTATAACGTTCATCCTCGGGATTAACTGCAACAGCGGTATCACCGAGCAAAGTTTCGGGACGGGTCGTTGCAAGCTCAACAAACTCATCGCTTCCCTTTACCGGATAGCGAAGGTGCCAGAAGCTGCCCTGCTTTTCGCTATAGCTTACCTCGGCATCGGAAATGGAGGTTTTACAATGGGGACACCAGTTGATTATGCGCTCACCTCTATAGATAAGGCCCTTTTCATAAAGGCGCACAAAAACCTCGCGAACCGCCTTGGAACAGCCCTCGTCAAGAGTGAAACGCTCACGCTCCCAGTCACACGAGGAGCCTAGTTTTTTAAGCTGTTCGATAATTCTGCCGCCGTATTTTTCCTTCCACGCCCAGGCGCGTTCAAGAAATTTTTCACGGCCTAAATCCTCTTTAGAAAGCCCTTCGGCGCGCATAGCCTCAACTATTTTTGCCTCGGTTGCAATAGATGCGTGGTCGGTACCCGGCATCCATAAAGCTGCTTTCCCTTGCATACGCTTAAAGCGAATAAGGATATCCTGCAGGGTTTCGTCCAATGCGTGACCCATATGCAGCTGACCTGTAATGTTCGGTGGCGGTATCACAATGGTGAAGGGCTCCTTTTCATCATCCGCTACAGCGTGGAAAAATCCGCCGTCCAACCAGAATTTATAGGTTCTGTCCTCGACCTCATTAGGGTCGTAGGTTTTTGCAAGTTCCTTTGCCAACTGATATTCCTCCTAAGAGTTTAGTACATTAAGATATATAATAATCCTTTAAGTTTAATTTGTCAAATACTTCCTGTTATATATTCCTATTGTTTTGCAAATAGTAATATTGTCATCGGCGAGGAAATAAAGAAATAAGATGCGTTTGCTGCCGATTGACTGGGTCGCCCGAAGAGTTTTCAATGTTTCTTCGGGCGGCTTTTGTTTTTTGTTTTAAATATCCATTTTCGCCTGCTCGGCTATGCCTTTTTGCGGCAGTGCGCCTGCGGCTGGAAAATTACGGGTACGGTATCTGTGTTCGTTTTCCATACTGCCCTTAGCGTAAACAGCAGCACTGTAAATACGCTGACCCTTGCGCTGAGTCATAACGGCAATACCGCCATTATTTTTGGTTGTCTTGGCGGCAACGGCACCTGTAGACACAAGCAGCTTTCTGCCATTGGTTGAGGTTAACACAACATCGGTGTCCTCAGGCAGATAAATTATTGTATGCAATGTAAATTTTTCGCAATAGGCATTTATCAGCTTCTTGCGGTTGGTTTTGGTTTGATAAGCACTGAGCGGTACCTTAGCAACTCTTCCGTTGTCAAACACAAAGAGAACATAGCCCTTATAATCTCTTGTGGCTACCATATAAACAGCGTTCTCCCCTGCATCAAACTCAAGCTTTGAGGGAATGTAGTCGCCGAGAACACTTGCCTTACCGTCGGCAAAGTCATTCACACGGGATTTATAGACCTGACATTTATCGGTGAAGAACAAAAGCTCGTGGGCGTTGGTGGATTCTTGCGTTTGAGAAAGCTCGTCACCCTCCTTAAACTTCTGCTCACCGCTCATTCTAAGGGACTGAGGTGTTATTTTCTTGAAATAACCCTCCTTGCTGAAGAACAATGTCACAGGAGAATCGTCAATTATCTCCTGTTCGTTTGCATCTTCCTCGCCATCGATGGTGATTATTGTAGTACGGCGCTCCTTGCCGTGCTTTTTTATAACCTCCTCAAGCTCCTTAATGATAATACGGGAAATCTTACTGCGGCTGTTTAGGATTTCCTCCATTTCAGCAACGCTTTTTTCAAGATTTTCAATATCGTCAAGACGCTTTAGGATGTACTCTCGGTTTAAATGGCGCAGTTTGATTTCAGCTACATATTCCGCCTGAACCTCGTCAATACCGAAGCCTATCATAAGATTGGGAACTACTTCCCTTTCCTCGGCAGTTTCTCTTACAATCTTAATAGCTTTATCAATATCAAGAAGTATCTTTTCAAGGCCCTTTAAAAGGTGCAGTTTTTCCTTTGCCTTTGTGAGTTCAAAATAAACGCGACGGCGCACACACTCGCGGCGGAAAGCCACCCACTCGCTTATAATCTCCTTAACACCCATAACCTTGGGGGAGCCCGCGATAAGGATATTAAAGTTGCAGGCAAAGCTATCCTGCAAGGGGGTTGCCTTAAAGAGCTTTTTCATAAAGCGGTCGGGGTCTATTCCGCGTTTTAAATCAATCGTGATTTTAAGACCGTTTAAGCCTGTTTCATCACGGATATCGTTTATTTCGGTTATCTTTTTCGCCTTTACAAGCTCAAGCACCTTTTCTATAATAGCCTCACTTGTAGTTGTTGGCGGTATTTCAGTTATATCTATACAGTTTGCCGATTTATCGTACTCGTAAACGGCGCGAACCTTAAAGCTGCCGCGACCGCTTTCGTATATCTTTTCCATTTCACCACGGTCATATAAAAGCTGACCGCCAATGGGAAAATCGGGTGCTAAGAGTGTATCGGCTACGTTGATATCCTCATCCTTAATGAACTCAATTGTGGTCTTACACACCTCTGCAAGGTTAAAGGGACAAATTGAGCTTGCCATACCAACGGCTATACCCGTGTTAGCGTTTACCAGCACCGACGGGAAGGTTACGGGAAAAAGTGTCGGCTCCTTTAATGTTGCATCATAGTTGTCCACGAAATCAACCGTATCCTTATCGATATCGGCAAAAAGCTCTGCCGCAATGGGGGCAAGCTTTGCCTCGGTATAACGAGAGGCGGCATATGCCATATCGCGGGAGTACGCCTTACCAAACGAGCCCTTTGATGCTACATAAGGGTGTAAAAGCGCCTGATAGCCTTCTGATAGGCGCACCATAGTCTCGTAAATAGCGGCATCTCCATGGGGGTTGAGCTGCATAGTGCGACCAACAATATTTGCCGACTTTATTGTGCCTGCATTCAAAAGCCCCATAATATACATTGTATATAAAAGCTTTCTGTGAGAAGGCTTAAAGCCGTCAATCTCAGGGATAGCACGGGAAACTATTACGCTCATTGCATAGGGCATATAGTTGGTTTCCAAAGTGGTAACAATGGGTTGTTCTACCGTAAGTCCCGCACCTGCAATATATGTCTTGTCGGTGTTGGGTTCAATTTTAGGTTTGCTTACCGTTTTCTTTCTCGGAGCCATTTATTTTCATTTCTCCTATAATTTATTGTTGAATCTATTGCGGGACGTCGAAGGCGCCATCCCTTACAAATATAAAATTTAATTAACTGAGGTCCGCGTCATCAATATACATATAACCAAAATCTGCTATGAAATCCTTTCTTCCCTGCAGGTTATCACCGAGAAGCAGGTCAAACATATCGCTTGTTTTTTGTGCCTCACTGGGCATTACCTTAATAAGGCGGCGGGTTGCAGGATTCATTGTAGTAAGGTTCATCATATCGGGCTGGTTTTCACCGAGTCCCTTTGAACGCTGAATCGAATACTTTTTATCCCCTATTTTACCTAGTATTTCTGCCTTTTCGTTTTCATCATAGGCGAAGTATGTCATATCCTTGGTATTTATTTCATAAAGGGGAGTTTCAGCAATATAGACCTTTCCCTCATTTATAAGAGTGGGCATAACTCTGTATATCATTGTTAAAATAAGGGTACGAATCTGGAAGCCGTCAACATCGGCATCGGTACAGATTATGACCTTGTTCCAACGTAAATTATCAAGATTGAAGGTGGATAAATCCTTGTTTGCCTTACTCTTAACCTCAACTCCGCAGCCCAACACCTTGATAAGGTCGGTTATTATTTCACTTTTAAATACCTTTTCGTACTCTGCCTTAAGGCAGTTAAGTATCTTACCGCGCACAGGCATAATTGCCTGAAAATCGGGGTCGCGAGCAAGCTTACACGAGCCGAGTGCAGAATCACCCTCAACTATAAATATCTCGCGTTTTTCAATGTCCTTAGTGCGGCAGTCAACAAATTTTTGCACACGGTCCATCATAGTGTTGCCGGTTTGTAAGGTCTTTTTTATATTAAGGCGTTCACGCTCACTGCGTTCACGACTGCGCTTGTTTATAAGCACCTGTTCGGCAATTCTATCCGCTTCCGCCTTATTTTCAATAAAGTAGACCTCAAGCTGATGACGCAGGAATTCATTCATAGCCTCATAAATAAACTTATTGGTAACCGATTTCTTGGTTTGGTTTTCGTAGGAAGCTATGGTGGAGAAGCAGTTTGTTACTATTGCTAAACTTTCCTGAACATCAGAGAAGGTTATTTTACTTTCATTTGCCTTGTACTTACCCGTTTGCTTGATATAATTATCTATCTGGAACACAAAGGCGCTGCGCACCGCCTTATCGGGGGCACCTCCGTTTTCAAGCCATGAAGAGTTATGGTAGTATTCAAGCATTCTGTGATTATTCGAAAAACACACAGTAGCATTTATTTTAACATTATATTCGGGGCGGTCATCGCGGTCTTTACCTCGACGTTCTCCTGACCAGGTCTGAATGGATGTGAGCCTTTCATCACCCGTGAACTCATATAAATACTCCTCGATACCGTCTTTATAAACAAACTCGGTTGTTTCAAAGCGGGAGCCGTTTTGCTCACGGAAAACAAAAAGCAGTCCCTTGTTCACTATTGCCTGACGGCGTAGAGTATCTTTAAGCTCCTGCGCAGGGATATCGATTTCGGTAAATACCGAAATATCGGGACGCCATTTAATTTTCGTGCCCGTGTCTCTACCTGAATACGGTTCTTTTTTAAGACCGCCGACATTATAGCCTTTTTCAAAACGGAGGTTGTATCTAAAACCGTCTCGCTTTATTTCGGCTTCCATATACTCACTGGCAAACTGCGTGGCACAAAGGCCAAGGCCGTTAAGACCTATTGAATACTCATAGTTTGTGCCTGAGTTTGTATTATACTTACCGCCTGCATACAGCTCACAGAAAAGCAATTCCCAGTTGTAGCAGTTTTGTTTAGTATTAAAATCAACAGGGGCTCCGCGCGCGAAATCCTGTACCTCATAAGAATTATCGGAATATTTAGTTACTATTATTTTATTTCCGTAGCCCTCACGCGCTTCATCAATAGAGTTTGAAACAATTTCAAAAACCGAATGAGAACATCCGTCAAGCCCATCCGACCCGAATATTACTCCAGGACGTTTGCGGACCTTATCGGGGCCTTCAAGCTTTTCAATGCTTTCGTTTGTATATTCCGCAGTTTTTGTCGGCATTTAACCTACTCCTTAAAAAAGATATATACTCATAGATAGTATTATTATACACTATATTTTGTGGTTTCGTCAAGGGTATTATTGCAATTTGTAGTATATTAAAAAGGCGAGGGGGTTTATTCCCTCACAAGAAAAATTTTTAATTTTTTATGTTATTACAGTTGAGTAACGGTTGATTTATAGAGAGTGTAAATTAAATTCAAAATGGGTTGACTAAATTACGGTTTAAGGTTATAATTAGGTTGACATAATTCTCATATGGAGATGATTTTTTTGAAGGTTGGTCTTTTTAACGATTCCTTTCCGCCTACAATTGACGGCGTTGCCAATGTAGTTAAAAACTATGCTGATATTATAACTGAAAAATACGGCGAAGCGGTAGTGGTTACTCCCAGATACCCCCATGTTATTGACAATTATCCTTATGAGGTATATCGTTTTCAATCCGCCAAATTTAGTGGTAAAATGCCCTACCGTGTGGGAAACCCCTTTTCCCCTGTAACGCTCGTTGAGCTTAACCGCAAAAATTTTGACCTACTGCATGTGCACTGTCCGTTTGCATCGTCAGTTCTTGCTCACGAGCTGGTTATAGGAAGAGAAAAGCGTCCGCCAACGGTTTTTACCTATCACACAAAGTACGATATTGATATTGACAAATATATTCTTAACAAACGCTTTAATAAGATATGCAAAAGTTTTGTACTCAGTAACATAAAATACGCCGATGAAGTTTGGACGGTATCGGCGGGTGCCACACAGAGTCTGAGAAGCATAGGCTACGAGGGCGATGTTATTGTTATGCCCAACGGCACCGATTTTGAAAAGGGCGTTGCATCAAAAGAGGATGTTGCTGAGCTTGAGCGTATGTTCCGCATTAAAAAGGATATACCTATGTTCCTTTTCTGCGGCCGAATGATCTGGTGGAAGAACATTAAAATTATTGTTGACGCCCTGAAGAACCTTGCAGATGCAGGCTATAAATTTCAGATGTTTTTTGTGGGTGACGGTATTGACCGCCCTGCTATTGAGCAATACACAAGAAATTTAGGGCTTAACGACTGTGTTGAATTTACAGGCGCGGTTTATGACCGAAGGCGGCTTCGCGCCTTTTTCACAAGGGCAGACCTGTTCCTCTTCCCTTCTACCTACGACACCTCCGGTCTTGTTGTAAAAGAGGCTGCTGCCTGCTCAACGGCTTCAATTCTTGTTGAAGGCAGCTGCGCGAGCGAGGGAGTTGAGCACGGCTTTTCAGGGCTTTTATCCAAAGAGGAACCTGAGGATTATGCAAAAAAAATAGCCGAGGCTTTAAATGCCCCCGGCACATTTGAAACTTTAGGCAAGAATGCCGCTGAATATGTTTACTACTCCTGGGAGGAGTCGGTAGATAAGGCTGTTAAGCGGTATGAAAAGGTTCTTGAAAGGCACAACTCAAAAAAATAATGTTTTAGAAACCCTGCACCGCAGTATCAAGCAGTGCAGGGTTCCTTTATTTTTGTTGGTGGAGCTTTACTACTCAAATCCGAACTATATGGTCGAGTCGCTAATTTAAGATTAGCACAAGACTTTATGACGGATTGGGTGTCGAGCCCCTCGACTGGTGGAGACGATGGGGATTGAACCCACGACCTTACGGATGCGAACCGTACGCTCTCCCAGCTGAGCTACGCCCCCAAAGTATAATACATATTATCATACTTAAGAGGCAAAAGCAAGTATTTTTAAACACAAATTATAATTTTATTGCCGTTTCAAGGGCAAGCTTGATCATCTGAGTGAAAGAATTCTGGCGTTCTAAAGCTGTAGTAGCTTCACCCGTTATAAGACTATCTGACACCGTAAGAATTGCCAAAGCGTTTTTACCGCAGCGTGCTGCGTTCATATAAAGGGCAGCTGCCTCCATTTCGGTAGCAAGAACACCCATTTTGCCCCAGCGTTTAAGTGACGTCTGACGCATATCGACATCCTCCTCATCCTTATAAAAGGTATCGGAGGATAATATATTGCCTACATGATAACGTAGTCCCTCGCTTTCGGCAATATCGGCGCAGGTGCGTAACAGTTTATAGCTTGCAATAGGCGCAAAGGTACCGTTTAAATGATATTGATTCGCAAAGGCTGAATTGGTGCAGGCACCTTGACCTATAACAATATCGCGCACTTTTACCTGTTCATTCATAGAGCCGGCAGAACCGACACGGATAATATTTTCAACACCGAAAAAATTATAAAGCTCATAGGAATATATACCTATTGAGGGCATTCCCATCCCGCTTGCCATAACACTTATCTGCTGTCCCTTGTAGGTACCTGTATAGCCCTGTATTGAGCGGACATTGTTCACAAGCCTTGCATTTTCAAGAAAATTTTCAGCAATGAATTTTGAGCGCAGAGGATCACCCGGCATAAGCACAGTCTTTGCAAAATCTTCCGGGGTAGAGTTTATATGCGGTGTAGGATATAATTTTTCGGACATAATTTATCACTCCTTATTTTTAGTTTACTATATTTTTGAAATTTTATCAACTGTATAATTTCTAGAGTAAGGCAAATGATAATAGTGGTGATTAAAATGGAAAAGATATTTTACAACGGCAATTTTCCCTACAGTGATACAGGACACGATGCGCTATATATTCGCAACGGTTTTTTAATTGAAAGCGGGTATTTAAACAAACTAAAAGCCGCTCACCCCGCATCGGTTATGATGGATTTGAACAGGGCTTTTATGCTGCCCGGCGCGGTTCCCTCAGGTGCAAAGGAGGGCGAGATTCCCGCAGATATGCTGGTACTCAGCGGTGACCCGTTCAAGTGCGAGGACACTGCGAAAATTAAGATACTGCAGATATACAAAAACGGTGAGCCGCAACTTAATTCCTGATTGTTGACTTTTACTCCCCTAATTGGTAATATTATATCGGTGATATAAATGCAGCTTAAAGCACTGATAAACAAAAAAATAGAGATAACCGAGTACGAAAGCGTTACCTCAACCAATATTATTGCAAAGCAGGCGGCACCGCTTTTGCAGGAGGATATGCTCGTTATTTGCGCTCATCAAAGCGAGGGACGCGGCAGACTCGGCAGAAGCTTTTATTCGCCCTTTTGCGGTGGAATTTATATGAGTCTTTGTCTACACACAAGCCTTTCGGCCAAAAAGCTACCTCTTATTACCACTGCGGCGGCTGTTGCTGTAGCACAAACCCTTGAGGAGGCTGCCGATAAGCACTTCGGTATCAAGTGGGTAAATGACATTTATCTTGATAACAAAAAGGTTTGCGGTATTCTTACTGAGGGCGTTTTCGATCCCGTTTCGGGCAAACCCTATTGCGCGGTGTTGGGCATTGGTATAAACCTTACCGCCCCTGTCGGTGGGTACCCTGAAAAGCTTAAAGGAATTGCGGGCGCAGTATTTGAAGAAGAGTGCCCAAAAGATAAGAAAAATGAAATTATTGCAGGCATAATCAATCGTTTTTACGCTTTTTATGATGATATACAAAGCAAGCCCTTCCTTGATGACTACCGCAAGCGCAGCACGCTTGATGGCAAGCATATTTACTATCTTAAAAACGGTGTAAAATGCGAGGGTGAGGTTGTTGGTATTGACGATGATTTTCACCTGCTTGTTAAGGATAAAAATAATAATGTTCATTCCCTTGACAGTGGAGAAGTGACTGTTGGAGGCGCAAATGAAGCACACAACTAAACACATTTGCCTTGCGGCGCTTTTTGTCGCATTTACGGCGGTAATATCGCAAATAGCGATTCCCCTGCCCTTTTTTGGCGTGCCGCTTACGCTACAGGTTTTTGCAGTTGCCCTTTGCGGCTATCTTTTAGGACCTGTTTACGGGGGCTTGAGCGTTTTACTTTACATAATTCTCGGCATCTGCGGTGTGCCTGTGTTTACAAATTTTAACACAGGTCTTAGTGCGCTTTTAGGGCCCACCGGCGGTTTTATTATAGGGTTTGCTTTCTTTTCAGTACTGTGCGGTATTGCAGCGCGGCTCAAAAAGGTTGGCGAAATTCTTGTGGGGATGTTGGGGCTTATACTCTGCCATATATCAGGAACGCTTTATTATATGTATTTATCGGGTACTACGTTTGTTGCGGCGGTTATTGCGGTTAGTGCGCCCTATATAATTAAAGATGCTGTTCTGTGTATTGCGGCGGCGGTTATTTCAAGAAGAATTAAGAAAGTATTGTAACAGACAAAAAAGCGACTTCATACATTAGAGTGTAGGGAGTTGCTTTTTATGTTACTTACAGATCTGTTACCCGGGCACAGCGCAAAGATTATAAAACTTTGCTGTGAAGGCCCGATTCGCAGAAGACTTCAGGATATAGGGATAACGCCGGGTACATATATAACCTGTGCAATGGTAAGTCCGCTTAAGGACCCTACCGCATATCTTATAAAGGAAACGCTTATTGCGTTACGCAAGGAGGATGCGCAAAGCGTTGTTATAGAGAAGCAGGATAATCGACTAGAAAAATTAAAGGTTGCTCTTGCGGGCAATCCAAACGTTGGTAAAAGTACGGTTTTTAACGCCCTTACGGGAATGAAGCAGCATACGGGCAATTGGGCGGGGAAAACCGTAGGCAATGCTCAGGGTAGTTTTGAGCATAAAGGGACGACGGTTTGCCTTGTTGATGTACCAGGATGCTATTCACTGCACGCTCATTCCTTTGAGGAGGAAATTGCAAGAGATCATATCTGCTTTGGCGAAAGTGATGCAGTGATTGTTGTTTGCGATGCCACCTGTCTTGAAAGGAATATGAATCTTGTATTGCAAACTTTGGAAACCACTGAGAATGTAATAGTTTGCATAAACCTAATGGATGAGGCGCGGCGTCGCGGCATTAAGATAGATACCGCGCAAATCGAAAAAAAACTTGGCGTGCCTGTTGTTGCCGCCACCGCACGGGATAAAAAAGGGCTTGATAAACTTTGCGATGCGCTAATTTCTACACCTAAAGGCAACCGTTATACCATTGATTACGGCACGCACATAGAGCAGGCGATTAAAATTCTTTTGCCCGCACTGGTCGGCATTTGTAGAGAAAAAAAGCTTCAAGCACGCTGGCTCGCGCTTAGACTGCTTGAGGGTGATGAAACGCTGAGTACTCAGCTTGAGCGTTTTTTTGGATATAAGCCGGAGGAGCTTAATGAGGTTAAATTCGCCCTTGAGGAAGCTTGGCAATATCTTAGTGTAAACGGCTTTGATAAGAGAAAATTAAGTGACACAATTGCCACAGCACAGGTTTGCGCCTGCAGTCAGATATGTCGCGAGGCGGTTACCGCCACAAACGGCAGCGCACGGCTTAGGGAGCAAAAAATAGACCGCATTGTTACAAGCCGAGCCTTTGGTTTTCCGATTATGATAGCAATGCTTTGTGTCATTTTTTGGATAACAATATCGGGAGCTAATTATCCTTCCGAGCTTTTAAGCCGAGGTTTATTTTTTATTGAGGATAAGCTTGACGAGTTTTTTGCTTATATAAATATACCCTATGTTATAACCGATGTTCTTGTTCACGGAGTATATCGTGTTACGGCGTGGATAGTATCGGTAATGCTACCGCCAATGGCTATTTTCTTTCCCCTTTTTACCCTTCTTGAGGACCTTGGTTATCTGCCCCGTGTTGCCTTTAATCTTGACCGTTGTTTTAAAAAATGCCGAACCTGCGGCAAGCAGGCGCTTACTACCTGTATGGGCTTTGGCTGTAACGCTGTAGGAATTGTTGGAAGCAGGATAATTGACTCAAAGCGGGAACGGCTTATAGCAATGCTGACAAACAGCTTTGTTCCCTGTAACGGGCGTTTCCCCATACTTATAGCGGTTATTTCGGTATTTTTTATATCCGCAAGTACGAAGGGACTTTCAACACTTTTTTCGGCTCTTTTCCTTGCATTCATAATAGCTCTATGCATTTTTATGATGCTGCTTGCCTCAAGGCTTTTATCAATGACCGTGCTTAAAGGTAAGCCCTCGTCCTTTACGCTTGAGCTACCGCCGTACAGACGGCCTCAGATAGGCAAGGTAATTGTCCGCTCGGTATTTGACCGAACGCTGTTTGTACTGGGCAGAGCAGTAACTGTTGCCGCGCCCGCAGGGCTTATAATATGGTTGCTTGCAAATATTGATATAAACGGTATATCTCTTTTAAAACACTGCGCCGATTTCCTTGACCCCGCGGCAAGGCTTTTAGGGCTTGACGGCGTTATACTGATTGCCTTTATTCTTGGATTACCCGCAAACGAAATAGTTGTTCCACTAATTATAATGGCGTATATGGGCACGGGAACACTCTCGGAATATGAAAGCCTTGCGGGGCTTAAAAGTCTGCTTATAGCCAATGGGTGGACACCCCTTACCGCTCTTAATACAATCCTTTTCAGTTTGTTTCATTGGCCATGCGCCACATCACTGCTGAGCATAAAGAAGGAATCGGGCAAATGGCGTTGGGCGGCATTAGGTTTTGTTCTTCCCACATTATTCGGTGTTTCCCTTTGCTTAATAACTACATTTATCTACCATCTTATATATTAAAAAAAAGCACTCCCTGAGGAGTGCTTTTTTTACAAAATATCAGGTATTTCATTAAGGTTTTTAACGGTATATGTTGCGCAATATCGCGGTTGTTCACCTTTTGGATTGTACCAAACGGTATCCAACCCTGCGTTTATACCGCCTAAAATATCGGAGCTTTGAGAATCACCTATAACCACTATTTTTGACCTGTCCTTTTCCTGTATGCAATCAAGAACAAACTGAAAATACTCACGCTCAGGCTTTTTAAAGCCAACTTCCTCAGACACAAAAACTCCCTTTGCAAATTTGTCAAGCCCTGAACTTTTTATGCGTTTATGCTGGGTTTGTGCCCTGCCGTTAGTGGTGTAATAAATGCTGTAATTTTTGCTTAATTTTTCAAGAAGCTCCATCGCGCCGTCAAGCACGAAATGCTGATTTGAAAGCTCATTTGCATATTCCGTCGATATTTTTTGAGCATCGGCGTTAATACCGAGATCGTCGAGAAGCATTTCAAATCTACCAACATATATTTCGGATTTTTCTATCTCCCCGCGCTCAAAGCGTTTCCAAAACTGATCATTTATCGCGCTATAGCGCTTGATATTTTCATCGGTAGCGGGAATTGAGTTGTTTTTCATAATCTCGCTGACCGCTGTATATTCACAAAGGGTAAAATCAAGCAGTGTGTTATCGATATCAAAAAGAATGGTATTGTATTTCATTACAGTGTTTTAGAAAGCTCCTTAATGTACTCGCGTAGCTCATCCTTTACTTCGGGATGGGTTAGGCCGACCTGAATGTTTGCCTTTATCATACCGAATTTATTGCCCATATCGTGGCGTTCACCTGAGAACTCAACGCCTATCATACCTTTGCTTACGGCAATTTGTTTCATAGCATCGGTAAGCTGAAGCTCCCCTCCTGCACCGAGTGGGGTATTTTCGAGTATATCAAAAATTTCGCTTTCAAGTATGCAACGGCCGAGTATTGCATAGTTTGAGAACTTTTCGCTTAGTTTCGGCTTTTCTATCATATCGGAAACGGCAAAATGGTTATTTTCAATATTTTCTACCTTAAGTGAGCAGTATTTCATAACCTGTTCATTAGAAACGGGCTTTATACCAACAACGCTTTTTGAGTATTTTTCATAGGCGTCGCAAAGTTCGCTGAGTGCAGGTGGCTCCCCGAATATAACATCGTCACCGTAAAGAACGGCAAAGGGCTCATCACCCATAAAGCCGCGAGCGCGCAATACCGCATCCCCGAGGCCCTTGGTTTCCTTCTGCCTGATAAAATAAATATTAGCAAGGTTGCACAAGGCACCTAACTCTTTTAAAATTTCCTCTTTGCCGCCGCGAGCGCGTAAAAGCTCTTCAAGCTCCACAGAGTGGTCAAAATGGTCCTCCATAATGCCCTTTCCGCGGTTGGTTATAATCAAAATATCGGTAATTCCCGATTTTACCGCCTCTTCAACGATGTATTGTATAGCGGGTTTGTCGACTATTGGCAGCATTTCCTTGGGGACCGCCTTTGAGGCGGGCAGAACGCGGGTGCCAAGTCCTGCTGCGGGGATTACGGCTTTTGTAATTTTCACAATTTTAACCTCCTAGTGATGATAGTACCGCGATTGCCGTAACACCGTCAGCCGCCGATGTAACAATAGCGGTTATAATTATTCCCAGCGCGAGCATACCGCCCGAAGTACCGCCGATAAGACCCAGACAATATGAATAATACTGTGGATTTACGGCACCTTGCTTATAAGCTCTTATCTTTTTTATGCAATGCTTTTTATACAAATGCATTGCAAACATACCTACAAGCACAGCACCTCCATAGGTTTCTATCAAATCCAGAATATCGGCTATGCCGACAAGCAGCATATCAAGTTTACCCGTTGGGGCTTTTTCAATATCCTCAATAACACGTTGCGTCGAAGTATCTGAGTATGTAATACCCGATTCAATCTCCTCAAATATTTGCGAAAAGGAATCTGCTATATAGTTGCCCACCGAAACTTGTGTGTTAAAGGTAAGGGCGGTCTGTGCGGCAGTAAATACAATACCTATAGCCACTAAAATTACCGCAACCTTATACATTTTGCGGTAAAAAAACCAAATTGCGCCGCCTAAGAAACCAAATAAGAATTGAAGTATTGCAGCTGGCCAGCACCAGCTTACCTTAGAGTGCGAATACTCCATACGTACAAATTTAGAGAATATTTTATCACTGTTCTTGCCTATAAATGCAGTAAAATCCTGTTTATCAATATCTTCAACACTGTTCGGCACTGCAGACGCGGGTGCGACAGGCGGCGCCTGTGTTTTAGGTTCTTCGTTCAAGGGAGGGTTAACAGTTTTTTCACCCTCTAGAGGATTTCCGCAATTCTTGCAGTAAAGGTAATGAAGTTCGTTTTCGGTATTGCATTCGCTGCATATTTTCTTCATTTCACATTCCTCCGTTTAAAAAAATGATGTTGCAAATAAATACAAAATCTGCGGCAGATTTGAAGATATCATTATTCCGATAAGAAACAGCAAGACGTTTACATTACCCTGCTTTCTTAATTCCTCCTGAATATCACAGCCTTGCTCCTTCAAGGTCTTGATTGTTGAGAGGGTATGACGGCGGTAAATTGAATCACCGAAAAGTCCGCATATAATATGCATAATTAACTGCAACAGGCTTGATATACCTGCAAGAATAAGCGGGCCCGCCGAAACGTTTGCGCTTTGACTAAGCATGTGAGAATAGTATTCAATAGGATTTAAAGCAGTATTGCCCGATGCTTCCATAAACAGATTAAATTCGTTCATAAACGGAATAGTGCAAAGCGAGAAAGCGACGGTAAGCAAAATTACAACTATACCTACCCTATGCATTTTACGAAAAAGGAACCATCCCTCCGGCACAAGAAACGCCGCCCAATTCCAGGAAGCAACATTACCCATTTTTATACGGGCAAATTTAGGTACATAACGGTGTGAATTGGAGAGCACAAAGGCTGCAGCCTCTTTAGCGGTAACTGAGTCACCGATATCCATATCGGCGGGGGTGCCACCCAAAGGGTCGGGTACCGCATATCCGCGGCTTGCCGCTATATTTAAATTGCCGCATTTAGGGCAACGCGGCTCGCTTGCACAGTAAAGTTCACGGCAATAGGGGCATAAAATTTCATTTTCACCGCTTTGTTTCTCATTCGGTGCTTTTCCCTCAGAAGTTTGCTGTTTTTCCTGTGCCAGCCTTTGCTGATTCTCGAACGAATACTCCCGCTCAGTGCCGTGGTCGGCTTCAAGCGCGCAATGACCGATGGAATTATAGCAATCCCTGTGGTGGGGAGCGCCGCATTCGGGGCAGTAAACTATATCGTCCTCATCAAAAAGATAGGCGTGACAAACGGGACAGGACTGTCCCTCAACCTTTAAACTCATAACACATATCCTTTGCCGCGGCAAAAATTTCGGCAAAATAATCCTTTCCGTAATTGTGAAAATTACCGTCCCTTATCATTCGGGAAAGCTCGGCTTCGCTAACCCAGCGGGCGGCGGCAACCTCACTTTTTTGAAGTTTTAAGCGGTCACAGGTAATATCGGTATTTATAAACCATACATCTACAAAGGAGTTGCGCCGCTTAAAACGCTTTTTAAATTTAAGGGTAGCTTCATCAGACTTAATCCCCAGCTCTTCATAAAGCTCACGCTGAGCCGCTTCGAAGGAGGATTCTCCCGAAACTGCGGCACCTCCCGTTGCTGCCCATTCACCGGGCATAAGTTTTTTTATCGGACTTCGTTGCTGAATAAGGAACTTACCCGTTGACGAAACTATCCATATATGCACCACAAGATGATATTCTCCGGGCTTTAAAAAAGCATGACCGCGTACAACGGTTCTGCCGGTTAACTCGCCGTTGACATTGAATATATCCCATTTCTCCATACATTCACCTTTATAAAATCTTTCTTAAATATAATTATACCAAACCATCACTGTTTTTACAATCATTTTATTTTTATCTTTTGTAAACTTTTTAAAAATAACTATTGTAAATATTTTATATTTATAGTATAATACAATCGAACTTGCGTGGCAAGGCGTGCGAATGGGCGGGTCCTGTGCGACGGGGGGCTATGAACCATGTCAGGCGGGGAACCGAGCAGCATTAAATAGTTTACCTCGTGCGCCGCAGTAAATCGGTTCATTCGTACACCTTGATACGCAAGTATTTATTTTAACAAATATAAAGCTCACTGTGGAGGAATTATGAGTTATCAGGCTTTTTACCGTAAATACCGCCCTTCCACCTTCAGCGATGTTGTAGGGCAGGAGCATATTACAGATGTGCTGCGCCGTCAGCTTGCGGCTGGCAATATTTTTCATGCATATCTGTTCACAGGTACTCGTGGTACAGGTAAGACCACCTGCGCAAAGATACTCGCCAAGGCGGTAAACTGTTTAAATCTTAAAGACGGTGACCCCTGCTGCGAATGCGAATCCTGTATAAATGTTGCTGCGGGAGAGGTTACCGATATTACCGAGATTGATGCTGCCTCCAACAATAGTGTTGAAAGTATTCGTGAACTGCGCGAACAGGTTAATTTTACCCCCGCCTCCTCAAAGTACAGGGTTTATATCATAGACGAGGTGCATATGCTGAGTATCAGCGCATTTAACGCGCTGTTAAAAACCCTTGAGGAGCCGCCAAAGCATGTTGTTTTTGTGCTTGCCACTACCGAGGTGCACAAGCTTCCCGCAACTATTCTTTCCCGTTGTCAGCGTTTTGATTTTAAACGAATAGACACACAGCAGATATGCCGCCGCATAAGCTTTGTATGTGAGAACGAGGGACTTGATATTACTCCCGATGCGGCTACCCTTATTGCCGCCGCAGCCGATGGCGGTATGCGTGATGCTCTTTCTATTCTTGACCTTTGCGCATCAAAGAGCCGACATATTGACGAGAATGTTGTGACCACGGTTTGCGGGCTTACGGGTGATGAATATTTGAATGAGCTTACCCTGCATCTAAAAAAACGCGATGCAAGCAGCGCGTTAAGTCTTGTTGACGATCTGTATTCAAGCGGCGTTGATATGCTTCGTCTTTCGGGTGAGCTTGCCGCATATTACCGCAACCTTATGATTATTAAGACGGTAAAAAGTCCAAATTTGCCTATTGTATGCTCTAATACTCAGCTTGAGCAGTACAAAAAAATTGCCGAGGATTACGAACTCAGAGAAATACTCAGAATTTTAAATCTATTACAGGACAGCACATCAAAAATGCACAGCGGTGACAAGCGATGTGAGCTTGAAATGCTGATAATAAAGATGTGCTCCCCTACCCTTTGCGCAGATACCGCATCACTTGAGCAACGCATTGCCGACCTTGAAAAGCTTATAAACAGCGGTTGTACGGCACCTAAAACAAGGGTTGCCGGTATTCCTGTTATTGAAGAAAGACAACCCGAAGCGCAGGATGCTTGCACACCTGTTGCAAACGAGAGTGCACCTGATGATAATCCGCCTGTGCCTGAGCCAAATGATTGCGAGGCACCGCTTAGTGAGCCTGCAAAAGCCGATACACACGGTGAAGTGATTTTTGAGCAGTGGGATGCCGTTATGCAGGAACTCAGGATTGCCTGCCCCCTGTTTGCAGGTGTTTTAAACGGTTCCAAAGCCTATACAAGGGATAATCTTTTACTTATTGACTGTGAAAATGAACAGTTTTTAAGCCTTATGCGTCAGGATGCGAAGTATAAGGAATATATAAAACGCGCCGCCCTTAATATCACGGGTAAGACCTTTAATTTAGGGCCCTACCGTAAGGCGGTGCCCGACGAAGATGCTGACCCATTGACTAGGCTGGCAAACAAATTGAAGCAATTAGAAGTATAAGGAGAAGAAAATATGAAAGTTAGGATACCAAATCAAGGTGGCGGCGGCAATATGAACGCTATGCTTAAACAGGCGCAGAAAATGCAGGAGGATATGGCAAATTTACAGGCCGACCTTGAGGAGCGCGAGTTTAACGGAAGCGCAGGCGGTGGAATGGTACAGGTTACCGTTACCGGCAAGCACGAAATAGTAAGCCTTAAAATAAATCCCGATGTTGTTGACCCCGATGACGTTGAGATGCTTGAGGATTTTGTTACCTTAGCAGTAAATGAAGCAATAAGTAATGCCGTTAAAACTCAGGAAGAGGAAATGGGTGCCCTTACAAGCGGGCTTAATATGCCCGGTCTGTTTTAATTATGGCTTATCAGATAGTACCGCTTAACGAGCTTATAAATCAGTTTGAACGCCTACCGAGTATTGGCAAAAAAACTGCTACAAGGCTTGCATATTTTATACTTTCCCAACCTCCCGAACAGGCCAAGCGTTTTGCCGAGGCACTTATTAATGCAAGGGAAAAGATACATTACTGCAGCTGCTGCCAATCCTTTACCGATTTACAAATATGCCCCATTTGCTCGGACGAAACCCGCAACCGTTCTGTTATATGTGTTGTAGAGGATGCCAAGGATGTTATGGCGTTTGAGCGTACTCACGAGTATAATGGGCTTTACCATGTGCTGCATGGGGTTATTTCCCCTCTTGACGGTGTTGGCCCCGAACAGCTTCGCATAAAGGAGCTTATGGCAAGACTGAGTGATGACGGTATTAAAGAGGTTATAATGGCTACCAATCCCACTGTAGAGGGTGAAGCAACGGCAAGCTATTTATCCCGTATAATAAAGCCTATGGGAATAAAAATTAGCCGACTTGCATATGGTATTCCCGTTGGCGGAGACCTCGAATATGCTGATGAGGTTACACTTACAAAGGCCCTTGAAGGCAGAAATGAGATTTAGTATGACACAGGAAAAAATAGACAGAATAAATGAGCTTGCGAAAAAGCAAAAGAGCGTAGGGCTTACCGAAGAAGAAAAAGCGGAGCAGGCACAGCTTCGTAGAGAGTATATAGACTCTTTCCGCAAAAGCCTTGAACGCCAGCTTGATAATATTGAGATACTTGAGCCTGACGGCAGTATCACAAAGGTAGAAAAGAAATGGAAATCGTAATACTTGATGCAGGCACTCTAACCACGGGTGATATTGATTTCTCTGCATTTGAAAGGCTTGGCAGCGTTTCAATGTATGATTTCACCGAGCCCGAACAGGTTTTGAGCCGACTGCGTGATAAGGAATATGTAATAGTTAATAAGGTTGAGTTTACGAAGGATATTATTGAGGCTCTTCCAAAGCTTAAATACATTGGCCTTTTTGCTACGGGATATAATAACATAGACCTTACGGCAGCGAAAAAGCACAACGTTACGGTGTGCAACGCGGGATCCTATTCCACCAATGCGGTTGCTCAGCAGACATTCGGTTATATTTTAAATGAATACACCCGCATTTCCGATTACAGCCGCTTTGTTATGGGCGGTGGTTGGACTAAAAGCAAGGTTTTCTCCCCCGTTGTTTTTCCCACCGATGAAATCGCAGGAAAAACCCTTGGAATTATCGGTTACGGCAGTATAGGTCAAAAGGTTGCGTCAATCGCAAAAGCGTTCGATATGAATGTAATCGTTCATACGCGAACTGTACGCGCAGATGGGCACACACATTTTGTAAGCCTTGATGAGCTACTTTCAAGCAGTGATATTATTTCACTTCACTGCCCTTTGACCGCAGAAAACAAGGGTATGTTTAATGCTGAGCTTTTTGCCAAATGTAAAAAGGGCGCATATTTTATCAATACTGCTCGAGGCGGACTTGTAGATGAGAAGGCTTTGTTTGATGCGTTGGAATCGGGACAGCTTTCTGGCGCAGCACTGGATGTTATCGGCACCGAGCCGATGAAAAAGGACTGCGTTCTCCTTAAAGCAAAGAATATTACCATTACTCCGCATAGTGCCTGGACACCTACTGCCACAAGGCAACGGGTTACCGATATTGCGGCAGAAAATTTGAGATGTTTTTTAAACTCGACACCTAAAAATGTTATTGTTTAGTTTTTAATTTTGCAGAAATTTTAAAAGCACCGATTTATTAAAAATCGGTGCTTTTTTAGTTTAGGTTATCCCTTGTACTCAAAGGAGCCATTTTCGATTAGCGCTTTTTTATACCTTTTAATATAATATTTTGCCATATCGAGATTCTGTTCAAGCCAGTTTCCGCATTGTTCAGGCCTTGCGCCGTGGATTTCTCCCTCGAAATTGATAATATAATCACACATTTCAAGAATCTCACCTAAAATATCCTGCGGCTTTAAATCACCAAACATTAAAAGATAACAACCTGTTCTACAGCCCATAGGACCGAAATACACTATTTCTTCTTTAATTTTGCTGTTGCGCAGATATATAGCACCCAGATGCTCAATGGTATGAAGGGCGGGCATATCCACCACAGGCTCACGGTTCGGCGCGGTCAGGCGCATATCAAAGGTGGTTACGACCGTATCGCCTTGCTTATCCTTGCGGGAAACATATAATCCCGGCTGAAGAATCAGATGGTCAATAGTAAAGCTTGCAATATTTTCCATTATACTACTCCAAAAAATTATATTTTATACTATTATAATTGCCTTCAAAAGGCAATATAGTGTTTTTGTCAGCGGTGCAACATTAACCTTTTTATAGCACCAACTCTGACTCTGTTATCACGGTAACTCCAAGATTTCTTGCCTTCTGGAGCTTACTGCCTGCGTTTTCGCCGCATAGGACAAAATCGGTTTTCTTTGACACCGAGCCTGTAACCTTAGCACCCATATTCTGCAGGATTTCGGTAAGCTCATCGCGGGTATATTTTGAAAATGTGCCGGTAATAACCACGGTTTTATCGGTGAATATACTCTCCTGCTTTTCTGCCGCTAAGGTTATTTCGAATGTGATAAAGGGTAATATCCGCTCAAGTTCTTCCCTATTGTCGGCGTTATCGAACCAGCGGTAAAGCTCATCATTCATAATATCTCCAAAGCCGTCAATAACAGAAAAATCGTATCTATCATTTATTGCTCTGATAAATTTTTCATAGTCACCGCCGAAAAGCGAGGCAATATCCTTTGCTGCGCTTTTACCGACAAGGCCGATATTAAGAGCCACAAGAAAATTTGAAAGGGGTACGGTTTTTGCATTCTCGATAGCCGAGCAAAGATTTTCAAAGGATTTTTTTCCAAAGCCCTCAAGCTCTTTAATTTCGGGATGGTCAGGAAGTTTAAAAACATCACTTAAATCGCGCAAAATTCCCATAGCCATAAATTTTTCAATGGTGGCCTCACTCAAGCCCTCGATATTCATAGCCGACTTACTTACAAAATGGGTAAACTTTTTGACCTGCTTGCCTGCGCACCGTGGGTTATCGCAATACAGCACCTTGATTTGTCTGTCGTCATTCTCGGTTGTTTTGATTACGGTAGCCCAGCCACATACGGGACACATATGCGGATATTCAAGCGTATAATTATCACGGGATACAGTTTTAAGCGTCAGATTCTCCTCAATATGAGGGATTATCATATTCCGCTTAGAAACATAAATCTCGTCCCCTGACATAAGCTTCAATCCCTCAACAAAGGTCATATTATGAAGAGATGCCTTGCTCACCGAGGTGTTGTCTATTTCCACACTCTCAAAATCAGCAATGGGGGTAAGCTGACCTGTGCGGGAGATGTTCCAGTCAATCCCTAAAAGGGTTGATTTTGCACCTGGGTCACCGAATTTAAAGGCAATTCCGTCCTTAAAATGGTGGGAGGTTCTGCCCTGTGCGCGGCCCAGCTCAACATCGTCAAAGGAGAAAACAATGCCGTCAATAGGCAGGTTGTTTTGCTGAGCTATGTTCTTAAGCTCAAAAAGTTTTTCCTCTATTTCTTCAGGGGTCTGGCCTGTTTTGGCGGGCAGTGTGGGAAGCCGCTCAAAGCCGAGTTTATGAAGCGCATCAAGGCGGGCGGATTTACTTTTTTGCTCATCCATACCCACAAGCACATTAAATGGGAAAAAGCGTACTCGGCGGGCTTTGCATACCTTGGAATCAAGCTGCCTTACTGCGCCTGAGGCAAGGTTTCTCGGTGTAGAATACTTATCCTCGTCATTTTCTATCATTTCATTGATACTGTTAAAGGTTGAAATATCAATAAAGGCTTCTCCCGTTATTTCAAGATGTCCCGAATATTCAATTTTCGTGGGCATATTGACAAAGGTTTTAGCGTTATGGGTAATAACCTCACCTACGGCTCCGTCACCCCTTGTTGCAGCGGCGGTAAGCGCGCCGCCATCGAAGGTGAGCTTTACGGTAAGACCGTCCATTTTAAGACCGAGATATCCGTTACCCTTTTCAAGCATTGTGCATATATCTGCAGGATTTTTAGTTTTTGCAAGGCTTAAAAGCGGTATATTATGCTCTACCTTCTGGAGGGAGCTTAAAACCTCATATCCAGGTCGGCGGGTAGGCGAATTATCAAAAACAATGCCTGTCTCGGCTTCAAGGGCAGAAAGCTCATCAAAAAGAGCATCATACTCTGCATCCGAGAGGGTAGGATTATTTTTATTATAGTATTCATCGCAACACTTGTTTAGAAACTCAACAAGATGGGTTATGCGTTGCTTTTTTTCAGAAATATTCATACAAAGCTCCTTACACCATACTTATATTAGTATACAATATCTGCCCAATTTTATCAAGAATTAACTTGCTTTTACCAACCAAATAGGATAAAATTATCTTAGGTGAAAAAAATGAAGGTTAATATTAAAAAATTAAACAGCAATGCAATTATACCCTCCTACGGTTCCTTAGGCGCTGCAGGTGCGGATTTGTACGCTTTATGTGACACTCAGGTTTGCATAGAACCCGGACAGACGGTACTTATAGGCACGGGAATAGCAATGGAAATTCCAGAGAATTATGTAGGCCTTATTTTTGCACGTAGCGGACTTTCCACAAAAAAGGGTCTTGCCCCCGCAAACAAGGTAGGAGTTATTGACAGCGACTACCGCGGAGAAATTAAGGTGCCGCTTTTTAATCAATCCCCCGTTCCCCAGACCGTTGAAAAGGGCGAGCGCATTGCACAGATAGTTATTACCCCATTCCTGAGCGCAGATTTTATTGAGGTTGATGAGCTTGATAATACCGCTCGCGGTGCCCACGGCTTTGGCTCTACAGGGAGGAAATAGGCTATGAGAATGCGCCGAAAAAAGCACCTTGATGAAAGGCTTGCGTGTTGCGGTGAGTATATAATCTCACCTGAAAACGAAGAAAAGAACATAAACCTTGCAAACGAGTTTAAGCGGTATTTACCCCTTGATGAGATATTTGAGAACGATGCGCCGCTATACCTTGAGATAGGCTGCGGCAAAGGCGGTTTTGCCTGCGAGTTTGCAAGGCGTAATCCCGATATAAATCTGCTTGCGGTGGAAAAGATCCCAAATGTATTGGTTAGTGCCGCCGAAAGCGCAAAGAAGGCGGGGCTTAAAAATGTGAGATTTTTAAGCTGTCCCGCACAGTATCTTCCCGCATATTTAAAGGAGAATAGTGTTGAGCGTATTTTTCTTAACTTCTCCTGCCCTTTTCCTAAAAAGAAATACGCGGCGCACCGACTTACCGCGCCAGGGTTTCTTGACATTTATAAAGGTATTATGACTCAAAATGCCGAGATACATCAAAAGACCGATAATGTGGGACTTTTTGAGTTTTCTATAGAAAACTTATCTTCCGCAGGCTTTGCTCTTAAAAATGTTTCCCTTGACCTGCACGCAAGCGATTTTGAGGGGAATATAATAACCGAATATGAAAGTCGTTTTATCGCCGAGGGCAAACCGATATACCGCTTGGAAGCATACCTTAAAAAATAAATATTTTTATTTTTTGTATTGACAAATTCCTAAAGTATGCTATAATTGTAATGTTCATCTGGGCCATTAGCTCAGTTGGTTAGAGCAACCGGCTCATAACCGGTTGGTCCGGGGTTCGAGTCCCTGATGGCCCACCAAGTTGAACTCAGCCGCATTTTATGCGGCTGAATATTTAGGGGTATAGCTCAGTTGGTAGAGCAGCGGTCTCCAAAACCGCGTGCCGGGCAACGCTTACGAGCGCGTCCTGTGGACGATTCAGCGAGTAAGGGTCGGCGCCGCGGTCAACGATTGACAAGGTGGTTTATCCGCCGTAGGCAGAGTTGGGCACCGCAAGAGGGCACTACCCGAGGCTTTTACATAAAAATCAAATAAATTACATAGGGGTATAGCTCAGTTGGTAGAGCAGCGGTCTCCAAAACCGCGTGCCGAGGGTTCAAGTCCTTCTGCCCCTGCCAGAAAAAGCGACTTGTTTCGACAAGTCGCTTTTTTAATGAAATTCGCCTTTCGGCGAGTGAAATAGCTTCGCTATGAAATACGCTTTGCGTATGAAATATTTGCTTCGCAAATGTTTAAGAGGCGAATTTTATTTCACTTTCTGCGTTAGCAGAAAATTTCATAATCCACAAGGATTATTTCATATCGAGCACAGCGAGATATTTCATTAAAAAACTGTAGGGGTTCGAACATATAGGTCAAATAATTAAAAGACATCGAATTTGTTCAACCTTTCCAAAATCGACAAGTTTCGACAGAAGCTTGTCGATTTTACTTATTACCTCTTACTTCTTCACTCTTTACTAAATAGACCTTGTAGATTTTCAAGTAATAAGTAAGAAGTAATTGTGAAGAGGTATCTTGCAAGACTTTGCCTTGCTTTTTTCCCTTGCCTATGCTATAATTACTTAAAAGCGGTGATAATGTGAAAAGAGAAAAAAGAAAAGGCTATATAGCCCCTATTGTAATAACGGTAATTCTAATTCTATATTTTATACTCTATTTCGGATTTTTAGTTGCTGTTTTACCTGGAAGTTGGAAGTATGTTTTTTTGATTTTCCCTATCGTATTTGCAGCCGTTTTAGTTTATGTTTGTATAGAAAGAATAAAAGAAATAAAAAGTGGTGAAGAAGATGATCTTAGTAAATACTGATTATATTACGGGAAAGAACCTTGAAATGTTAGGTTTGGTACGCGGAAGTACAATTCAAAGCAAAAACATCGGCAAGGATATTACACAATCCTTTAAAACCCTTATCGGCGGTGAACTTAAGGCTTATAATGAAATGATGAATGAGGCTCGTGCTCTTGCTACAAAACGAATGGTAGAAGAAGCCGAGCAGCTTGGCGCGGATGCAGTTGTGAATATTCGCTATGCCTCTGCGGCTGTTATGCAGGGTGCGGCTGAGGTTATTGCGTACGGTACGGCTGTAAAATTTATATAAATTTTTCGCACTCTTAAACGCTCAAAAAATACTCAGTGCCCGAAGTGCAATAAAACATCGTGGCAAAAAAGGTTATAAGCGAGAAATAAATCATTAAATGAAAGCGCGGACCAAAAGGTCTGCGCTTTTTTGATGAAATACGCTAAACGAGAAATTTCTTGATATTAAACCTGGCGTAAATGTAAATTTTTCTTGCAAAAAGAGTGATTTTTGTTTATAATATAAAGGAATACTTTTTGGATTAACCAAAAACAAGGAGGATATTTTATGAAACGCATTTTATCAGTATTATTAGTGCTGGCGGTTGTGTTCTCGCTGGCAGCCTGTGGTGCAGGAAGTTCAACTATGACTATGGGCACAGGTAGTCCGACTGGTACATATTACGCCTACGGCGGTGTTCTCGGTCAGTACATAACTAACAACACCGACACTACAGTTACACCTGTTTCCACAGGCGGTTCTAAGGACAACATTCAGGGTATTGACGTTGGCGACTATCAGTTAGGTACCGTTCAGTCTGACGTTATGCACTATGCTTGGGCAGGTACCCGTTCTTTTGAGGAAGAGGGCAAAATTGATTCCTTCCGTACAGTTGCAGGTCTTTATGCCGAGGCTGTTCAGCTTATCACAACCAACCCTAACATCAATTCTGTAGCCGATTTAAAGGGCAAGAAGGTATCTATCGGTGCCGCAGGCTCAGGCGTTTACTTTAATGCCGTTGATATTCTGGGCGCAGCAAATCTTACCCTTGATGATATTGATGAACAGTTCCTTAATTTCGACCAGAGTGCCGATTCTCTTAAGGACGGTAAGGTTGATGCCGCATTTATCGTTGCAGGCGCTCCCACACCCGCAGTTACAGAGCTTTGTATGACAAATGCTAACGCTAAAATAGTTCCTATTGACGGTGATATTGCTCAAAAGCTTATGCAGGATAACACCTTCTACTCGGTTTACAAGATTCCTGCCGAAACCTACAAAAATCAGACAGAGGAAATCTCAACCGTCACCGTTAAGGCTACCTTAATTGTTTCGGCTTCTGCAGATGAGACTGCTGTTTACGAATTAACTAAAGCAATTTTTGACAATATAGATGCCATTAAGGCAGAACACAATAAGGGCGCAGAGTTATCTTTTGAGAACGCAACTCAGGGACTTACCGTTCCTTTCCACGCAGGCGCCGCTAAGTACTTTAAAGAAAAAGGAATTGAAGTAGCAGTTCAGTAATTAAACTAAATTTTTAGTTCACAAATAGCTGCGACAAAACAGTCGCAGTTATTTTTTTGATTTAGGAAAGGAGAATGTGAATTGTCTTTTTTCAAAAAGAAGACAGCGGCACCCGAGGAGCCAATGGATTTAGATGCCGTTATGAAAAAGTTCGACAGAGAGTCGAACACAAGAGTCTGGGAAGGCACGCCTAAAATAATTGTTAACTGCATTCTTGCCGCCTTTTCCCTATTTTGCATTTATGTGACCTTTTTTGCAACTTGGCCGCAGGAAGTAGTGCTTTCAAGCTTTGTTGGATGCATTGTTTTCATAGGTTATTTGCTTTATCCCGTGAAAAAGGGTCCACAGAAGGTTAATTACATTCCTTGGTATGATATTATCTTAATGGTTTTAGGAACTGCATCATTTTTTTATTATACCTTTAATGCTATAAATATTATAAATCAGGGCAGAAATTTCGAAACCTATCAGATAATTATAGGTGCTATCGGTATTATATGCCTGTTTGAACTGTGCCGCAGATGTGTAGGTCTGCCTATTCTCTGCGTAGCGGGAGCATTTATTTTTTACGCGCTCATCTGGGGACTTAAAAATCCCGATTTTATGAGAAGAGTTTCAACCCTTATAAGTCAGCTTTTCTATACTACTACCTCGGGTATTCTCTCAACCCCTATAAACACCTGCTCCAAGTTTATAGCAATATTTATAATTTTCGGTGCTTTTTTGGAGCGCACGGGAATTGCAGATTTCTTTATAAGAATATCCAACTCTATTGTTGGCGGATTTTCGGGCGGTCCCGCAAAGGTTGCGGTTGTTGCCTCGGCTCTTGAGGGTATGGTTTCAGGCTCCTCCGTTGCCAACACCGTTGGTTCGGGCTCGGTCACTATTCCGCTTATGAAAAAGACAGGCTACAAACCAGAATTTGCTGCCGCCGCTGAGTCCTCAGCCTCTACAGGCGGACAAATTATGCCCCCTATTATGGGCGCTGCAGCATTCCTTATGGCAGAGAATATCGGTGTGCCCTACAGTAATCTTGTGGTGCGCGCAATTCTGCCCGCAATGCTTTATTTCTTAGGCGTTTTTATTGCCGTACATTTAGAAGCCAAAAAAGAGGGACTCAGGGGTCTTACTAAAGAAGAGTTACCCAGATTTCTACCGCTTTTAAAGCAGAGCTATCTGCTTTTACCCTTAATTATACTTATTGCGCTTGTAAGCTCAGGTTCACGTTCAATAGCCTATGCTGCAGCTATCGCTATTATTGCAACCATTATTGTCGGTTTATTCAATAAGGAAAACCCAATTACGCCTATGCGCATTTTTGAGGCTCTTGCGGCAGGCGGTCAGGGTATGATTACCGTTGCCGTTGCCTGTGGTGTTGCAGGAATTATTGCAGGAACCATTACCTTAACAGGCCTTGCTAATATTATTATTAACGGCATTGTGGCAATCGCAGGTAATCAGGTTATTATTGCTTTATTCCTCACTATGCTTTGCTGTATAGTGCTTGGTATGGGCGTGCCCACCACGGCAAACTACTGCATTATGGCGGCAACCTGCGCGCCTATACTTATAAAGATGGGTGTGCCCGACCTTGCTGCCCACTTCTTTGTATTCTATTTTGGTATTGTTGCGGATTTAACTCCACCTGTTGCTCTTGCGGCATACGCAGGCGCGGCTATTGCTCAGGCAAACCCGATGAAAACGGCATTTACTGCAACAAAGCTTGCTATAGGCGCATTTATAGTACCGTATGTGTTCGCCCTTAATCCTGCAATGCTCTTTATTGATACCACTGCTGTAGAGGTTATCCTTATTTGCATTACCTCTATTATAGGAATATTCGGGGTTTCGGCTTCGCTAGAGGGTTATTTATTGAAACATATGAAGTGGTACGAAAGGTTAGTAAGCGCCGTAGGCGGCCTACTTCTTATCTATCCAGGGCTTGTTACCGATGTTATAGGTCTTACCCTTGTAGGTTTTGTTCTTGTTTGTCAGCTTATTGATAAAAGAAAAGCAGTTGATTTTTCAGCAATATAATATATGAGCATTAAAACGGTAGTTCATTTTGGACTGCCGTTTTAATATTTATAATGAATATAGGTTGGTGAAAAAGCGCACTTGCGCTTTTTCACGGACAAATCTCTAATTTGTCCGTGAAATTATAAAAATAATTTCACCTATTTCATTGCAATGATGTCGGCGTAAATAATCAAGGATTATTTACATAAAACCGCTATGTGTAGCGGTTTTTCGAAAAGCTTTATTTGAAAGCTTTTCGACTACCGATTATCATTATCTTGAGCGGCGTGATTCACCGCGTTTTTCAATAAATGTGGCGATATAGTAAAATGGAACAATAAAAACAGCGGTATAAAAGGCAGAGGGCAACGAAAACGAGAACAGATAATACTGCTGTCCTTCAATACCGGGTATTAAAAACATAAACAACCATTTAAGCACAAAATATCCAAAGGCGGATATCACACCCAGCACAATTATTGCCGAAATGTTGCGATTAAAATAATGGGTAATGAGCAAGCCGCAAACAAGCACAATAAGAGATAGAGCCACAGTATTAAAGCTTACTGTTGCCGCAGCAACGGTATCCATAAACATACCGTAAAGGAAAGCCATAATAACCCCACGCCATAATCCCGAATAAATGGTTATCACTACAATAAACGGTATGGCAGGAATAGGGTTTGCGTTAGCGATTTTAATTGAAAACAAATCACTGTAATGCAGTATTGCAAATAGAAAAAGGATAACCGACTGCAACGTCAGATTAACGGCGCGACGGTTACGCGCGGCAGCATCAATCATCAATGCCCACCGCCTTTGAGCCTTGTCCGGGGAAATAAGTTATAACCATTACGCTACGCATATTTTTAAGGTCTGCAAATGGTTTTACCGCGGCAAAAAGTGAGTTTGTATAGGCATCGTTGCTTATAGAGGCTATCTCGCCTATAAGCAAGCCCTCAGGGAAAACACCCTCACCCGATGTTATGACATAGTCGCCAACCGCTACCTTGCCTGTGCGTACAAGATTGCCCAAACGGCAAAGCCCCTCTTCGGCTAACTGCACAGTTCCCGAAATAACGCCCGAGTCGCCCGTTCGACTATCCAACGCGCCTGCCTGAAGTCGGGCACTGAGCACCGTTGTTACCTTGCAGGTGGACAGTCCTACCTCGGTGACATAGCCAACAAGCCCTTCATCGGTTATAACGGGGTCATATTGGGCTATACCTGCAAGACTGCCCTTGTTTATAACAAATCCGCCGAACACATCGTCGGTATCACGGGCAATAACATCGGCGCTTGTCATCTGAAGTTCAGGGTTTTCATCCTTTAACTCAAGGTAGTTTTTGTAAAATTCATTTTCCTTTTTTACAGTGTCATAATCGGTAAGCTGTTCCTTGAGCTCGGCTATTTCCTTTTTTAGCTCGTTGTTTTCAAGTATCGCCTTTTCGTTGCTTTGAAAACGCTTTGATGCATCCTTAAAAAATACCGAGATGTCGGTAGCTATCTCCTCAAAGGGCGCGGTGACCGCCGCCAGCAGTCCCGACTGGGGAGAAAGCAGTCCTCCTATTATGCTTGCAACAAGAGAAAGCGCCGCAATGACTGCCGCTATGCTAAGGAGAATTTTAAATTGTCGGCTGCGAAAGAAAAAACGCATAATTTTGTCCTCTTTTTCTTTTTAGCGGAATCTTTTGCCTCTGCGGAAAACATAGGTGTCAAAGCCACCGCCGCCGTCAAGGCGTTTAGCGGTACCAAGAACTACACAGTCAAGGGGATTTGCCGCAACGCTTACGGGCATTCGAGTCTCTGTGCTTATAAGCTCGGCAAGCCCTCGCAGCAGCGCGCCGCCGCCCGTAAGGGTAATGCCTCGGTCAATAATGTCGGCTGCAAGCTCAGGCGGTGTCTTTTCGAGGGTAAGTCGAATGTTATCTATTATCTGGGAAATAGTATCAGCCATAGCATCTCGCACTTCGGCTGAAGTAATAACAATGTTTTTGGGCAAACCGTCAACCAAATTTCGTCCCTTAATCTCAAGGCTTGTCTCATCTTCATAGGGCAGAGCAGAGCCAATTTCAATCTTTATCTGTTCTGCGGTGCGTTCGCCGATAAGAAGGCTGTGCTTTTTGCGCACGTAGTTTATAATGGCCTCATCAAGGTCATCACCTGCAATACGAACACTCTGGGCGGTAACAATATCACCAAGTGAAATAACGGCAACCTCGCTTGTACCGCCGCCGATATCAACAACCATATGTCCTGCGGCGTCCTGTACGGGAAGTCCCGCGCCTACAGCCGCAGCCATAGGCTCCTCAACAAGGTCGATATCTACGGCACCTGCCTGCTTAGCGGCATCGTAAACGGCGCGACTTTCAACCTCGGTAACGCCTGCAGGTATGCAGATAACAACGCGAACACGCGAAAAAAGCGAGCCACGCAGAGCCTGTCGTATAAATCTTTTAAGCATAGCAGCGGTAACATCAAAGTCAGCAATAACGCCGTCCTTTAAGGGGCGCACTGCTACAATGGAGCCAGGCGTTCTACCTATCATCTCCTTAGCCTCTGTTCCGACTGCGCGCACCGCGTCAGAACGAATATCGTAAGCCACTACCGAGGGCTCACGCATTATTATGCCTTTTCCTTTAACGCAAACAAGGGTGTTGGCTGTGCCAAGGTCGATACCTATATCTCTTGTAAACATAAATAAATTATCTCCTCAAAAAATCTAATCTAATATATTATAATACATTTTTTGCCCGATGTATAGTGAAAAATTATTTTTTGGGTACAATAAAATTGATTTTTCTGCTAATATTGGTTATTTGCCCTGCCTGAACAGGGGTTTACAACAAGTAATATTCGTTTTTGGGACATACTCAGTATCCT
>JAZRQA010000014.1:0-14536 GCA_045649505.1 Acutalibacteraceae bacterium
AAGTACAATGTCGATATCGCCCGGAAAGAGCGGAAAATCACAATTTTCATATATATCGGCACCCTGTTCCATACCGCAATCTATAAGTATTTTTTTGCCTGCGGCCTCAAGCAAGGTGGCAGAGCCTGTAACCTCGTGAGCGGCACCTAAAAATGTAAGCTTCATATAAATCACTCCTTTATTTAATTATACACGGCATTGGCATAATTATCAATAAAAAAAAGCACTCGAACTGAGTGCTTTTAATCTTTATATGCTGAAAAGTAATTCACCGTATTTGGGGAAAGGCCAATTTTCAGTTGCAGTAAGTGTCTCGGCGGCATCTATACTGAAACGCAGTGCCTCCATAGCGGTGAACACCTGTGAGCGGTAAAGCCTTGCCTTTTCGAGGCAACCTTCGGTTTCCTCGGTAATGCTTACCGCCGTTTCAAGCGCTCTAACGCCTGTATAGATTTCGTCAAGCAGCTTTGAGAGCTTGGTAACGGTTTTTACCTCTGCCTTGCATGGCATATCGGCAACAACTTCCCTGACACTTGATATATTTCGGCTTAATTCGCCCACATATTTACTTACAGCAGGAATAACCGAACAACGGGTCATATCAATAAGGGTAAGGGCCTCAATATGAAGTAACTTACTGTAGTTTTCAAGCATTATCTCCACACGGGAGCAAAGTTCGGTTTCGGTGAAAACATGATTTCGCTCAAAGAGCTCAATATTCTTTTTATCCACAAAATGAGGAATTGCATCGACTGTACTTTTAAGGTTTAAAAGACCGAGCTTGGCTGCCTCAAGTTCCCATTCCTTTGAATATCCGTCACCGTTAAAAATTATGCGGGAGTGTTCTTTAACAGTCTTGCGCACAAGCTTAGTAACTGCAGAATAGATATTTTCGCTACCCTCAAGGCTATCGGCAAACTCACGAAGAGTATCGGCAATAATCGTATTGAGCACCACATTGGCATCAGCAACAGATGCAGAAGAGCCGAGCATACGGAATTCAAACTTATTTCCTGTAAAGGCAAAGGGAGATGTGCGGTTACGGTCGGTATTATCCTTAATAAATCGTGGCAGTATTTTTGCGCCCGTTTCCATTTTTGTTGTTTCGTGCTCGGTATAATGCTCGCCGCGTTCAATAGCCTGTAAAATCTCGGTAAGCTCGTCACCTAAAAACATTGATACGATTGCAGGCGGAGCCTCGGCAGCGCCTAAACGGTGGTCATTACCTGCACTGGCAACCGATATACGCAGAAGATCCTGATGCTCGTCCACAGCCTTAATAACGGCGGAGAGGAATAATAAAAATTGAAGATTTTCGCTTGGTGTCTTACCAGGGTCAAGAAGGTTTGCGCCCGTATCGGTCGAAAGCGACCAGTTATTGTGCTTGCCTGAGCCATTAACACCTGCAAAAGGTTTTTCGTGGAGCAGACAAACAAGCCCGTGTTTAGCGGCAACCTTTTTCATCATCTCCATTGTGAGCTGATTGTGGTCGGTTGCGATGTTGGTTGTGGTAAATATGGGAGCTAGCTCATGCTGAGCGGGAGCGGCCTCGTTATGCTTTGTCTTAGCAAGTATTCCAAGCTTCCACAGCTCACGGTCAAGCTCCTTCATAAAAGCGGCAACACGGGGCTTAATTACGCCGAAATAATGGTCCTCAAGTTCCTGTCCTTTAGGCGGTTTTGCACCGAAAAGGGTTCTTCCGCAAAATATAAGGTCGGGGCGTTTATCGTAAAGCTTTTTATCGACAAGAAAATATTCCTGTTCGGGACCGACGGTAGTAATTACGCGCTTTACATCAGGGTTGAACAGGCGCACAACTCGCAGTGCCTGACGGCTTATAACCTCCATAGAGCGAAGCAATGGGGTCTTTTTATCGAGTGCTTCGCCACCATAGGAGCAAAACGCCGTTGGAATGCAAAGGGTACCGTCCTTAACAAAGGCGTATGAGGTGGGATCCCATGCGGTATAGCCTCTTGCCTCAAAGGTTGCGCGAAGGCCCCCCGACGGGAAGGAGGATGCATCAGGTTCACCCTTTATAAGCTCCTTTCCCGAAAACTCCATAATTACTCTACCGTTGGCGGCGGGGGTGATAAAGCTGTCGTGCTTTTCGGCGGTTATCCCTGTAAGAGGCTGGAACCAATGGGTAAAGTGGGTGGCACCCATTTCAAGAGCCCACTCCTTCATAGCATTAGCCACGGTATTAGCCACACTTAAATCAAGTGCCTTTCCCGCGGTTATAGTTCTTTTCAGTGCATTGTAAGTTTCCTCAGGCAGTCTATCACGCATACAGTCGTCATTAAAAACCACACTGCCGAAAATTTTAGTTACCTCGTCCATTATCGTCCTCCGAAAAAAATAGAATAACCACTATACTATTTCAGTATACAACACGGGCTCTCGTTTTGTCAACGAAAACCCGTGATTTTTGTGTGTTTACCACTCTATATACAAACAATCTCGTATAAGGGCGTACTGATTTACGGAAAATTCCCCATTTTGTGCATCGGAAGTAACATTTTTGCTCAGTGCAATAATATAGGTATCTCTTCCCCGTTTATCGAGTGCTTCATACTCCTCAAGAAGTTCAGGCGTTTTAAATTTAAGCTCTATATAACTGCTCTGATTATAAATACCTTCGATAAGCTTACTAGCCTGAGCAATATCATCACTTATATAATATCCCGTGCGCTCAAAGTAGTTGTACTTTGTTGCAGTACACGCAGCAAGATTAAAGTTATAGCCCTTTTGTCCCTGCGCTTTATCGGTTGAGGAAATACTGGAAACATCAGGGTCTATAGTATGGTCAACAGTTATTTGCTCATCGGTAAGGCAAAAATATGTATGCAGTGGATAGTCAATGCTTTCTTGGGCATCGTCCCAAGTAACATCTATATGGTACCATTTATCATCCAATCTGACAAGGTTCCACATATGTCCTAATTCCTTTGAAATACCCGTTACAAGAATACAGTCTACTCCCATTTTCTTACACAGGTAGCTCATTGCCCGTGAATAACCCTCACACACCGCATTATTGTTTACAAGGGCGCCGTATGCCGTATACGCCATATCGTCATCAAGATTACTGCTATAGGTTGTATTTTTAATAAGCAGGTCGTGCAGATAGAGCACCTTCTCATAGGGGGTTTCGGCATTTTTTTCGACCTTATCTATAATTTCTTGGACCTTTTTATTTAGCTGTTCCTGTTTTCCCTCGACCTCGTCGGGTGACACAAGATATTTTTTCTGCGAGTTATCCTCGTTAAGTTCGAAGGCAATCTTAACTCCCGTTATGCCTTTATTTACAACATAGGTGTATGGAACCCAAAAAAACTCAGGGTAATCGTATGTAACGGCTCTGTATGCAACGGCTATATCCGCAAGATAGTCACTCCTGCAATTACCAAGCGATATCCATTCGGTTTTAACATATTTAAGTGCCGAATGGATAATGCGGTAGATTCTCTGCTGTTCAGCAGAGATTGCGTTGTAACAGGAGTTTTTGGCATAGGGGTTTACCGTTACTGTACTTTCGTTCTTTGAGGATGTATCGGCACCGCCTGAAGGCCGCGTAACGCTTTCGGTAATGGTAGGCAATTTTGAGGTGGTGCTCTGCGGTCTTGAGGTAGTATCGGTAACCGAGGGTACCGATACATTACCTAAAGGCTCGGATATAGACGAGGAAACAATATCAGAGGAATTTTCGCTAACCGCTGGGGTACCTGTTGGCAACGGCTTTATCAGGTCGCAACCTGCGCAAAACAGCAACGCCGCTACTATAATCGAAACTAAAATTTTCCTCATCCAAATCACCTGCCTTAATTCATTATAACAAGATTTTCCGACATATTACCAAGCCTTTCAGACCAGCCGTAACAGTCGGGAAAAGAAATTGTTGTATTACTATTATTTATTATAAACATAAAATCTTTATTTGAAAAGCCCAAAGATGAAATTTTTTCAAATATTTTTTCGGTTATGCGCCGTTTAAGCTCAAAATCTTCAGGCGAGGAACCTATAAGGGCTACAACCTGTGCGCCCGTATAGCGCAACGGGGTACCCGAGACGGTGCTTTCCTCAAGTTCTATACCGCCTAATCGGTCAATTATGCCGCTAAGCAGCAGGTGGTTTGCCTTGACCGCCTCAAACTGGGTATACCCATAAACAAGAGCTGCGTTTTCATCAACCTTTTGAGGAAGAAGAATTATCTCTATTTTTTCATTTTCAAAGTCGAGATATACTATATCACCGCCGCCTTCCTCCCAAAGAAATACTATTGCGGTGTTTTCAGGTGGCGGTGGAGAATATAATTCTCCCGACTGTGATTCGTTTACTCTGCCTATTTTGGGCCAATCGCCCGCTAAGACAAGCAATGAAAGCAAAATAAAGGCGGTAGCGCAAAATAATATTGCAAACAAAAAACCGCCTATACTTTTAAGATTTTTTCTTGTTTTTTCCTTCATTTGTCATCACCAAAAATAATATTGGCGATGCCCTTTATATTTATACGCAAACGGAGCGGAAAACCGCTCCGTTTATAAAGTTATTTAATACTTATGGTAAATGCAAAGTCTATCTTTTTCTCGCTAAGGCGGAACTGTTCACGGGTTATAGGACCGCAGGATCCTGTACCCAAACCTGAGTTTTTGTAGTCAATTCTTAAATCTACGCCATTGCTTTCGCCTATTTCTTCGATGTGCTTAGCCTTATCTATCTGTGCTATTGTATAGCGGGAAACGTTTGCCTCAAACCGCTCGCCAGCGAAGTTTAGATAATTTCCGATTGAAAGACGCTTAACATTGGTATGAACACCGTGCTCCTGAGGGCGCACATAGTTTACATACTCCTTATCGGCATCTGACTCAAACCAATCCATACGGCAGTGGTTATTTAGGTCACAGTAATTTTCTAAGGGACCCATTCCAAAATAACGGAATTTACTGTTTGCACAGGTCAGCGGGAATACATAGCCAAGGCGTGGCAGCCAGTGTGTCATTTCCTTTACCTGACCGTCAAGGCAAACATCAATACTGCCGTCTGCAAAGAAGGTAAGGGTCTGAGTATAGCGGAACATAGGCTGACGGGAGATACCCGCAAGACCTGCGGTTGCGGTAATTTTATTCTCACAAACAGTGGTTTCGTAAGGCTTTATAAATGCAACATCCAGGTTTTCGCCCTCCCAGATATTCTTAAAACCCCATTTTGCAGCCATTTTACAGTCATTATCGGTAACTGCACGATACGCGGAAAGGGTAACTGCACCGCGAAGCTGCTCCTTGCCTGCTACTATAATACTGTCGAAATTCACGAGTTGCTTATTGTAGCGATATGTAAAATCCTTGCCCTTGGCATAAACATAAATACCGTCCTCAACAAGCTCTAATGCCTCGCGCTCATCAGCAGGTTTTGCGGCGCGCGCACAAGGAATCTCGCACTGTAAAGTACCGAGATCTGCGCCAACAGCATCATATAGGGTAACTGTTATATAGGCACCCAACTCGCACTCCTTAGGAAGGTCCTCCTTAAGGATAATGTTAACCGTTTCTCTGGGCTTTGCCTCAAGACGCAGGGTGTCCTCTTCAACGGTATTTCCGTCAACAGTTACGGTGTATTTAAGCTTACAGGTGTTAAAATCGGTAAAATCAAAATGGTTGGTTATTTTAAGGCTTCCCTTATCATAGGAAATACGGAAGGGAGCGTAAGCCACCTTAGCCTCGTAGCTGCCCGCCCTTAAGGTTCTATCAGAGAACAAAAGTCCGTCACAGCAGAAATTACCGTCATGAGTTAACTCCTTAAAATCACCGCCGTACTTCTGCTGATTGTCAACCAGCACAACATGATCTGCCCATTCCCAGATACAGCCGCCGTTTAATTTAGGATTATTGTAGAATGCTTCTACATAGTTGAAAACATCACCGGGGCCATTACCCATAGCGTGAGCATATTCACAGATCAATACAGGCTGGTCTACCTCATCATCCATTGCCCAATCTAAAATTTCCTCAATACTCGGATACATATGCGAATGAACGTCGGTGCGATGACGATTTATATTTGCGGTTTCAAGTTGCTTTGTTGCACGCTCAAGCTCTGCTTCGGCTTCCTCTATACCAACCTTCTTGAGCTTTGCCTCCTCAAGGGCGGCAACTGCCTTTTTATATTCGTTTCTTCCTCTATGTGTCCAAGCGCGAGAAGCATCCTCGCAGTGGATAAGACGGGAAGCATCACGCTTCTTCGCCCATTCTATCATAGCGATATGGTTCACGCCGTGACCGCTTTCGTTACCTGTGGACCATAAAATTACGCTGGAATGGTTTTTATCACGCTCAACCGCACGCATCATACGCTCAACATGAGCATCCTTCCAGTCGGGGTTAGTGCAGGGCCAATCGGTCGACTCAACGTCGAATTTGTAACCGATATCTGCATGGCGTCGAACAAATCCGTGGGTTTCGATGTCGGTTTCAAGCATTACATAGAAGCCCATTTTATCACAGTAATCAAGAAAACGAGGTGTAGGTGGGTAGTGTGATGTACGGATAGTGTTTATATTAAGCTTTTTCATAAGTGCTAAATCACGGATAATATCCTCGTCACTCATACACCAACCCTTATTAGGGGTAGAATCATGATGATTTATTCCCTTAAACTTAACAGGAGAGCCGTTTATAAGCACCTCGAATTTATCGGAAATACTAATAGTTCTAAAGCCTACATACTGGGTAATTATCTCCCCCGCAGCAGATATTTCAAGCTCATAAAGATAGGGCGTTTCGGCATTCCAGAGAATTGGAGCATTAAGAGTTATCTCGCCCTCATTTTCAAATTCTGCCTTCGCTATTTCCTCACCCTTATCAAGCACGCGGACACTTGTGTGAGCACCTGTTTTAATAACGATAGTTTCGTTGTTTTTTGTTGAAATATCGAGGTCTTTGATATGTCCTTGAGGACGGGCAAGAATATATACGTCGCGGAAAATTCCATTATAACGGAAGAAATCCTGATCCTCAAGATAGCTGCCGCAGCACCACTTGCGAACCTTTATGCGAAGGGTGTTTTTACCGCTTTTTACAAAATCCGTAATATCAAATTCAGCCTGTAGATGACTGCCCTGAGTGTAACCAACATAGTTTCCGTTCACAAAAACCTCAGCGCACGAACAAACGCCTTCAAGTACAAGATAGCGGCACTTTGAATCCTTAGCTACGGTAAATGTGCGCTCATAAATACCCATAGGGTTTATTTCGGGAACATATGGCGGGTCACAGGGATAAGGATAGTTTACATTACAGTAGTTGGGATCCTCATATCCGTAAAGCTGCCAGCAACCCGGAACATCAATTTTGTCCCACTTCTTAGGCTCGGTAGCAATATCCCCGTTTTCGAAATAGCAAAAATTCCATTTGCCGTTAAGCAGAGTATACTCCGCCGCTCCCGACGGAATATAAAAGCTGCGCTGAGGCAAACGGTTTTCGCTTATTCGAGTTAAATCTTCATAAAATCGCATTCGAAGCACCTCATTCTTGCTTTGCGAAGGTATTTTTCCATCGCATTATACTTATATTTAATTTACCATTTAAGTTAATATTTGTCAATGTGAAAATACAATAAAATGTCTAAATTTTATACTGCTTTTTAATAAAAAAATTAAATCAAAAACACGGTCGGCTAACCGACCGTGTTTTTTTAATCGAAGAAGTCTTTAAGCTTGTCGAAAAAGCTTTTATTTTTCCTATAATTTTTATCACTAGCGCTCTTTTCGAACTCTTTAAGTTTATCCTTTTGCTCGCGGTTTAAATCCTTAGGAATTTCAACCACGATTTTTACAAATTGGTCACCCTTGCCCGAATAATTAAGACGCTGAATTCCCTTACCCTTAAGCTTAAATTCATCACCGGGCTGTGTACCCTCGTGAATGTTGAACTTCACCTTACCGTCAAGGGTTGGAACGGTTATCTCGGCGCCCAGAGCCGCCTGCGTAAAGGTTATGGGAATCTCACAATAAACGTCGTATCCGTCACGCTCAAAAATGGGGTGGGGACGCACCGTAACATTTATGCGAAGGTCTCCCGAAGGTCCGCCGTTTACACCTGCATCACCGCCGCCGCGAACGCTTATAACCTGATTGTCGTCAATACCCGCGGGGATATCCACGGTGCGCTCAACGGTGTGGCGTATTCTTCCCTTACCAGAACATTTTGGACAGGGGTCCTCTATTATCTTACCGCTGCCGCGGCACTGCTCACAGGGTCTGGTGGACTGCATTGCGCCAAAGGGCGTGCGCTGCATTACGGTTACCTGACCCGTTCCGTTACAATGGGTACAGGTTTTTGCGCTCGTACCCTTTTTTGCGCCCGAACCGCCGCACTGCTCACAGGTATCTATCTTTTGAATTTTCACGGTCTTTTTACAGCCCTTAGCAGCCTCTTCAAAGGAAAGATTAACAACTATCTCACAATCGGCTCCCCTACGAGGTGCGTTTGGATTAGACCTTCTGCCGCCGCCGAAACCGCCGCCGAACATACTGCCTAATATATCACCCAGGTCACCGAAATCTCCAAAACCGCCGAATCCGCCGCCAAATCCGCCGCCGCCTGCGCCGAAGTTGGGGTCAACGCCTGCGTGACCGAACTGGTCATAGCGGGCGCGTTTTTCCTTGTCGGACAGCACTTCGTAGGCTTCGTTAACCTCTTTAAAGCTTTTTTCCGCCTCGGCATCACCCGGATGCAGATCGGGATGGTACTTCTTTGCCGCCTTGCGGTAGGCTTTTTTAAGTTCGTCATCACCGACGCCCTTTTCAACGCCTAAGACCTCATAATAATCTCTTTTATCTGCCACAAAAGTATCTCCTAACAGAAAATATGTAACGGGCAGCCACAGGGACTGCCCCTCACATTAACTTTGTTATTTATTTGTTCTCATCAACATCGGTGAAGTCTGCCTCGTAAACATTGGGGTCACCCTGAGGTGCCTGTGAATCGGGGGCTGCTCCGCCTGCTGCCTGCTGAGCCTCGGCAGCAGCCTTGTATACCTTTTCGGATACGGCATAAAGGTGCTTTTGAAGCTCCTCTTGTTTTGCCTTTATCTCATCAGCGTTGTCACCCTTAAGAGCCTCTTTTAAAGCCTCCTTAGCGGTGTTGATAGTATTCTTTTCTTCCTCGGTCAGCTTATCGCCGAACTCGTTTACGGTCTTCTCGGTCTGATAAATCATCTGATCTGCACCGTTTCTAAGGTCGATATCCTCGCGGCGTTTCTTATCCTCAGCGGCAAACTGCTCAGCCTCTTTAACAGCCTTGTCAATATCCTCTTTAGACATATTTGTATTGGAGGTAATGGTGATGGACTGCTCCTTACCCGTACCTAAATCCTTAGCCGAAACGTGAACTATGCCGTTGGCATCGATATCAAAGGTAACCTCTATCTGAGGAATACCGCGGGGCGCGGGAGCAATACCGTCAAGGTGGAATACGCCGAGAGTTTTGTTATCCTTCGCAAACTCGCGCTCACCCTGAAGAACGTGAACCTCAACAGAGGTCTGACCATCAGCCGCGGTCGAGAATATCTGACTCTTCTTGGCGGGAATGGTGGTATTACGGTCGATAACCTTGGTAGAAACACCACCCATTGTTTCGATGCCGAGGGAGAGAGGAGTAACATCAAGGAGAAGCAGGCCCTTAACGTCGCCGCCAAGTACACCGCCCTGAATTGCGGCACCTATTGCTACGCACTCATCGGGGTTAATGCCCTTAAAGGGATCGGTTCCGATAAATTTCTTAACAGCTTCCTGAACGGCGGGGATACGGCTTGAACCGCCCACCATAAGAACCTTGTTTATATCGCCTGTATTAAGACCCGAATCAGCAAGAGCCTGACGAACGGGACCCATTGTAGCCTCAACAAGATCAGCAGTAAGCTCGTTGAATTTTGCTCTTGTAAGTGTGGTTTCAAAATGCTTGGGGCCATTGGAATCGGCAGTAATGAAGGGCAGATTTATATCGGTAGAGGACATACCCGAAAGGTCGATTTTAGCCTTTTCCGCAGCCTCTTTAATACGCTGCATAGCCATTTTATCACCTGTGATATCAATGCCCTGCTCGGCCTTAAAGGTATCGGTGATATATTTCATTACGCGAGCATCAAAATCGTCACCGCCCAGACGGTTATTACCTGCAGTTGCAAGAACCTCCTGAACACCGTCACCCATTTCGATAATAGATACATCAAAGGTACCGCCGCCAAGGTCATAAACCATAACCTTCTGGTCGGTTTCCTTATCAATACTGTAGGCAAGAGCCGCTGCAGTAGGCTCGTTTATAATACGCTTTACCTCAAGACCTGCTATTTTACCTGCATCCTTGGTTGCCTGACGCTGAGCATCGGTAAAATATGCAGGAACAGTAATAACAGCCTCGGTAACGGTTTGACCTAAATAGCTTTCGGCATCGGCCTTAAGCTTTTGAAGAATGATAGCCGAAATTTCCTGAGGAGTATACTTCTTCTCATCAATAGCAACTGTATAAGCAGAGCCCATTTCACGCTTTATAGAGCTTATTGTACGGTCGGGATTGGTGATAGCCTGACGCTTCGCAACCTGACCTACCATGCGCTCACCCGTCTTTGAAAAAGCAACAACACTGGGGGTTGTTCTTGCACCCTCAGCATTAGCAATAACTACAGGCTCACCGCCTTCCATAACGGCTACGCAGGAATTAGTTGTACCTAAGTCGATTCCTATAATTTTTCCCATTTTGATTATCTCCTTTTAAATAAATATATTTTCTTAGTTCGCTACCTTGACCATTGCGGCCCTGATAACGGTATCGCCTATCTTATAGCCCTTTTGAAGGACTTCAGCTATAACATTTTCACCGAAATTATCATCCTCAATATGCATTACCGCCTCGTGAAGGTTGGGGTCAAAGGGATCCCCAGCGGCGGCAATTTCGGTAACTCCCAGCTTTTCAGTAATGCCTACAAGCTGCTTGACTATCATTTCAACACCCTTGGCGTAATCGGGTGAATCCTTATCAGCAGCAAGTGCTCTGTCTGCATTATCAAGTATGGGGAGCAAATTCTTTATTATTGAAGCCTTTGAATACTCGGCTGTGGAAAGTCGCTCACGCTCGGTGCGCTTTTTAAAGTTATCAAACTCAGCTGCAGTGCGAAGCAGCAGATCCTGCTTTGCTTCAAGCTCAGCTTTAAGCCTTTGTATCTCGTCGTCCTTTTTATTCTTTCGTTCCTTTTTCTCTTTTACAGGCTCCGCCTTAACAGACTCGGTCTGCTCGGTATCTGAGACCTTTTTTTCCTCTGACATATTATCAGTCCTCCATATCTCTAAGTACACGGGTCATTATGTCCCCTGCCTTCTCGGCAATGTAGGCGAGGCTTGGTATTATCTGAGCATAAGACATACGCTCAGGTCCCACAACACCTATTCTGCCATACTCACCGTTTCCGGTGTTAAAGCTTGCTATAATAACTGTTGAAGAGCAGCGTCGGGCAAAATGCATTTCACTGCCAAACAGTACGCTTATCGGTTTATTTACATCACAAAGCATTGATATTAGTGCTTCACGGTGGTCAAATAGAGAAAGTATATCGCGTGCATCGGCATCGTTTTTACACACCGTAAATATGTTCGCCTGCCCGTCCAGCTCAAGTGTTGCACGGCTGACCTCATCTATCATCTCAAAAAGCACGGTCAGCACCGGCATAAGGGCAAGTGCATCGGCTCCCGCACAGACTATAAGACTTTGCAAAAAGGCGGGGGTTATTCTACCTACAGGTACGCCTATTATCTTTTCCTTTAAAAGCTTTTCAAATACCGAAATACTTTGAGGCGTAAGCGCGGCAGAGGTTCTGCAAAGGCGGCTTCGCGCCCTACCGTGCGACGTTATTAGCACAAGCATTGCGCTATGCCTTCCAAGCGGTATAAGTTGAGCACGGGTAATGTAACTATTCTCCCCTGCTACTGTTGCCGAAATAGCGGGAAGCCCTGTAAGCCTTGATACCACACGGGAAATTCCCGCGGGAATATGCTCAGGGTCATCCGATACTGAGAAGAGCATATTATCTATAGCCTCGCGCCCTGCAGAGGAAAGTGTGTGTGATTTAGGCAAGCTTTCCACATATAATCTGTAAGCGTTGCTTGTGGGTATTCGGCCTGCGGAGGTGTGGGGCTGTTCAAGGAACCCCAGCTCGCACAGCTCGCTCATTTCATTTCTTAATGTTGCAGATGAGGGCGCATTTTCAAGAAGCTCGGTAAGCGCTTTTGAGCCGACGGGCTCGCCCGTACGGATATACGCTTCAACAAGAGCAAGCACTATTGCCTGTTTTCTTGTGCTGAGTTCCATATTCCGTCCCCCTTTTTGTTTTAGCACTCAAAGCACGCGAGTGCTAACTGTTAATAATTTACCACCAAGATCGTCGTTTGTCAATAGGTTTTTATGAATATTTTGTAAATATTTTTTGACTTTCCCTGACCTTAACGGTTTACCATTGCTAAAACATTCAAAAAACGCGTTGTTTTTTATATATTTATATGTAATTTGCAAAATTTTTAAAAAAATAGAAATTTTTGCTTTTCTTTTGACCAAATTATTGGTATAATAAAGTGCTGCCTTATATAAGGCGTGAATTTGTTAAAAAATGGATTTATCCATAAAAAATTAGGAGGTTGACTAGAAATGAGTCACAAGTACGTTTACCTGTTCAGCGAAGGCGACGCAAAAATGCGTGAGCTTCTCGGCGGTAAGGGTGCAAACCTGGCTGAGATGACCAAGATAGGTCTTCCCGTTCCTCAGGGCTTCACCGTAACCACCGAAGCATGTACTCAGTATTATGAGGACGGCAGAAAAATCAATGATGACATTCAGGCACAGATCATGGAGTTCATCGACAAAATGGAAGGTATCACCGGTAAGAAGTTCGGCGATAAGGAAAATCCCCTTCTCGTTTCGGTTCGTTCCGGCGCCCGCGCATCTATGCCCGGTATGATGGATACCATTCTTAACCTTGGTCTTAACGAGGACGTTGTTGAGACTATGGCTGCAAAGAGCGGCAACGCCCGTTGGGCTTATGACTGCTACCGTCGTTTCATTCAGATGTATTCTGACGTAGTTATGGAAGTTGGTAAGAAGTATTTTGAAGAGCTTATCGACAAGATGAAGGAAGAAAAGGGAGTTACTCAGGACGTTGATCTCACTGCTGACGACCTTAAGACCCTTGCTAACCAGTTCAAGGCTGAATATAAGTCCAAGATCGGTAAGGACTTCCCCACCGATCCTAAGGAGCAGTTAATGGGTGCCGTTGAGGCTGTTTTCCGTTCCTGGGACAACCCCCGTGCAAACGTTTACCGTCGTGACAACGATATTCCCTATTCCTGGGGTACCGCTGTTAACGTTCAGATGATGGCATTCGGTAATATGGGTGACAACTGCGGTACAGGTGTTGCCTTTACCCGTGACCCTGCAACCGGTGAGCCCGGCCTTATGGGTGAGTTCCTCACCAACGCTCAGGGCGAAGACGTTGTTGCCGGTGTTCGTACTCCTATGCCTATTGCTGAAATGGCCGAGAAGTTCCCCGCAGCTTTCGAAGAGTTCAAGAAAGTTTGCGCTATTCTTGAAGACCATTACCGCGATATGCAGGATATGGAGTTCACCGTTGAAGACGGAAAGCTTTATATGCTCCAGACCCGTAACGGTAAGCGTACCGCTAAGGCTGCTTTAAAGATTGCTTGTGACCTTGTTGACGAGGGTATGATCGACAAGAAGCAGGCTGTTGCTATGATCGACCCCAGAAACCTCGATACCCTTCTCCATCCCCAGTTTGATGCTAAGGCATTAAAGGCTGCTGTTCCTGCAGGTAAGGGTCTTGGCGCTTCCCCCGGTGCCGCTTGCGGTAAGGTTGTATTTACTGCTGAAGATGCTGAAGAATGGAACAACCGCGGCGAGAAGGTAGTTCTTGTTCGTCTTGAGACCTCTCCCGAAGATATCACCGGTATGAAGGCTTCTCAGGGTATCCTCACCGTTCGCGGTGGTATGACCTCCCACGCAGCCGTTGTTGCCCGTGGTATGGGTACCTGCTGCGTTTCCGGTTGCGGCGAAATCATTATGGATGAAGAAAATAAGAAGTTCACCCTTGCAGGCAAAACCTACAATGAGGGCGACTATATCTCCATCGACGGTTCTACAGGTAATATTTACGATGGCATCATCCCCACTGTTGACGCTGAAATCGCAGGCGAGTTCGGCAGAATTATGGAGTGGGCTGATGAGTTCAGAACCCTTAAGGTTCGCACCAATGCTGATACTCCTGCCGATGCTAAGAAGGCAAGAGAGTTAGGTGCTGAGGGTATCGGTCTTTGCCGTACCGAGCATATGTTCTTCGAGGCAGAGAGAATTGCTGCTTTCCGTGAGATGATCTGCTCCGATACAGTAGAGGCAAGAGAAGCTGCTCTTGCTAAGATTCTCCCCTATCAGCAGGGCGACTTTGAGAAGCTTTACGAAGCACTTGAAGGCAACCCCGTTTGCATCCG
>JAZRQA010000015.1:0-13360 GCA_045649505.1 Acutalibacteraceae bacterium
TGACCGAAGTCGCTGAAAAATAAAGCTCCGTTCGACTTGCATGTGTTAGGCACGCCGCCAGCGTTCGTCCTGAGCCAGGATCAAACTCTCTAAATTTTGTATCTAAACACTCTCTCGAGCGTTCAAATCTTTTTAGATAAGCTTTTTAGCTCATTTTCTTTTAATGCTGACGCATTTTTTGTCCTTGATTTCTTCTCTAGATTTCTCTTTAAAAGAATCGTCGGGTCCTTTTGGTCGTTGTTTAATTTTCAAGGTTCGATACGCGCCGCTTTTTAGGGCGCCCGATTATAATACCACAACGAAAAATAAATGTCAACACTTTTTTTAAAAAAATTTCAAAAAAATTTATGATTGTGAAAAAACCACAAAGAAGGGGTACTTTTTTAACGGTTTATATGCATACCGCGCATTTAAATACAATGAAACGCGGCGCAAAACAGCTTACACGGCGCAAAAACAAAAACATTGCATTTTGCCGCCTTATTTGGTACGATATAAACGGTGATTTTATGTTTAACTTTTTTGTAGATATCGATTCAAAACAGGGTAACACTTTTTTAATAGGCGGCAAGGACTTTAATCATATTAAAAATGTTCTTCGCTTAACCTTTGGAGAAAATTTTCTTGTTAGCTGTGAAAATAAAAGCCATCTGTGCCGTCTTGTTGGATTTGAGGGCGAGTGCGCCGTGGCTGAGATTTTACAAGAAGACTATCAAAGCACCGAGTTGCCCGTTAATATTCACCTTTTTCAAGGTCTGCCCAAAAGCGATAAGCTTGAGCTTATAATACAAAAGTGTGTTGAGCTTGGAGTTAGCAGTATAACCCCAACCGAAATGGCGCGGTGTGTTGTAAAGTTGGAGCAAAAGAAGAAGGATAGCAAGGCTGCGCGCTGGCAGTCTATTGCCGAAGCGGCGGCGAAGCAAAGCAAAAGAAACCGCATACCGCAAATAGAAAATGTTTCATCATTTAAGCAGATGCTCGAAAAAGCAAAGAACCTTGACCTTTTGATTGTCCCTTATGAGAATAAAGAGGGTATGAAAACTACCGCACAGACGCTTTGTAAAATAAAGTCGGGTATGAATATAGGTATCTTAATCGGTCCAGAGGGCGGATTTGAAGAAAGCGAAATTGCCGCGGTCATAGAAACCGGCGGAATACCCGTTTCCCTTGGATCGCGCATACTGCGCACCGAAACCGCCGCGGTCACAGCGGTGGCTATGTGTATGCTTTATATTGAAATGAATGTGGGTTAATATATGAAAAAGCTTCCTATTCCTTTCTTAAACCGAATGAAGTTGATTCTCGGCGACGAATTCCCCGCCTTTGAGCAGGCTTTAAACGCCGAAGCGGTCAAGGCATTTCGGGTAAATACCGAAAAGCTAAGCGTTAGTGACTTCGAAAAAATTGATATTTTCTCAAACGGGAAAATTCCATACTGCGACACGGGTTTTTATATGGATTATGAAAAGCCCGGCAACCACCCATACCACCACGCCGGTATCATATATATACAGGAGCCCGCGGCAATGGCTCCTGCTGAATGTCTTGATATTGAACCCGAATGGAAAATACTCGATATGTGCGCCGCTCCCGGTGGAAAAAGCACCCAGCTTAAAAACAAGCTTGGCAAAAAGGGCTTGCTGGTTTCAAATGAGATTATTCCGAGCCGATGCAAAATACTTACAGGCAATATTGAGCGTTTAGGCTTAAAAAACACGGTTACCACCTGTATGGACACCGCCCGCCTTGCCGAAGTTTTTCCCCAAACCTTCGATATGATAATGGTCGATGCGCCCTGCTCAGGCGAGGGAATGTTTCGCAAGGACAATACCGCTATCGATGAATGGAGCGAGGAAAATGTCCGTAAATGCGCCGCAAGGCAGACACAGATTTTACATAACGCGGTAAAATGCTTAAAGCCAAACGGCTATATCGTCTACGCCACCTGCACCTTTTCCTTAGAGGAAAATGAAATGGTTGTCGACTCTTTTCTGTGTGCCCACGATGATTTTGAGCTTGTACGAGTTAACCCCGCGGTAGAAAAATGCACTGCAAGCGGTATAAATTTCGATGGTTGTAAAACCGATAACATTGACCTGACCCGCCGTTTTTATCCACATATATATAAAGGTGAAGGACAGTTTATGGCGGTACTGCGCCGACGCGGCGAAAACTCTTCATCTTCAAATACAAAATTTACAAATCCCATAAAACCAAACAAGTCGGTCTTTGATTTTCTTGACGGTGTGCTTCAAACCTATGAGCCCGAAAGGGTTATGCTGTACGGTGATACCCCCGTTTACTTCACGCCCGATTTCGAGATAAAAAAAGGCACCGCTTTTTGTTGCGGTGTTACAATCGGTGAGGAAGTAAAAAAAAGAATTGTTCCCCACCACCAATTTTTTATGGCAATGGGTGAAAGCTTTAAAAGGAAAATAGAGCTTTCCCCTGACAGTGCCGATGTAAAACGCTATCTGCACGGCGAGGAAATAGACACATCCTGCGAAAACGGCTGGGCAGTAATAACCGTATGCGGCTGCGCACTTGGCGGCGTAAAGGTAGTCGACGGCAAAGCCAAAAACCACTATCCTAAAGGACTGCGAATAAAGGGGTAATCCGCGAGATTATAAACTGTTTTTCCTTTTCTTTTTGTGTATTCCTATGTCCAAAAAAGCACAGGCAGCCACAGTTAAATCCCCCTTATAAGAAAATTTCCATTAAAATATACCACACTGTAACCAAAAATGCAACCATTATTGGTTATATAAACATAACCAATAATAAGCATAATATAATTAGGTGATATAAAATGTTTATAATAGATAACGAATTAAAGAATGCAAATGTTGCGCGCACTATCCGTTTTACCGAGCCTTTGTTTGAACAACTTAATAAGCTTTCCTCACAGCATAGCGTTTCTTTTAATTCTCTTGTTTTGCAGTGCTGTAAATATGCTATGGAAAACATGGAGAAAAACAACTAAATCAATTATAAAACAGGGCAGGATGAATTCATCCTGCCCTTTTTTAATAAAATATTATATTTTTCTAAAAACCTTGCCCTTCGCTTTTGCTATTGTATTATTTTTTCATACAGCAAGAAATAAAAACCTACCCGCCATATGGTCGGGTAGGTTGGTTTAAAGATTAGTCGTTTACATAAGGCAGTAAAGCGATTTGTCTTGCGCGCTTTATTGCGGTAGTAAGCTCACGCTGATGCTTGGCACAGGTGCCTGTAGCACGGCGGGGAAGAATCTTAGCACGCTCGGAAATGAATTTGCGAAGTCGTGCAACATCCTTGTAGTCGATAGCCTCAACGCGGTCTACGCAAAAATGGCAAACCTTCTTATGGGGCTTTCTGCGTGCGGGTCTTTCGTTATTCTCCACGGGATATCCCTCCAATTATATAAATTTAGTATTGCCGTATAGATTAGAACGGCAGATCGTCATCCGAATCACCTGTAACCTCGGTAAATTCGTTGGCGGAAGCATTTGAGTAGGAAGCGGGCGGTTCGGGCATACCTACTGTGGTTGCCGTAGTGCCTTCACGCTTGGATTCAACAAACTGAACATTGTTTGCAACTACTTCAAATATAGTGCGGTTTTTGCCTTCCTTATCAACATACTTTCTGGTCTGGATAGAGCCTTCAATGCCTATCATATTGCCTTTTTTGAAGTATTTGGTAATGAATTCAGCGGTCTGACGCCAGGCGACAATGTTTATAAAATCCGCCTGAGTCTCTTCGCCGGAACGATAACGGCGGCTTACCGCAATAGAAAACGATGTAACATTTACACCGCTGGGGGTGGTTTTAAGCTCGGGGTCAGCAGTAAGACGACCTGTTAAAACAACCAGATTAAACATTGCATTATCCTCCGTTATTTTTTAATAACCATTACGCGTAAAACACCGTCAGTAATGCCGGCAACACGCTCAAGCTCGGCGGGGAATCCGGGTTCGCTGGTAAATACAGTGAACACATAGTAGCCTTCGGTCTCGTAGTTGATGGGGTATGCCAAACGGCGCTTGCCCCAATCGTCAACGGATTCGATGGTACCATTCTGCTCGATAAGAGTCTTGAATTTCTCGGCTAAAGCGGCAACGGCATCATCACCAGCCTTAACGGAATAAACAAGAGTAGCTTCGTACTTGTTAGCCATCTTCGTTGCACCTCCTTTTGGTCTATTGGCCCTGTCACCTCCGACAGAGCAAGGAGCTAATATCTTATTAGCACCCGATATTATAACACCTCTTTATTCATAAGTCAAGCATTTTTAATTTCGGTATTGATTTTTATGCGATTATATAATAAAATAATGTATATAAAAAAAGCGGAGGTTTACTTATGCTTTTAACTGCAGATATAGGCAACACCAATATTACACTCGGCGTTTTTAATGAGGACGTTCTCCTGTTTACCGCCCGTCTTGCCACCGATTCAAGGCTGACAAGCGATCAGTACGCCATTGACATCAAGGATATTCTGGCTTTAAACGGCGTGAGCTTTAACGAAATTGAAGATGCCGTTATCTGTTCGGTAGTTCCCGTTGTGGGTGCCGCTGTTGCCGATGCGGTTTCAAAGCTTTGCAGTATTGTTCCGCTTATAATCGGTCCCGGAGTAAAAACGGGGCTTAACATTAAAATAGATAATCCCGCTCAGCTTGGAGCCGACCTTGCCGCAGGCGCGGTAGCGGCTTTGAATGAGTATACAATGCCCTGTGTTATTATTGATATGGGTACCGCTACAACCGTCAGCGTGCTGGATAAAAACGGTTGCTTTTTAGGCGGCAGTATCGGCGCGGGCGTCCGCCTTACCCTTAAAGCTCTTACCGAGAACACCGCACAGCTTCCGCAAATAAATATTTCAGCTCCGCCAAGCGTTATAGGCACCAATACGGCCGACTGTATGCGTTCAGGTCTTGTGTACGGAACCGCCGCCATGCTCGACGGATTGCTTGACCGCATTGAACGCGAGCTTGGTGAAACACCTACCGTTGTCGCTACGGGCGGTCTTTCGAGTCAGATAATAAATTTTTGCACACGGCACATAATTTATAACGAAAACCTTCTCCTTGACGGGCTTAGGTATATTTACGAGAAAAATAGCTGAGCGCACCCATATAAATAGTAAAAGAATTCGTTTATAACCGAATACAATTCGGTATAAAATATATTGAACTGTATCCCGTACGGGAACAGTATCAGGAGGAATTTAAAATGACAACAAAACAAAAGAGTACGCTTTATAAGCTTGTGCTTATAAGCATGTATGTTGCGCTGATGGCAGTAATGGATTTTACTCCGCTCGGTTATATAACTACGGGGCTTTTCTCCATTACGCTTATGACCATTCCCGTAGCATTGGGTGCCGCGGGCACAGGTCCCGTTGGCGGTGCCGTGTTAGGCTTCTTTTTCGGACTTACCAGCTTTTTGCAGGCGTTCGGAGTAGGCTTTCTTATTGACCCCTCGGCGGCAACATTGTTCACCACCGACCCCGTAGCCTACACCATTACCTGCTTTGTGCCCCGAATTATTGCGGGCACTGTTTCGGGCATTGTATTTTGGCTTTTTGAAAGGAAAGGAAAGCTCACAATTCCCGTGTTTGCCATTTGTGCCGCTATAGTTCCTGTTCTTAACACTGTGTTGTTTATGGGCTTTTACGCTACACTTTATAAGAATACCGTTTTGGGCGGCGCATCGGTTATGGCGGTAATTTTATCCGCACTTACAATAAACTTTGTCGTTGAACTGATTGTGACCGTTGTTGCGGGAACTGCAATAAATAAGACCGTTTACTTTATTTCAAAGAAGCTCTTTAAACACGTATAAGGTCAACAAATAAGCATAACAAATAATATTGAAAACGCTGATATTTTATGGTAAAATATCAGCGTTAATTGTTTGTATTTTTTAAGGGAGGTGCCTTTTTGGAGCAGATAAAAAATATCATGTTAAACTGCGGCGCAGCCGATGTCGGCTTTTGCGATTTTTCCTTTGTTAGGGACCGCCTTATCCCCTGCTCGGCGGCAAGGCGTCTGCCTAAGGATGCGAGCACAGTTATTGTTGCGGTTTTTCCTTATAAGGTGAAGGCAGCTCCTCCGGAAAATATATGCCGCTATGCCGCGGTGCCCGACTATCATACCGTTTGCGGCGATATATTAAAAAACGCCGCGGCAAAGCTTTCGTCCCTTTACCGCGAAAACCAATTCGAGGTTTTTATCGATAATTCACCACTGCCTGAGGTTTTTACAGCCGCCAAAGCAGGTCTTGGCATTGTCGGTGATAACGGACTTCTTATTCACCAAAAATACGGAAGCTACGTGTTTTTGGGTGAAATAGTTACCGACCTTCGTTTTGACCTTGCCGATATTGAAATTAAACATTGTAACCGCTGTGGAAAATGTGCGAAAGCCTGCCCCGTTGGTCTTAATAAGGAAAACTGTATTTCCAAAATTACCCAGCAAAAGCAGGACCTTACGCCGCAGCAAGCGCAGCTTATTAAGGAGAATGGCTGTGTGTGGGGATGTGATATTTGCGCGATTGTCTGCCCCGAAAATAAGGATAAGGCGTTTACCGATATTGATGCGTTCGTTTCGGGCTACCGCCATCGCTATACCTTAGGCGAAGATATCATAGGGCGCGCCTATGCCTGGCGCGGAAAAAAGATAATCAGCCGCAACGCGCAGTTACTTGAACCTAAAAAGTGATGCAAGCTCGCTTTTTTCGGTCACTCCCGTAAGATTTAGCAGTATTATGTAAACCAAAATACTGCTCAAGAGCAATGCGACCGCAAAGGCAAGTTCGCTCAAACTCAGAAACTCAAGCGCGCTGCTCAAACCAAAGCAGGTGGCTCCCGATAATGCGGCAGGAAGCAGTACGCTTTTAAAAAACCTCACCTTAACGCCTGTGACCTTTATCAGCCTGCCGACATTCATAGCGCAGGTGAATATATTACTCACATACATCACGCCTAAAAATCCCGCCATTCCGTGACGTGGCACGATGAACCACACAAGCGCAATGCGTACGGCACAGTCAAAAAAAGAATTTTTAAAGGTGAAGTTTTGCTCATCAAGACCCTTTAATATTCCGTCGCACACGCTATCAAGGTACATAAGAGGCGTTAATGGAGCAAGGACAACTATGAGCGAGCCAACGGCATTATCGCCGTAAAAAAGCCTTCCCACCTGCCTTCCGCAGACGAGAAAAAATCCACCGAACAGGCACCCCGACAATGCGGTAATCTTAAGACACCGCCGCGTTGCCCAGGCGACCACACCGTTTTGATTTTTTGCCTTTGCTTCGCATATTTCGGGAATTAAAAGGGTTGAAACCGCGCCGAGCAATGAGCTTGGGAAAAACAGTACGGGAAGCGCCATACCCTTTATCATACCGAACTGCGAGAGTGCCGCCTCGTTTCCCATACCAAAGGATATAAGCCCCGCAGGCACAAGCATATTTTCAACCGTTCTCAGTGCGGTGTTAAGATAACGCCCACCCGTAATCGGCGCGCAAATGCGCACAATTTCCCTTAGCACCCCGTAAGGCGGATGTTCTCTGCCAATCAGATTTTTAAGATATTTTTTATCCGCAAGGTAGAAAAGCAATGTGAGCACAAGGGAAGCCCCCTCCGCCACGGTATCACCGAAAAGCACCGCGGCACAGGTATATTCAAGCCCTCTATGCGCTACTGAGCACACTGTGAGCACCACCACACAGATGCGCACTATCTGTTCAAAAATCTGCGAAAAGCTACCCGGTAGGGTTTTGCGCCGCGCTATAAAATATCCCTTTATACAAGACGATATACCCATAAAGGGCAGGCTGAAGGATAGTGTTTTAAGGGCTGAAACGGCGCGCATATCCCCTATTCCGTAGAGTGCAATCGGACGCGCAAAAAAATACACCGCCGCCATCGAAAGAGTTGCAATACAAAGGGTAAGCATTATGCTTTTTTGAACAATCTTTAACACCGAATTTTTACTCCCGAAAACAAGCTCATCGCTTACAAGACGGGTAACGGCAGTAGATATTCCCGATGTCGCAAAGGTTGCCGCCAGCATATAAACCGAGAAAACAAGCTGGTAAAGTCCCATTCCCTCGCTCCCCACGGCAGAGGCGAGCCAAACCCTAAAAAATATACCGATAAAACGGAGTATAAGCGAGGTTGCGGTAAGTATTGCCGCATTCTTTAAAAACAACACCTTTTTCAAATTCATCACCGATATAAATATATGTTATTAACACTTGAAAAAGACGGCAAATAAGGTTAAAATAGTATTTGGATATTAGTTAGAAAGGAGCCTTGATATGAGTTCTCCCTTAGCCGACCGTATACGCCCTGAGAAGCTTGAGGATGTGTGCGGTCAAAAGCATATTTTAGGTGAGGGCAAGGTGCTCTCGGCAATAATTGAATCGGGACAAATACCAAACTTAATATTCTACGGTCCCTCAGGCGTGGGTAAGACCACCGTTGCAAACATAATTGCCGCGCGCTGCGGCAAAAAGCTGTACCATTTAAACGCCACTACCGCAGGGATTTCTGATATTAAGGAAATCATCTCCTCTCTTGATACTATTGAGGGTATGGGCGGTGTGCTTTTATACCTTGATGAAATTCAGTATTTCAATAAAAAACAACAACAGATATTGCTTTCATACATAGAAAACGGGGATATCACACTTATTGCCTCCACTACCGAAAACCCCGCTTTTTATGTCTATTCGGCGGTGCTCAGCCGCTGTACGGTCTTTGAGTTTAAGGCACTAACCACACAGGATATTAATAAAGCCCTCTCGCGAGCCGCTGTTATTTTGGGTGATGAGCGTGGCGTAAAGATTGAATTTAGGGATAATACCCTTAAAAAAATTGCTATGAGTGCTGCGGGGGATTTAAGGCGCGCTCTTAACACATTGGAGCTTTGCTCGCTTACCGCAAAGGAAGAAAACGGCATTGTAATTATAGATGATACCCTTTGCGAGCAGCTTCTAAAAAATAATTCTGTGCGGTATGACCGCGCAGGTGACGAGCATTACGATATTGTTTCAGCGTACCAAAAATCTATGCGCGGCTCCGACCCCGATGCGGCGGTCTACTACCTTGCTCGACTTCTTGCCGCAGGGGACCTGCCCAGTGCCTGCCGCAGACTTCTCGTTTGCGCAAGCGAGGATGTTGGCCTTGCCTACCCGCAGATAATACCTATTGTAAAGGCGGCGGTAGACACCGCTATGATGGTAGGTTTGCCCGAAGCGAGAATACCTCTTGCCGATGCGGTTATTCTGGTTGCCAATTCCCCAAAATCCGCCACGGGTCACGATGCAATTAACGCCGCTATGGCGGATGTTGAGGCAGGAATCGGCGGACCTATACCAAGGGCACTGCAAAACAAACACTATGACGGTGCCGAGGTTAAAAACAAGGGTCAGTTTTATTTGTACCCCCACTCCTTTGATAATCACTATGTTAAGCAGCAATACCTACCCGATGCAATAAAAAATAAAAAATATTATGTAGCGGGAGATAATAAAACCGAGCAAAGCTTTAAGGAATATTGGGACAAAATAAAGAAATGATAAAGAGTGAGCGTTTGGCTCACTCTTTTCTATTTCGGAGGAACAAAATGGAAATCAGACCGCCCAAAGCCGCCCTGTACCTGTGGCAGTTTCGCACCCTTACAGCGGTAATTCTTCTTTATGTGCCGCTTTCCTTTTTTGGTTTTTACTACAGCCTTGCGCTTTTTCCGCTTTGGGGAATATTTGCTTTTTTTTATCTTCCGCTGTTTTTTAAGGGGTACCGCGTTAGCATAAATAATGAGAGTATAATTATAGAGTGCGGCGTTATAATAAAGCGCACAAAGGTATACAACCAAAATAATATTATTTATACGAGCAAGATTTGTTTGCCCGATGCACAGGCATTCGACCTTTGCGCAATAACGCTGCGCTCAATAAGAGCGCAGGACTTTATCGTTGAAGTTCAAAGCCGTGATGCACATCTGCTTTTTTGTAGGAACTGCCGTGAATAGAAAAATAAGGGTACACCCCATTCAGTTTTTTAGGTTTTTGCGACCCTTTATCTTTGTGCTTGTTTTTCCTACGCTTCGGCGCGGTGTTCAGTTTTTGCTCACGGGAGGCTACGATTTTTTTCTGCCTGCCGAGGTTGCTTTAACCGTTACGGTAATTTGCTTTTGCATTTTTAAAACACGCAATTTTTCTATTGTCGCCACTAAGGAGTCTCTTCACTTTTATACAGGTAAAATGCTAAAAAGACAAACGGCTCTTAAAATTTCGCACATAAGTCAGTCAAGCCTTAATTTCTCTGTATTTGACAGAATCTTCGGAACCGCCACATTAAAGATACGAACGGGAGCAAGATTAAAGTTTAAGCCCGATATAGTTTTAACATTAAAACGAGAGAATGCTTTGTTTCTCGCGCAAATTCTTGGAATAAAATAAATATCCAATACAGATACTACCCTTGAGGTGTTTGTATTGGATATTTTAATTAACTGTATAAAGGCTTTTTTGGTAGGCGGGGCATTTTGCCTTATCGGTCAAATTTTAATTGACTACACAAAGCTCACCCCCGCAAGAATACTTGTCGGCTATGTCGTTTCGGGTGTTATTTTAACCGCCGTTAAAATCTATGATCCGATTGTTAAATTTGCGGGTGCGGGCGCAACTGTGCCCCTTACCGGCTTTGGCTACTCCCTTGCCTTAGGCGTGGAAAAGGCGGTCGAGCAGCAGGGGCTTATAGGTGCGCTCACAGGAGGACTTACCGCTACTGCGGCAGGAATTACCGCGGCTGTTTTTTTCGGGCTCTTAATGGCACTTATTTTCAAGCCAGGAGATAAATCGTAATAAAAAATTTATTACGGTAACAAGCATAATCGAAAAGGCGAGGTGAGTTAACCTCGCCTTTTCGCTATGATTTGGCAGTTGACATAGTTTGTTATACATCGTATAATATTTAAATAGCATATAGTCTATACTTATATATAACAGAGAGGAAACAGTTTTTATGATTGATAAAATTGCGGTTCTTATTCCTTGTTATAATGAAAGCGCAACCATTGCGAAGGTTGTTGCCGATTTCCGCGATGCATTGCCTGAAGCAACCATTTATGTATATGATAACAACTCTACGGACAATACCGCCGAAATCGCAAAACAGGCGGGAGCTATTGTGCGCTATGAGCGAAAGCAGGGCAAAGGAAATGTTATTAGAACTATGTTTCGCGAAATAGATGCGCAGGCATATTTAATGATTGATGGAGATGATACCTATCCTGCGCATAGCGCACGGGAAATGGTCAATCTCATACTGCAGGGCACCGCCCATATGGTGGTTGGTGATCGTCTTTCCTCTACATACTTTACCGAGAATAAAAGACTTTTTCATAATTTCGGAAACTCATTTGTCCGCTGGGCAGTCAACCGTATTTTCAAATCGGATATACAGGATATAATGACGGGGTATCGCGCGTTTAGTTATGAGTTTGTGAAATCTTTTCCCGTGATATCAAAAAACTTTGAGATTGAAACAGAGATGACCATTCACGCGGTTGATAAAAACCTTTCTGTAGCAAATGTAGTCGTCGATTATCGTGATCGTCAGGAAGGCAGCGTTTCAAAGCTCAATACAATTAAGGATGGCGTTAAGGTTATCGGTACAATTATACGGCTTTTTAAAAACTATCGTCCCTTTATCTTCTTCACATGGATATCCTTTGCATTACTGGTTATTTCCCTGGCCTTTTTATGCCCTGTATTTATCAGGTATCTCATCGAAGGTGTTGTTACGCGTATACCCACTCTGATTGCCTGCGGATTCACCTTGATTGCAGCATTGATTTGTTGGTTTTCGGGCATTATCCTTTCTACGCTGGTATCACAAAACAGGCAAAATTTTGAATTTCATTTGCACTCTGCCTCTAATCGGTTTAAGGATATCAACAACCCTCAGGAATAACCCGTAATACTTATTCAAAGGAAGATAATAATGAAGAGCTTAAATAAAAAATTTGATTGTACTTGCACAAAGCTTTGGCAATGGTGCCGACTGTTATTAGCAACATTTGGAATTCTTTTGTTTGCTACTTTCTCATTAACATCATTTTCTGAGAACTCTATACATTTTCTTGTGTTTGTTTTTGATACGGAGACTAATGTTGTTTTTTGCTTAATCACATTCATTGGTGTGCTTTTTATCCTATACAAACTTAAAGATATCATTTTATCATCCATAGGATTTTTTAAATCGTTGTGCATCCTTTTAATATCTGCCTTTTTTTCTCTCTTTTCCTTGTTAAGCGTTTACTTTGACGCTAGGTATGATGTTAGTATAATCAATCTGCTGCGCTCAGGTGCTTCCCTTATTGCTTTTGTTGCGGCCTTTTGCGGCGGTATAATATTTTTCTTTATTGCTATCCGCCTTATATGGCATCTTGGCGAACATTTTTTGGAAATAAAATTGCCCGATAATAACCTACTTTCACGTTTTTTTGGCAAACATCTCTATCGCAACTGTATAATCTTAATTGCGCTGTGCTGGTTGCCGCAATATCTTATTCGCTTTCCTGGAGTTGTTACCTATGATGCCTGGCAAAGCATTGCAATGCATTTAGGCTATACGCAAATAACCACTCAACACCCTTTAATTTGGGGAGCACTTTTAGGATATTTAACACAGTTTGGTGAGTTAATCGGTATTACCTGGTTAGCGCCCTTGGTTATCTGCCTTGTGCAACATGTTTTGAGTATACTCATAATTACCTATGCAATAGCCTCCTTAAAACATTTTAATTTTAATTCTTGGGTTTTAGGCGTGACTCTGGCCTTCTTTATTATTCTTCCCCCTATGTCGTTGTACGCTTCAACCATATATAATGATTGCTTGTATTCTCTTTGTATTATGCTGTTGACCATTGAATTGGTCTACTATTTGTATGATAGGAAAGACTATTTTTGCAAGCGCCGCCATTTAATTCTTACCGTGTGCGCGGTATTTGGTTTTAACCTACGCTATAACGGACTGTATACTATGCTTGCAATAATCGCAGTAATAGCGCTGCGCGAGCTGTATTTGCTGATTAAACGCAGAACAAAAATTATGCAAACACTCGTTATCGTAGTTTTGTGTATGATACTCCCGCTTATGTGCGGCCAAATTTTGCAAAATACCCTTAATAATGCCTTTGATGCAAAAGAAATTCGAAGCCGCGCAATATTGTCAATGCCGATTCAACAGAGTGTACGCTGCTTAATTACATATGGCGACACTATTGACAAAGAGGATTACGATGCCATTCATACGGTTCTTACATGGACTGATGAAGAATACGCCGAGGCTTATGACCCT
>JAZRQA010000016.1:0-4336 GCA_045649505.1 Acutalibacteraceae bacterium
TCGGCGTTACAATTGCAATATTTATTATATGGGTAATTGCAATAAACCGCAAGCCTAAAAAGCGCAAGGTAAGATACATTCCCTATGATAATGATAATCGGTAGACGAAAAGCTTTCAAATAAAGCTTTTCGAAAAACCGCAAGTGCGCTTTTTCACCAACCTATATTCATTATAATGATAAAGACAGAAAATAAAAAAGTAACGGACAGGTTTTGAACTGTCCGTTACTTTTATTAGTGCCATTATCTGTCAAAGTAATATCTTAAAAGTTTAGCATAAATCTCTTTAACCAACGTTAATAGGTTATTTATCACCTATTTTTTTCTTTATAACCTTGGCAACGCTGTTTGCAACCTCATTGGTTATCTTGTCGTTAAGTCCTTCAACCATTACGCGGATAAGCGGCTCGGTGCCCGAAGGGCGCACAACAATTCGTCCGTCCTTACCTAAGGTTTCCTTTGCTTGCTCAATAGCTTCCTTTATATCTGCATCGGTGTAGAAAAGCAGTTTGCCTTCCTTTGTTACATTAAGATTTACTGTTGTTTGAGGATAGCGTGTCATAACACTTGCAAGTGTAGATAGCTTCTCCTGCTTTCTGCGAAGCAGAGATAGCAGCTGTGCCGCTGTTAACTGACCGTCACCTGTGGTAGCAAAGTCACGGAAAATAACGTGTCCCGATTGCTCACCGCCGAAGGAGTATTCCTCAAGCAGCATTTCTTCAAGCACGAAGCGGTCACCAACCTTTGTTGCAACAAAGCGAAGGTCATTTTCCTCGCAGAACTTCTGGAATCCCAAATTGGTCATAATGGTACCAACAACGGCATTGTGTGACAGTCTGCCGCGCTCTCTTAGGTCAAGCGCGCATATAGCCATTATCATATCACCGTCAATAAGGTTACCCTTTTCGTCAACACAAAGGCAGCGGTCGGCGTCACCATCGAAAGCTACACCACAGTCAAGACCGTTTTCCACAACATATTTTGCAAGGTTCTCAATGTGGGTGGAACCGCAATTGTCATTTATATTTGCGCCGTTTGGCTGGTCAAACATAATATGCACATTTGCACCAAGCTCGGTAAATAACTGTTTCGCGGTTATACTTGATGCACCGTTTGCACAGTCAATAGCAACATTGAGACCGTCAAGGGAATAAAGCACACTGCTTTTTATATGGTCAATGTAATCTTTTGTTGCGTTTGTGGCATAGGTCACCTTGCCCACCTGATCACCTATGGGCGAAAGCTTTTCTCCCGTGCCGTCAAGCACAAGGGACTCAACCCGTTCTTCGAGCATATCAGGCAGCTTGTAGCCATCACCCGAAAAAATCTTAATGCCGTTAAATTCGCTGGGATTGTGTGATGCCGAAATCATTACGCCTGCGTCAGCCTTGTATTTTCCAACAAGAAACGCCACGGCGGGGGTGGGTATAACGCCAAGATTTATAACATCGGCTCCAACCGAGCAAACACCTGCGGTAACCGCGCAAATCAACATGTCAGAGGAGGTTCTTGTGTCGCTGCCTATAACAAGCAACGGCCTTCTGCGGCAGCTTTCAATTAAAATTGTGCCGACCGCCTTGCCAATTTCCATAGCAAGATCACAGGTAAGCTCGGTGTTAGCTATACCGCGAACACCATCTGTTCCGAAAAGTCTTCCCATTTTGGTTTTACCTTCTTTCTTGTTTTTCAACCGTTATTCCACCGGTTTTGTAAATAGAATTTTCAGGAATAACACCCCGCACGCTTGACAGGGGATAAACATTGGTATTGCGACCTATAACCGTTCCGGGGTTAAGCACACTGCCACAGCCTATTTCAACATAGTCACCAAGCATTGCGCCTACCTTTTTAAGGCCGGTCTCAATTACCTTATCGCCATATTTAATAGCAACATTTGTTTTATCGCTTTTAACGTTGGAGGTAACTGCCCCTGCTCCCATATGTGAGCGGTAACCCAATACCGAATCTCCAACATAATTGAAATGCGGCACCTGAACACAGTCAAATATTATTGCATTCTTCACTTCACAGGAATTTCCAACAACGCTGTTTTTACCAACTATAACATTGCCTCTTATAAAAGCGCCGGGTCTAAGCTCGGCATTGTCGCAAATAAGAGCGGGTCCCGTAAGACTTACATTATCCGCGATTTTTGCTGTCTTAGCAATATAGACATTATCATTAATTATATTATACTCTTCCTTATTAAGTGTGGCAAGCAATTTTTCAATAAAACTGCCAATGCTCGGTAAAATTTCCCAAGGGTAAACGGTATCCTTTAGAAGTTGCGCCGCTACCGTATGAGTTAAATCAAAAAGGTTTTCGGTTTTTGCATTTAGAATTTCTTCAGACATTTTGCAGCTCCTTTCTTTTCTAAACAATTTTACCACTAGTATATGTAACAAGTCAAATAAAAAAACCCAATTACAAATTGTAATTGGGGAGAAAATTTTAAGGAATTTTTAAAATTTATTATATATTTTTACTAATTTTATCCTTTTTTACCCTGTAAATAGGCAATCCAATACGCCGCGCCTATACCGCAGCCTCCTATAATATTACCGATTGTAACGGGTATGAGATTAGTGATAAAAAATCCGTAAAGATTAAGGGTGTCGGCGGTTATTGAGTATTCAGCCGCGGTCATAATTCCCGCAGGAATGTAATACATATTAGCTATGCAATGCTCAAATCCGCAAACCACAAAAATAAAAATAGGGAAGAACATTGCAAGAATTTTACCGCCTATGTTCTTTGATGCCGCAGCCATCCATACACCGATACATACAAGTATGTTGCAGAAAATACCCCTTATCAGCGCGTCAGGGAAGGAAAGGTTTGCCTTGGCTGTCGCAGTGCTTACAATAACCTGAGCAGCCGCACCGTCAAAAAGGGAAGGGATGTGCGAATACACAACACCCGCCGATACGAAGAGCGCACCCAGCAAATTTCCGAAATATACAATAACAAGGTTTTTAAGCATTTTTGTGAGCTTCACCTTTTTATCAAGCACCGAAATCACAATAAGGCAGTTGCCCGTAAAAAGCTCGCTCCCTGCAATTACTACCATTGCAAGCCCTGCAGGGAAAATAGCACCGCTTACAAGTTTGGCAAGGCTCGGAGCCGATACGCTTACCGACGCTATTGTACTGGTAACGCCCGCAAGGGCTATAAACATACCCGCAATAAAGGCAAGCACAAGCAGTTTTAGGGGTTTAATACTTGTTTTTGTTTCGCCAACTCCTATAAAATTTTCCGCGATTTGTGTCGGAGCAAACATAATTATACCACATCCTGTATGATTTTTGAGTATTGTACCATAAATGTTGTGCTTTTGCAATAGTGAAAATAAATTTAAACAAAAAATAACCGTATAGGAAAAAATTACATAAATATGTATGTTGACATTTTTATAATGGTGTTGTATAATATGGTAAAAGAGCAGAAGTAACCTTTGTATGATTCGGCGATGCCGCCGAAAAAATAGATAAAATTATGTTAGGAGATGCTGAAATGGAAAAGACTTACATTTCCCCCGAAGCCGAGGTAGTTAACCTCAACATTACAGATGAAACTAATAGTTTTGACGACACTGCTGAGAGAATGAATACCAGCGTAATCGACGCATAATGAAGAAAGTTATTGCACTTGTTTTCACTCTGCTCTTGATATTTACACTCTGCGCTTGTGACGGCGGTTATGTTTATGTTGGACCAAGTTCTAACGACAACTCTGTTTCACAGTCGGGTGACGACTCAAGTGAAGATACTACAACATCCGAAACGAGCAAGGTTGCGGGTGGTAATAATGTCACGCAGGTAAGTTCTACCGTGACGGGCACATCGTCTACTCCGCAATCGAGCAGCAATTCAAACAATAGTTCCAAAAAACCTAGCTCAAGTATCGTTATCGAAGGTAATGATGACGGGCACGTAGGCTTTGTACCGCCCAGTAGCTCTGGTTCAAGTAGCGCTGGGGACAGTGAAGAAATGGATCCCTTTGAGGAATACGATAATTTCATTGATGTTGATTTTTCTTCAAAAAAATAAGAACTAAACCATAGGTGTCAGCCTATGGTTTCTTTTTTAAGCAAATTCGGGTGTCGGCACTGCCGATACCCGAATTATTTATTATATATACGATTATCACCGCCTTACTGAATTTTTAAGCAAAAAATAGGGTGATATTGCGCTTAAAAAATATGTCAAGAACTTTTTTGTCTAAAAATCGCGCATTTTTTTACCTCGTTTTTTGGATTTACATACTTTGTATCTTTTGATATAATTATATAAGAAAATAAACTGCGGTATCTGTTTATTTCGCACAAAACCTTTGG
>JAZRQA010000017.1:0-1668 GCA_045649505.1 Acutalibacteraceae bacterium
TATTCTGGTAGCTCAGGCAGCTCAGGCAGCTCGGGCGGCGGATATTCAGGCGGCTCAAGCTCAGGCGGCAAACCGAGCGCAGGTACAAGCAGTTCGGGCGGCGGTATGACGGTAATCGATACCTCGTCACAGGTAAGTGATAAAGTATCGAGTGATACAGGCTCGAATACAAGCTCAGACACCTCACAGATAACAAGCGAGGGTAACAGTGAGGTTAGCGAAACCTCAAGCGAGGTAACAAGTCAAGATACCTCGTCTGCCGAAACCTCAAGCGAGGATACCACAACAAGTGATGAATGAAATTAAACCGCTTAATACGGGTTTCTTGCTTTTTTACGATAGTATGATAGCATTGTAATTCAGTTAGATTGCTTGAAATCTACAAATTTTAAAACATTGGATTGAAAATTTAAGGGGCGATATATATGAAAAATAGATTAGAGACTTATTACGGTACGGCTGTTTGGAAATTAGATACTCCGCTTGAGAATTGGTTAGGGAAAAAGGCTGACAAGAGCGAATTTTTCAAACGACTGTATGTGTTATATTACAGAATATTTGATAAGAAATATTACAAAAAAGGCCTTGAAATGATTGATAAGGCGATAAAGGATTTTAAAATCAACAATAATGATGTATCGCTTCGCCTTTGTGAAAAAGAATTAAAGAGGGATATGATTTATACCCTGCATAGATTCGGTGCTGACTTTCAGGAATATTTTGTTTTTGAGTTTTATAGCAGAAACACCTTTGGTCGCGAAGAATTTATCACAAATAAATTGAGATATAAATATTATCATTGGCTTAATGATGATAATAATTTCTTCCTATTTGAGGATAAAAAGAAGACATATGAAATTTTTGGTGAATATTACGGACGAGATGTACTTCCGGTTGACGGCGTTGCCGATAAGCAGGCGTTTTTAGAGTTTGCAAAAAAGCATACTTCTTTTATGTATAAGCCGGTTGGCGGCGCAGAAGGCCGTGGAATCCAAAAGGTTACATTTAATTCAAAAGAAGATGCCGAAGTATTTTTCGACGAAATAATTGATAAGGGCAGATTTGTTGCTGAAGAGTTAATTGTGCAAGATGAAAGAATGTCGGCACTACATAAAGAGTCGGTTAATACTGTTCGAGTTCCTGCGATTATCTGTCAAGGTGAGGTTAAAATTTTCCATCCCTTCTTTAGAATTGGTATGGGTGGGGCAGTTGTTGACAACAACGGTTTTGGCGGAATAGCCGCAAGCGTTGATGCTGGGACCGGTATTGTTTACACGCGTGGTTTGACTAAAAAAGGACACTGGTATATTAAGCACCCTGATACAAATGTTACAATTGTTGGATTCCAACTGCCTGAATGGGATTCTTTGGTTGCCTTAACAAAGAAATTAACCTGTATGGTTGAAGGCACTCGCTATATCGCTTGGGATTTTGCCTTAACCGAAAAAGGCTGGGTTGTTGTGGAAGCTAACGCTTTAGGTGGTGTTTGCCCACTTCAAGGACAGGATAAAATAGGCAGAAAATATGAATTATTAGAACTCATTGATATGGGAAAATAATAGAAGCGGCGGGATGAAAGCATCCCGCCGTAATTTATTTATTAACCTTTTCCTTTTCGTGAAGCTCGTGCTCTAATTTATGTAACTCGTGTTCGTGTTCAAGCTCAAC
>JAZRQA010000018.1:0-25874 GCA_045649505.1 Acutalibacteraceae bacterium
CGATAACGGAGAGCCTTCTGGTACCGCTGGTAAGCCTATATTGGGGCAGATACACAGTAAGGAACTTACCAATGTACTTGTTATAGTAGTGCGTTATTTCGGTGGTGTCAAGCTTGGTACAAGCGGTCTTATCGTGGCCTATCGTGCTGCGGCAGCCGAGGCTCTTGAGGCTGTGGAGCATATAGAAAAGACCATAAACAGCGAGATAATACTCAAATTCTCGTATCCGTTGCTCAACGAGGTGCTGCGTATTGTGAAAGAGGAAGAGCCAAAGGTTGTTGAGCAGGTCTTCGACAACGACTGTATGGTACGCCTGTCGATGCGCTTGTCGCGCTTGCCGCGTCTTGTTGAGCGTTACGAAAAACTTGTCATATCGAGCCGTAACGATTTGCGTATAGAGAAACCCGAGGAGAATGGATAAGACAGCCCGTTTTACCGAGCAATCCTGTTGAGCAAGCTGACAGACCGAAAGCGCAACAGTACATCGGCAAATATTATAACGCCGGCGAGCTGAAAGAGTTGCTTGACAAGACGGCGAACGACCCGATACATATTGTAATCTTCCTCGCCGCTTACTACGGACTCAGGCGAAGCGAGGTGCTTGGGCTCAAATGGTCGGCGGTTGACTTCGAAAACAAGACAGTCAGCATCAGTCACAAGGTGGTGCAGAACGACAAAGGCGTTGTCGGTATGGACGTTATGAAAACAAAATCTTCTTACCGTACTCTGCCTCTGATACCGCAAGTGGAAGAAGTTCTCCTTGCTGAAAAACAAAAGCAAGATGAAATGATGCGAGTGATGCGCCGAGGTTACTGCAAAAAATATACCGACTACATCTGCGTAGATGCAATCGGTGAATTGATAAAACCAAATTATGTGACCGATCATTTCAAAGTGGTGCTGAAAGAAAAGGGATTGAAACCCGTTCGCTTTCACGACCTACGGCACAGTTGTGCTTCGCTGCTCCTTGCAAACGGAGTGCCTATGAAAATGATTCAGGACTGGCTTGGACACAGCGATATGGGAACAACGGCAAATATTTATAGTCACATTGACAGCGAGAGCAAAAAAGCAAGTACAATGGCAATTGGTTCGGCCTTGGGATGAAAAAGGGCTACCGAAATGGTAGCCCAAAATATTAACGATTTAAATTATTAGGTGCAAATTTAGATTTAATGTCTAGATATCCGAGAATATCCTTTTCGCCACCTGTCCAATTGTTTGACAAAACCAATTTTATATCATTGTCAAAAAACAACGATACACACCCTGCGTCAGAATAGTTGTACTTAATGAATTTCTGTCCAATGATTTTTGAAAATTCGGCAGTTAAATCAACCCGTTGCAATTCCTTGCTTACTCTGCTTGGGTTCACAACAAGTTCCACCCTTTTATCTACTACTAAGGGTATTGAGCCGAACCATATCACAATTGCGTTGTTAAAAGTTATTCGGTTGTTTGTGATATCAGGATCGTTAAAGCATTCGACTTTTGTTACGGTCATATCCAAGCAGTCGGAAACGTCACGAATGCCACGATATTCTTCTCCTGCCTGTTCTGCTTGAATCATTTGATAGTATGCTTCAAACATATTTGCGGAATCGTACTCTCCGGTATTCCAATAGCCGAGTTTCCAAGAAATGCTATTTAAAATACCGTCTTCATCGTCGTCATCGATTTTAATATGAGTATTCGCACCGGCGTTTAATAACAATTCTGCAGCGTGAAGAACATATTTATCATAAGATGCCCAACATAAATTGTGCAGACAGATTGCGCCGTTAAAATCATTATTAGCGTGGACATCATATCCATACTTGAGAAATAGTCTTGTGAGTTCAACTAAAATCTCTCCGCGCTCATAAGAGTGAGAATCCATATATAATTCAGAAAGTATGGTACCGTCATCGTAAGGACTATCATTGTATTTGTCATTGATATGATTTCCAAAAGATTCTATTATCGCTTCTGCCTCGCCCCAGTTAATAACTTTTTTTGAAAGCAATTTAGACAACTGTTCATATTTTTCTGTCACGATACAAACACCTCTTTTATCTGTTTGAATTAATTATATCACACCTTCTGTCCAATAAAAAGGACTTTGCAAAAGAAAACAACCGCAATCCTAAGATTACGGTTGAACAATAATTAATAAAAAGCAGGCCGGCTCCGCGCACCAGTAACTCGGAACTGCGTTAACGCGCTCGTAAACCTGCCCCTTGCGGTTCACTGGCTGAGCATTGCTCTAAACCGAATCCAGTGATAAATAAACTATACTACAAACGCTCAAAAATTTCAATAAAAAATCAACTCCTTGAAGTTGAAAGCCTTAAAGGAGTTGATTCAGACTATTTCTGTGATATGATTTTAAGAATTGCTTCTGTTTCAGGAAAGTCCATTTTAATATCTTCAAATAGATCATACTTGCTCATTGTTAATATCAAGTTATGTTCAGACCCAAATATAAATAGGAAAACATCGTTGGCAGTAAATCTAACACCTTCAACAAATCCTTCATTGGAATAGTTGACTCTATCAAATCTAAAAACATTATCACCAAGATCAACTTCATAGGGATACGCATTAGCATCAAAAGAAGATAGATTTTCCCATTCAATATAGCCATTGTCGTCATGACTGCAATAATTTAAAAGAATAAACTTGTCTCCACTTCTAATGACAAGGCTATCGCAGTCGCAACTTTGAGGATTCATCATTTCAAAAAAACTTTTAGAAATATAGATAGCCTGTATTGGCGAAAAGCTTTCAATCAAATTATTATCCATATTGCGACTCCTCTCATATTTGTTAAAATCATTATATCATATAAAGAAAACAACCGCAATCCTAATAATTATTGTGCCGAGGTTCTATGGCGAGATACTCTGCGCCCCTTGATTTTCCGACCGTTCCGAACGGTTGCGGAAAATCTGCGTTGCTCGAGACTTCACAAGTTCAAAATGCTATCGCGCATTTTGAACTGCTACGACGAACTACGTTCGATCTCCCACCACCACAAAAAATTAAGGAACCAAACCAAAGGTATGATTCCTTAATTTTGGCGGAGACGGCGAGATTCGAACTCGCGGGGGATTGCTCCCTAACTGATTTCGAGTCAGCCCCGTTATGACCACTTCGATACGTCTCCGTATATTTAATTTACCTAACTATTATATTGATAAAACACCTGAAAGTCAAGTACAAATAACTTGAATTTACAAGGGAAAATATTTTTTTGTTTTTGTATATTTTTTCCTTTTTGTGTAATGCTAATTTTACAACACAAAAAGGAGAAGTTTTAAATGGCTGTAAATTTTAAGGAAAGCAAGACAAAAGAAAATCTTATGCGCGCCTTTGCGGGAGAAAGTCAGGCAAGAAACCGCTACACCTTTGCCGCAAGCACTGCGAAAAAACAGAAGTTGCCCGTTATTGAGGCAGTTTTCACATTTACTGCGGGTCAGGAAAAGGAACACGCCGAGATATTTTACAAATTTTTAGCCGAATTAAACGGCGAAAGCCTTGTTGTTGACGGTGACTATCCCGTTAATGTAACCAACAGCGTAGTTGAACTTTTAAAATATGCCCGTGATAACGAATATGCCGAGTACGAGCCTGCATATAAACAGTTTGGTGATACTGCGAAGGAGGAAGGCTTTTTAGAGATAGCCGCCGCTTTTTACAGCATTGCAGAGATAGAAAAGTGTCACGGTGACCGCTTTGGCGAGTTGCTTGAGCTGCTTGAAAACAACAAGCTTTTTGTAAGTGATGTAAGCTGCAAATGGATGTGCTTAAACTGCGGACACATTCACTCCGGTACCACCGCGCCAGATGTGTGCCCCGTTTGCAAGCACGAGCAAGGATATTTTATAAGACTTGAACTTGCACCGTACAGCAAATAAAAAAGCGGGAGGGTGACCCCTCCCTTACATAATGAAATTTAAAATCTCCTGTGTATTTTCGGCAATATATTTTGCTCCTGCCTCTTTTAGTTCATCGCAACTTCCATAGCCGTAAATCACACCGATACAGTCGATTTTATGCGCCTTTGCGCCCAGCACATCATGTATAGTATCCCCCACCATAACGGTGGTGGATTTTTCTATATAAGGACAATTTTGCTTTGCGTATGCAATTACCATATCCTTACTGTTTCGCTTTTCGTCCATAGAGGCGCCTGCAATAAAATCAAAATATTCGGTAAGGGAAAAATATCTTAAAATCTCCCTTGCAAACTTTTCGGGCTTTGATGTGGCAAGGACAATTTTCTTGCCTGCTTTTTTAAGACCTTCGAGCATATCAACCGTACCCGAATAAAGCTTATTTTCATAAAGTCCCTTTGTGCTGAAATATTCACGGTAGTACGCTACAGCCTGCATTGCTTTTTCTTTTGAAAAGCCGTAATACTGCATAAAAGAATTTACCAACGGAGGACCAATAAATTTATAAAGCTCAGCGTTGTTTTTAACTTGTATGTCATATTTTTTAAGAGCGTAAATAACAGAATTGGTTATGCCCTCACCCGGATCGGTCAGGGTGCCGTCAAGGTCGAAAAGAACGGTAGTATACATTAACTTAATGCCCTTTCAAGATTTTTTACATTTTTACTCATTAAATCAAAATAGGTTATACCGTTTGCAAAATCCTGCGCCGAAATATTATGACAGGAGTGAAGTTCAAGAAGCTGCGCACCCGTTTCCTCAGCAATAGCGGTTGCAACCTTTTTGTTTGAAAACTCGATATGAAAAATATAGGGTATTTCTTCTTCCTTTACCTTTTTTGTGATTGCGGCAACGGTGGCTGCACCAGCCTCAGTATTGTTGTAACAGCCTGGATAAGCGGCGATATAATTAAAGCCGTAATCATTGGCTAAATAGGCAAATGGGAAGCGGTCTCCAAAAACAAGACTTTTTCGCTTAGCATTAGAGGAAATCTGTTCAAGACTAATATTAAGAGAATTTAACTTCGCTGTGTATGCGGCAGCATTTGCAGTATAAAAATCCTTTGAATCACTGTCAACCGCACAAAGTTCTTGCGCTATAGCATTTACCATTTTTACTGCATTTCTCGGTGATGTCCATATATGCTCATCAACGGCGTGGGTATGCTCACCGTTATGTTCGTGCTCAGTTTTAATAACTTCAACCTTATCTATAAGGAAAAGCAATGACCCTTTTAGGACAGTGGAGGAAAGCAGAGTATTAACCCATTCATCCGATTCACCGCCGATATATAAAAACAGATCGCATTCACTCATTTCAATTATCTGCTTTGGAGTAGGCTCAAAGGAATGCACCTCACTGCCTGGAGAAATTAGCATAACAACATCTGCCCTATCCCCTGCTATGTGACGAGCAAAGTCATAAAGCGGGAACACGGTTGTTACTATTTTTATTTTTTCGCTATGCGTCTGGCTCGAACCCGAACAGGCGCAAAGGGTAAAAAGCAGTGCAACAGCGACAAATAAGCATAAAAATCTTTTCAATTAAATCACCAAATAACATTATACCATAATACGTTTAAAAATCCACATATTTTTATTGACGAAAATATGTGGGGGTGTTAAAATATTTTTAGGAGTGATAAAATATGCGTGATTATAAATTGGAGCTTGAAAAGCGTGTAGCTTTTATACAGAATCTTTTAAAATCAAGCGGTGCCAAGGGAATTGTTTTTGGCAATTCGGGCGGCAAGGACAGTGCACTTGTAGGTATTCTTTGCAAAAAAGCCTGTGAGAACACGATTGGAATTATTATGCCCTGTGAGTCGGCACGTAATTTTGGCGAGGACAAAGACGACGGGCTGGATGTTGCAAAGCAGTTTGATATAGACACCCGAACAGTTGACCTTACAGATGCAAAACGCGCGGTTATAGATGCGGTCAAGGACAAGACCACCCTTAACAATCAAGCACTTACCAACATTGCGCCAAGGCTCAGAATGATAACGGTTTACGCTGTTGCGGCGGCAGAAAATCTTATTGTTGCAGGCACAGGAAACCGCAGCGAGAGATATATGGGATACTTCACAAAGTACGGTGACGGCGGCTGCGATTTTAACCCGATTGCCGATTTAACGGTAGGTGAGGTTTATGAGTTTTTGACTTTTTTAAATGCACCCGAAAATATTATAAAAAAGGCTCCCAGCGCAGGACTTTTTGAGGGTCAAACCGATGAGGCGGAAATGGGCGTTACCTATGCCGCCATTGATAAATATGTTTTAACAGGTCAGGCTAACGAGCACGATAAAAAGATTATTGACCGCTACCATTCGCGAAGCGAACACAAGCGCAAGATGCCTGCAGTATATAAAGAGGTATAAAGCAAAAGCCACAGACTATGCATAGTCTGTGGCAATTTTTATTTTCCAAGCTCAATATTTCTTTTAAAGGAAGCCTTTACTGCTTTAATGCCTATCTCGGTAATATTTTCCTCGGTTAAAACCTTTACGCCCTCAAGGGTACTGCCGCCCGGTGAGCACACGGCATTTCTCAGCTCCTCAGGTGTTTTGCCCGAAGTCAGGGCAAGTTCTGCCGCGCCCGCCATGGTTGCGGCGGCGTATTTAATCGCCTTTTCACGGGGCAGACCGCATTGTTCCCCACCCCTTGCCAAGGCATCAATAAACATATACATAAAGGCAGGGCCGCAGCCTGAAACCGAACATCCCGCATCCATAAGCTCTTCAGGCAGTTCATCAAGGATACCGCCAAAACGCATATCCGATACAAAATCCAAAATGCTTTGTTTACTTACAAGCATATTTGCACAGTAGAGTATCATACCCTTTCCTACGCTTACGGGGGTATTTGGCATTATTCGAATTACAGGAATTTGTTCGCTTACCATTTCACATATCTTTTCGGTAGACAGCCCCGCCGCCATACTTATGAGCAGGGGTTTTTTTTCTTTTAAAATATCCTTTAAACTATCAAGCATTTCGCCCATTACTTGAGGCTTTACGCCTAAAAAAATACGCTCACAGCCTAATACTATATCGTTGTTTGTGCCGCATTTTACACCCAGCTCATCTGCAAGACTTTGCGCCTTTTTGCTGTCAAAATCGGCAAGCATAATATCCTTGGTAGTCTTTGACAGTGCCCTTGCAAGGGCGCCACCCATATTTCCGCAGCCTATAAAGCCGTATTTCATATATGCTACCTCACATTCCCATCAGAGACAATGATGTATTTATAGGTGTTAAGTTCCTTTAAGCCCATAGGTCCTCTGGCATGGAGCTTTTGTGTAGATATGCCCATTTCACAACCAAGTCCGAACTCACCGCCGTCAGTAAAGCGGGTGGAAGTGTTTATATACACCGCCGCGCTGTCGACTCCCTGCATAAATTTTGCCTTTGCGGCATCATCGTTTGTCACAATGGCTTCACTGTGACCTGTTGAATGCTCGGATATATGGTTCACAGCCTCCTGCACATTTTCAACACATTTTACCGCTAAGATATAATCGAGAAACTCGGTATCAAAATCTGCTTGCCTTGCTTTTACGCCGTCGATTATATCAGCACAAAACTCATCCAATCGAAGCTCAACGCCAGTAAGTCCTTGCTCGATTCTGCGCGTTACAAGGCGGGTATGTAAAAGGGGCAAAAACTCCTTAGCTATAGCCTTATCAACAAGCAATACTTCCTCGGCGTTGCACACGCTCGGTCGACTTGTTTTAGCATTTTCAATAATATTAAGCGCAATATCAAAATCAGCGGTTTTTTCCACATAAACATGGCATATTCCCGTTCCGGTTGCAATACACGGCACGGTGGCATTTTTAACACAGGCGTTAATAAGTCCGGCACCGCCCCGCGGTATAAGCAGGTCAACATAGTCTGTCGCCGTCATAAGGTCATTTGCGCTCTGCCTCGTAGTATCGGTTACAAGGTTAACGGCATTTTCGCTAACGCCGGACTTTTTAAGTCCTGCGCGCAAGGCTTTTACAATAGCGCATGTGCTTTGAAAAGCCTCCTTACCGCCGCGAAGCACGCACACATTTCCGCTTTTAAGAGCAAGGGCGGCAGCATCACTCGTTACATTAGGTCGACTTTCGTAGATAATGGCAACAACGCCCATTGGAACGCTTACCTTTGTTATTTTAAGCCCGTCTTCCCTTGTGTGGCTTTCTATTACCCTTCCTACGGGGTCATCAAGCGCGGCAACCTCTTTTATTCCCTTCGCCATACCCTCAATTCTATCGGCAGTGAGTTTTAGGCGGTCAATCATAACATCGCTGACGGTACCTTTTGCTTTTTTTATATCCTGTTCGTTTGCGGCAAGAATTTCATCACTATATTCAAGCAGAGCTTCTGCCATAAAATTCAGTGCTTCATTTTTTTGCTTTTCGCTCAGGTTTGCAATTTCGGTTTTCGCCGCCTTGGCGGCTTTAAGCATATTTTCCATTATTTTTTCTCCGCAAAGAATTTTGTGCCGACACTCTGACCGTCTATAATATTATAAAGCTTTTCGGGATAAGCGCCGTTTGCTATTATCATATCGCAGCCGCAATCCATACAGATTTTAGCCGCGTTAAGCTTTGTTACCATACCGCCTGTACCGAGAGAGGTACCGTTGCTTCCTGCAACAGCGGTTATTTTTTCGTCAATAGCATAAACCTCGCTTATAAGCTTTGCGTCTTTACATTTGTGGGGGTCGGCTGTGAAAAGGCCCTCAATATCGGATAGTAAAACAAGCAGGTCAGCCTTAACACTTGAGGCAACTATAGCGGCTAATGTATCATTATCGCCTATAACTATTTCCTCGGTGCCTACGGTGTCATTTTCGTTTATAATGGGCAGTGCGCCAAGCTCTAAAAGGCGGTTTAATGTATTGCTGAAATTTTCGTGACGGTGGTCGTTTTCAATATCAGTACCCGTTATAAGAAGTTGGGCAACGGTGTGGTTATACTCCGAAAAAAGCTTATCGTATGTATACATAAGCTCACACTGACCAACGGCTGCCGCCGCTTGTTTAGTAGGAATATCGGCAGGGCGGGAGGCAAGTCCCAGCTTTCCTACACCCATTCCTATAGCACCTGAGGATACCATTATAACCTCATTCCCCGCGTTTTTTATATCACTTACAACCTTACAGATTTCCTCCACTCTGCGGATGTTAAGATGCCCTGTTGTATGAGCTAAAGTGCTTGTACCTATTTTAATTACTATTCTCATAGCCCTCACCTCAAAAAATATATTTTTATTATACATTCTTTATATTTAAAAATAAAGACTTTTTTACTTTTGTATAAAAATAAATTGTTTTCCATATATTTGTAAAGAGGTGTTTTTTATGAGAATAAACTGGAGAAAACTTATTATTTGCATAGCAATACCACTTCTTGTTGGTGCACTTTCGGCCGTGCTTACAAGGGATTCTATGCAAGCCTTTGCTACCTTGGATAAACCGCCGCTCTCGCCGCCCGGCTGGATTTTCCCCGTGGTTTGGACGTTACTTTATACGCTTATGGGCATAGCTTCCTACCTTGTGAGCACTGCGACCGCGCCAAGCACACAAAAGGATACCGCGCTGGCGGTTTACGGCATATCCCTTGTGTTTAATTTCTTCTGGTCTATTATATTTTTCAGAATGGAAATGTACCTGTTTGCCTTTTTCTGGCTTGTAGTGCTATGGGTGTTAATTCTTTGGACGGCGGTGCTTTTCGGCAGAATTTCAAAAACCGCCGGACTTTTAATGGTGCCCTACCTTTTATGGGTCACCTTTGCAGGATATCTTAATTTCGGGATATATTTACTTAACAGGTAGCAAAAAAATCATTTTTTAAGGTTGACAACAGGATTTAATTGTGCTAAAATAATTTAGTCTTTTGGAGAGGTGTCCGAGCGGTTTAAGGAGCTGGTCTTGAAAACCAGTGACTCGCAAGAGCCAAGGGTTCGAATCCCTTCCTCTCCGCCAACCTTAAATCAAAAAAGAAATAGGTTAATCACAAATTTGGAGTAGTACTCAAGTTGGTGACGAGGCGCCCCTGCTAAGGGCGTAGGTCGGGTAACCGGCGCGAGAGTTCGAGTCTCTCCTACTCCGCCAACAAAAAAGCATAATTTGTCTATAAGACAAATTAGGCTTTTTTGAATGATGTTTGCCTTCGGCAAATGATGTCGTTTCACTAATGATGTCGGCTTCGCCTTAATTTACTTCCGAAAAAGTAGCCTTACGCACCGTTATTCTGCTCTTTAGCAAATAAAAACAGCACCCTTATAAAGGTGCTGTTTTTATTTGGCGGTGTTTGTATCTACAGGATACACCATCGTTTGACCGCGTATCTTTAATATAAATACGGCGCATATTTTAGGAGTAAAACAATCAGCACAGAGTGTAAAAGTATAATAAGAGGCAGACCTATCATAAATCTTTTATGTAGAGTTTTGTGTCGGACAAGGCGCATTGTTATATACATAAAAAGAGCACCGCCCGCAAAGGATAGCGCAAAAAGAGTCTTCTCGCTTATCCTCCTTGTATGCCTTTTTGCTTTTATTTTATCGGCAATACATACTGCGGCACAGACGATATTTATTATGATAATCCACATTATAAGCGGCGAATTCAATATTTCTTTCACGATATACACCTCGCATATATTTTAGCATATATATTATTAAAACAAAAGAAGAAATATTGACAAGGGCAAATTATTTTTGTATGATTATTTTGGTGATTTTATGAGTTTTATCGAAAAGGTTTCAAAACCTTTAATTATTATAATATTCGGCATTGTTCTCACAGCGGCACTTGTATTTACCGCCTTTGCGCCATATCTTTTTTCGAAGGACACAAGCGAGGTGGATGTAATTGTATCCTCATCAAGTGAGCAAGTAAGTCAAACGGCATCGGTGCAGTCAGCCGTTCAAAGCAGTGAAACGGTATCGCAGATAACCCCACTTAAAATTACGGCACCTACCGCTAAAGAGACCACCGTTACATCAGGTGTAACTATTTTTTCTGGAAGTTGTGACCCAACCCAAAAGCTTTACATAAACAATGAGCTTATTTCCTTATCCGATGACGGGAGCTTTTCGGTAAATTTCAATCTTAAAACGGGAAAAAACACCTTTAAAATAGAATATAACGGGAGTGTGCAAATTTACACCATTAACTACAGATATGTTATTTTAAGCAGCATATCTCCCAGTGATTCAAGAAGCTTTGAAAGCAGTTCAACAATGGTAGTAAGGGCTACAGCACGCTATAACAGCACCGTCACCGCCACCTTTATGGGCAAAAAAATCACGCTAAACCGCGAGTATCACGACGAGGACGGTAGCACTCCGGAGTTTATAGGCTTTATAGGAAGTTTTGACCTGCCTGTTGGTACCGAAAAGGATACAAGTCTTGGGAAAATAACCTTTACCGCTACCCAAAATTCAAAAAGCGAGAGCTTTTCAAGCGGAAATATTTCGGTTAAAAAAAATCCTATAATACAAAGCAACGGCGCAGCCGTTACGCCCGCAGGCGGAAAATATATGAATGTGGGTTCAGGATATATTGCGCAGGTTATTGCGAATGATGCTGAGACCTTTAACGGTAACACGGTAGATGATTACTCACACCCCACCAACAACTATCTACCCAGAGGTACTGTCGACTACTGTTCGGTTGGAACGGTGGTTGACCCCGCCTCAAATCGCACATATAAAAAACTGCGCTGCGGCAAGCGGGTATACACCGAAAGCGAAAGTATTGGACAGAATATTAAAACCTACATAGGTACCCTGCCTGAAACCAACAATGTAACGGTAAATACGGTAGAGGCCGACACACGCTTTACCACCCTTACCCTTGATGTTGACTGGAAAGCCCCGTTTTATTTTGAGTTATTACCTCAGGCCTACAATAAAACAACCGCGCGAGATTATACCATTAAAAGCACAACCTACAAATATGTTGATATAACCTTTTGTTACGCCGAAACCTTAAAATATGACCAACTGCTTTCAGCCGAGGAACTTATAGGAGAGGATAATCCCCTGTTCTCCAAAATGGAGCTTATAAAAAACAAATATGACTGTACTTTAAGGCTTTATCTTAAAAGGACGGGACAGTTTTACGGATGGGACAGTTATTATAACACAGACGGTCAGCTAATCTTTGAGTTTTTACATCCTGTAAAGGTTTATGCTACCGATTCTAACGATTACTGTGTAGATTTATCGGAGGCAACCGTGCTTATTGATGTAGGCCACGGCGGTAATGACCCGGGTGCAGTAGGGCCTGACGGTACTACCGAGGCAAGTCTTGCTCTTTCCCTTGCAAATAAGATAAGTAATGAGCTTGCAAAAACAGGCTGTCGCGTGCTTATCAACCGAACAAGCAATACCACTATTACGGTGTCACAGCGTATTGCGCTGGTTAATAGCATTAAGCCCGACCTTGTTGTTTCGGTGCACAGGAATGCAAGCAGTTCATCAAGTGTTAGCGGCTTCAATACCTACTACTATTACCCCTATTCGAAGGCGGCGAATGATGCGGTATACAAGCACACGGTTGCCGCAGGGCTGTACGATTACAGTAAAAATTCGGGAGTTGGCTGGCACTACTTCTTTTTAGGGCGGGTAACAAATTGCCCCGTGATTTTAAGCGAAAACGGCTTTATAACCAACAGTAATGAGTTTTCTAAAATGAAAAAGGAAGCGTTTAATCAGCAATGTGCCGTTGCCACGGTAAATGGTATTGCAGAATACTTTCTATCAATTCAGTAAGGAGAAAAAATAATGAATATTGCAGTTATTACAGGTGCCTCCTCGGGGCTTGGAAAATGTTATGTAGATGCCCTATGTACCGCACAGTTTAATTTTGATGAAATATGGCTTATTGCAAGGCGTAAAGAAAGACTTGAGGAAATTGCCGCTCAGCACTCACAGGTCAATTTTCGCATACTTGCTCTTGACCTTGTAAAGGAAGATGACCTTGAATACTATAAAAATGAGCTTGCCCGCACAAAAGCAAATGTCAAGCTGCTTATAAATAATGCAGGCTTTGGAAAGCTTGGTAATTTTGATGCGATGAACACACAGCACAGTGCCGATATGGTTAACCTTAACTGCCGCGCTCTAACCGTTATTACAAGCCTTACCCTGCCCTTTATGAGCGCGGGCGCAGCAATTATAAACGTCTGCTCCATCGCCGCATTTACACCGAATGCGAGAATGGCGGTATACTGCTCCACAAAGGCCTATGTTTTCAGTTTTTCTAAGGCTCTGCGGTTTGAACTGAAAAAACGAAAAATCAATGTTACAGCGGTTTGTCCGGGGCCTATGGATACCGAATTTTTAGCCCTTGCAGATATTGAGCCGGGACGAAGCAAAACCTTTGATACCCTGCCCAGAGTAAACCCGAAAACTACTGCGAAGCAGTCGGTTAAAAAAGCGCTAAACGGCAAAGCGGTTTATACTCCCCGAGGCTTTTACAAATTTTACAGGGTGCTTTCTAAGCTTATTCCTCATAACATTATGATGATATTTTCCAAAACCTAAAACAACAGCGTCACAATTATTGTGGCGCTGTTGTTTGTTGCCTGCTTAAAAACTAACACATTTTTAATTCCTGCTCTATCATTAAAAGGCGGTTATACTTTGCTACACGGTCACTTCGGCACGGGGCGCCCGTTTTGATTTGCCCTGCTCCCGTAGCAACGGCTAAATCGGCAATGAATGTGTCCTCGGTTTCGCCCGAACGGTGGGAAATTACGGCGGAGTAGCCCTTAGCCTTGGCAAGCTCAATAACATCCAAGGTTTCGCTTAAGGTGCCTATTTGATTGAGCTTTATTAAAATAGCGTTGCCTGCACCCTTTTCGATTCCCTCTTTAAGTCTTTTAACATTAGTAACAAAAAGGTCGTCACCCACAAGCTGAACATTTTCGCCTAAATTTTCGGTTAATGCGCTCCAGGCAGACCAGTCGTCCTCACCGACGCCGTCCTCAATAGAGATTATGGGATATTTTTTTGTAAGTTTTCCGTAGTAATCAATAAGCTGTTCGGCACTGAGGGTTCCTCCGCGTTTAGGTTTTAAATAGCTTCCCTGTCCCTTGCACCACTCACCCGAAGCGACATCCAAAGCAATTTTTATTTGATTCTGGTCATAACCCGCGGCGTTTACAGCCTCTAAAATAAGCTCTATTGCCTGCTCGTCACTTTCAAGGTTGGGGGCGAAACCGCCCTCATCACCAACGCCTGTACTAAGCCCCTTTTTCTTTAAAATCCCCCTCAGACAGTGGTAGACTTCAGCACACTGGCGAAGCCCCTCGGCAAAGCTTTCCGCCAACATCGGCATTATCATAAATTCCTGCATATCAATATTGTTTGAGGCGTGGGCTCCGCCGTTTAAAATATTCATCATAGGACGGGGTAAAACCCTTGAATTTATGCCGCCCAGATACCTGTAAAGAGGCAGCTTAAACGCCGCCGCCTGTGCACGCGCTACTGCAAGTGAAACAGCGAGAATTGCATTGGCTCCTAATTTGCTTTTGTTTTCAGTTGCATCAAGGGCTATCATTTTAAGGTCTATCTCGCGCTGTCGGCAAGCACACATACCAACAAGCTCGGGAGCTATAATTCGCTCAATATTTGCAACCGCCTTTAAAACGCCCTTCCCTGAATAACGTTTTTCGTCACCGTCACGCAGCTCGTGCGCCTCATGCACACCTGTCGATGCTCCTGAAGGTGCCATAGCAAAGCCCGAAGATCCATCAGACAAAATAACCTGCGCTCCGACCGTAGGGTTGGCACGGGAATCCATCATCTCATAGGCCTTTATCTCTACAATTTTACTCATTAAAAAACACTCCTTTGAAACTATTATGCCCAAAAGAACCGCTTGTTAAAAGATTGATGTTGAAAAAAATTTCCATTATGGTATAATTAGAATATAAAAATTTCAGGAGGGTTTTATTATGGCAAATAAATATGCAGGAACACAGACCGAGAAAAATTTAGAGGCAGCCTTTGCGGGCGAGAGTCAGGCAAGAAACAAATATACATACTTCGCTTCTAAGGCTAAGAAGGAAGGCTTTGAGCAGATTGCGGCATTGTTTTTAAAGACTGCCGATAACGAAAAGGAGCACGCAAAGCTATGGTTTAAAGAGCTTAACGGTATCGGTGATACCGCCGAAAACCTTGCCGCTGCCGCTGACGGTGAAAATTACGAATGGACCGATATGTACGAGGGCTTTGCCAAGACCGCCGAAGAAGAAGGCTTTTTAGACCTTGCTAAAAAATTCCGTATGGTTGCCGCTATTGAAAAACACCATGAGGAGCGCTACAGAGCATTACTTAAGAATGTTGAAATCGCCGCTGTATTCGAAAAGAGTGAAGTAAAGGTTTGGGAATGCAGAAATTGCGGACACCTTATTGTTGGTACCAAGGCTCCCGAAGTTTGCCCCACCTGTGCACATCCTAAGGCTTACTTTGAAGTTCACGCCGAAAACTACTAATAATTAACACAATTAAGTATATAAAAAAGCCAAAAATGTCCTGCAGAAGATGTTTTTTTCTGCAGGATATTTTATTTATACAATAATATAAATTTTACTTCTCTTTTTATATTTTTTATGCTATAATGAATATAGGTTGGTGAAAAAGCGCACTTGCGCTTTTTCACGGACAAATTTCTAATTTGTCCGTGAAATTATAAAAATAATTTCACCTATTTCATTGCAATGATATCGGCGTAAATAATCAAGGATTATTTACATAAAACCGCTATGTGTAGCGGTTTTTCGAAAAGCTTTATTTGAAAGCTTTTCGACTACCGATTATCATTATAATATATATATCTATATGCTACCAAAAGAAAAGAGGGTTTTATCCGATATGGAAAACCGTAATATAAAAGAGCAAAATGAACAAGAACTTAATATTATCGTAGGGAGAAATCCCGTTATGGAAGCAGTACGCTCAGGGCGTGAAATTGACCGCCTGCTTGTTGCTCACGGTGCTGCAGGCGGAAGCGTTGCGGCTATTATTGCAAAGTGCAGTGCAAAAGGTATTCTTATAAAGGAAGTATCTGCTCAAAAGCTCGACTACCTTTGCGGTCACGCAAACCATCAAGGTGTTGCGGTTATGTTTGCTCAGCACGAATACAGCAGTGTGGGTGATATACTCGACTGCGCAAGGCAGCGTGGTGAAGCACCCTTCATAATAATTTGCGACGAAATTGAGGACCCTCATAATTTGGGCGCCATAATTAGGACCGCCGAGGCTTGCGGCGTACACGGAATAATAATTCCCAAACGGCGCAGTGCTTCGCTTAATGCAACGGTTGCAAAATCCGCCAGCGGCGCACTTGAATACATGCGTGTAGCAAGGGTGACCAACATTTCAAACGAGATTGAAAATTTGAAAAAGCAGGGTGTTTGGGTGTTTGGTGCCGATATGAACGGTGAGGATTACACCAAAACCGATTACTCCGTTCCGTGCGCGCTCGTTATAGGAAACGAGGGCAAGGGAATTGGCAGGCTTGTAAGAGAAAAGTGTGACGGAATTATTTGTCTGCCTATGAACGGAAAGATAAATTCCCTTAACGCATCTGTGGCTGCAGGTGTGCTTATGTATGAGGTTGTTCGCAGCCGCAAAAAATAATTTATTTGGGTGAAATGAAAATGGGTTGGTTTTCTAAGAAGAAAGACGATGACTATTTAGATATATTAAACGAAGAGGAAACTCTTGAAGAATCCTTCTTTGTTCCCTTCGGTCAGCAAAAAAACGGTGGCATACAGCCTTCTCACGCACTGACAGCGAAAGAGGTTGAGCAATCGCAGGGTGAAAATATATCTATGGAAGGCTCAAACGGGACCGTTAGCCCTCTTGAGGCGCTTAGATCCCGCGTAATGCAACAGGCCGCCGAAAAGCAGGCAGCACACGAACAGCTTGTACGCGATGAGGAGCAAAAGCAAAAAGCCATTATTGCGGAGCAGGAAAGAAGGGCCGCCGAGGAGGCAGAGCAGGAAGAGCAACAGCGCATTGCCGCCGAACAAGCCGCCGAACAAGCGGCAAAGGCCGCGGCACAGGAAAGGCTTGAAAAAGCGCAGTCCGAATTGCTGTGTCAAACAAAGGAACCTGTAGACGAGCAAAATACTGTTTGCGATTTTGAAAATACACAGGAAAACAGTGAGGCTTGCGCTGTGACACAGCCTGAGTTTGAAGATATTGATGCCGAACATTTTTCGAATAACGAAGCAACCACAAAGCCCCAAAAACCGCTCAAAACAAATCTTCTCGAAAAATGTACTCCGTTTATTCTTGACGATGACGGCAACAGTGCTATTGAGGAAAAGCCCGCCTATACTCTTGAGAGTGTAGAAAGTATTTTGGGTATTCCCGAAAAAGAAACTCCGATAGAGCAGGACGATGAGGTATGCGACAGTGAGGATACAGATAATTTTGAAAAATCTCCTGCAAAGGAAAATCCTATAATAACCTCTGAAACAATTGTTATGGAGCGCAGCGCGTTTAAGGCGCACGGTATTGTTTCTGACATAGATTCACAAGGTGTAGATGAACATATCGACCCTACCGCACTTTCGGTTACAACGGCGTTTACCAGACGTTTTGACCCCATCCCCGGTCAGGCGGGCAAAAACACAACAACCTTTACCCGTATTCACGATTTAAAATCCGGTATTGCAGAAGCCACCGAAAAGCAGGCTGCGGAGGAAAAGCTCGTTGAGGATATTTTCGGTAATGACGATGAAAACGATTTTGAGCCAAAAGATGAATACCTATGCCTTAGTGATGCAAAGCGCATAGGTAAAAAACTTAAGATTGCTAAACGCAACGCCTTCTACAGCAGTGTTATTTCATTTATTTGCCTTGTTTTATCGGGTATATTTTCACTGCCGTTTTTTGTTGTTGCTTTTAGCGGTGCGCCTGTTGCGCACGCCGTGCTTCAATGTTGCCTTGCGGGTGCGGCGGTGCTTGCGAATATTGGCGTATGGACAAGCCTTTCCACCCTTTTCGGCAAGCATACTTCTCCCGAAATTTCTGTAGCGGTGGCTGAAGTACTTGCAGGTGTTTGTATAGCCCTTGATTTCGGCTCGGTAACCAATGTATGCTATACCTGTCTTTTAATGTGCTTTATTTTGTTTGCACGCAGTGCCTGTCATTTCAGCAAGGTTTCCTTTAAGCTTAGCAATTTCAGATTTGTTGCATCCTCCAAAAAGAAAAATGCCGTCACCCTTATAGACGACCGTCCCACTACCCTTTCCATGGCAAGCGGTTCTATTGATGGTGATGTATTGGTTGCGGCAACACGACGTATAACCAATGTTACCGACTATATGAAAAATGCTGAAGCACCCACTGAATTTGAGGGACGCTTTAAAATAATTTTTATTGCTTTCCTTGTTGCCGCTGCGCTTTGCGGCTTTGCGGGCGGCGGAATTACAGGGAACGCTGTGAATGCAGTTTTCTGCGCCTTTTGTGTTATTGCACTATTATGTGCACCCACACTTGTTATGTGTGATATTTTACCTCTTAAATATGCCGCTCAAAGGCTTAACCGCCGCGGTGCTATGATATCGGGCAAGCCTGCGCTAAACAAGCTTGAAATGGCAAACGCCTGCGTTATGCGCTCAATAGATTTCTTTCCGCGCGGCACAGTTACGTTGCACAATTTACAGGTACTTTCCGAAAACAATATAGAGCGCACTCTGCTTGAGGCGGCAGCAGTCACAAGCGCGCTAAAAAGCCCCATTGCAAGTATCCTGTGTGATATAGCTTGTAACGGTGATAGCGGTGACCTTCCCCGTTGTGATTCGGTTAAATATGAGAACAAAATGGGAATTTCGGGTTGGGTAGGCAATAACCGACTGTTTATAGGCAACTATGACCTTCTTGAGGCACACGGCATAACTCCTCCCGATTTTGAAGTAGTTAAAAAGCTTATGCGCAAGGGTTATTTCCCTGTTTTTATTGCCTGTAACCAAAAGGCGTGCGCTTTACTTACCGTAAAATACAATATAAGCGCATCGGTTGCAAATGAGCTGGTCCGCATCAGCAATATGGGCGTTACCATGCTTGTTAACAACTGTGACGCAAATTTAAGCGAGGAAATGCTTTGCGACTATTTTGGACTTTATTCCGACAGCATCCGTATTATGAACGATGCAGGACTGCATATGTATAAAAATCGGGTGAACTATGTTGAAAGCAGTGCGGCACCCGCAGTGCATTCCGACCAGCCCGCCATATTACCCACTATTTTGTCCACGGCTATTAAAGCTAAGCGTGCAATAACGATTTTGCGGATAATGCATATTGTTTTTTCAGCTCTTGGCGCGCTTTTAATTGCTTTCTTATCCTTTAATCGAAGTGATATAACCGTGAACGGAATGTATATACTTATATATGAGGCAATAGTTTCCCTGATTGCCTGGGTAACGGGACTTTTGTATAGAGTGCGTTAAACTATAATCTCTTTTAAACAAAATCGAGGTGGTTTTAATGTCAGAGTCTAAAATGGCTTTGCGCCATTTCTTAAAAAATGATGAGAATTTAATAATATTATTGGTGATCAGCGTATTTACACATTATGTTTTAACAGGTGCTATGATGCTTATATTTGCAGGCATTTTTCTTGCCCGTAAAAGCTCACGCCAATCCATTTTAGCAGTTAAACGCGGGTATGTAGGTTATGCCTTTTGTGCTCTCACCGCTATTGTTGCGCTTGTATGTAAAAATTATGTAGGTGCACTTTGCTCCCTTGCAGCCTTTTTAATATTTATTATAGGCATACACGCCCATAATGTAATGACGAAAAGAGGCTACGAGTCAATTCTTAACATTTGTTGTATATGCGGCGCGCTGACCTCAGTGATAGTCATTATAGAAAAGGTTATAATGCTAAATTGGGCAAACTACTACTGTAAGGCGGGATTTTTTAATTCAAACTACCTTGCAACAATCCTTTCCACCGTAGTAATAATTTGCGCATACAAGGTAATAACCAGACAGGGTAACATGTTATATTATTACTGTGTAGCGGTGCTTAGCGCAGTTGGTATGTATTTATCGGGTAGTATGTTTATATGGGTAGAATTGCTTATAGGCATTTCGGTACTGCTTTCCCTCACCCGCAGGCACAATTTGCTTAGTATATTTTTAATCCTTGTTGCCTTTGCCTGTGCTATAGTCTACTTTGTGCCCGAGATATTTCCGCGATTTTCTCAATCGGGACAGACCACCTACAACCGTATTCTTATATGGGAATTCAGTTTGCACTCACTTAAAAAATCCCTATTTTTCGGACACGGATTTTTATCCTATATGCACCTGATAAAGGGTGTGCCCGGAGCGTATTTCACAACGCATGCACACAATATTATTTTAGAGCCGTTTTTGAGCTTCGGTATAATAGGCACATTGCTGTTGCTTGCCTTTTTTGCACTTTACTACCACAAGTTGCTTATATGCAAAAGTTTCTTAAGGCACTCGCACATAAACGCTTTGATCCTTGCCTTAACGGCGGCAGTTATGGTACACGGGCTGATTGATATGACAATGCTTTGGATACAGACAGGGCTGCTATACGCTGTAATTATGTCAGGTATAGGTGCCGAAGAAAAACTACTGAGTGAGTTTAGAAAAAAGGCAAAAATCAGGAAAGAAACGGAACATGCTTTCGCACAGAAGGAGAGTTAAATATTATGGAAAAACAAAAGTTTTACATCACAACGGCAATTGCTTATGCTTCAAGCAAGCCGCATATCGGCAACGCTTATGACATAGTTCTTGCGGATATGATTGCTCGATACAAGCGCGCGCAGGGCTTTGATGTTTTCTTTATGACGGGTTCAGATGAGCACGGTCAGAAGATTGAAGAAAAGGCAAAGGAAAAGGGTATTACCCCGAAGGAGTATGTTGATGCCGCCGCCGCTCAAATAAAGGCGGTATGGAACAGTATGAATACCACCTTTGATAAATTCATACGTACCACCGATGCCGACCACGAGGCAGCTGTTTCGGCTATTTTTAAAAAGCTTTACGAGCAGGGCGATATATATAAAAGCGAGTATGAGGGAAAATACTGTGTACCCTGTGAGTCCTTCTTCACCGAATCTCAGCTTGTAGATGGCAAGTGTCCAGACTGCGGCAGAGAGGTTACCGATGCTAAGGAGGAAGCGTACTTTCTGCGACTGAGCAAATATCAGGACAAACTAATGCAGTATTTCGAGGAGAACCCCGATTTTGTTCAGCCTCAATCCCGCAGAAATGAAATGATAAATAACTTTTTAAAGCCCGGTCTTTCAGACCTTTGTGTTTCCCGTTCCTCATTTAAATGGGGAATTCCTGTAGAGTTTGACGATAGACACGTAATTTATGTATGGCTTGATGCACTTTCTAACTATGCAACAGGTATAGGTTATAATCCCAACGGCTCAACCGAGCAGTACAAAAAATATTGGCCCGCCGACCTGCATGTTATAGGCAAGGATATTGTTCGTTTTCACACCATTTACTGGCCTATTATCTTAATGGCACTCGGTGAGCCACTGCCTAAAAAGGTACTGGGTCACCCCTGGGTGCTTGTAGGCGAGGATAAGATGAGTAAATCAAAGGGTAATACCATTTACGCCGATGAGCTTGCAAGCCGTTTTGGTACCGATGCGGTGAGATATTATTTGCTTTCAGAGGTTTCCTTTGTTAATGACGGCAGTATTACCCACGAAAGCTTTATAGCAAAGTTTAATACCGACCTTGCAAATACCTACGGCAACCTTGTAAACCGCAGTATTGCTATGACAAACAAGTATTTCGGCGGCAAGGTTTGCGCAAAGGGATATAATAATCAGTATGATGTTGAATTGCGCGAGGCGGTTAAGACCGCTGTGACAGATTACACCGCCGCTATGGACAGCTACCACAACGCCGATGCTTGCGACGCGGTGCTTACCCTTGCAAAACGCTGTAATAAATATATTGATGAGACAATGCCCTGGACACTTGCCAAGGATGAGGCGCAGCGCGACTACCTTGAGGAGGTTCTTTACAATCTGCTTGAATCTATCCGCATAATCAGTATACTTCTTGCTCCCATTGTGCCTGAGGCTGCAGATAAAATTGCCGCACAGCTCAAAGAGGAAAGCAAGGCTACCAAATTCGGCGCAGTCAGGGAATACACCGTTGGTGAGGCCTCTCCCCTCTTTGCGCGCCTTGATGCCGAGAAGGTACTGGCTGAGATTGCCGCCGAGGCTGAGGCTAAAGCAAAAGAAACTGCAAAGGCGCAAAATGTTGCTACCATCTCTCAGATAGGCATTGAGGATTTTGCCAAGGTAGAGCTTAAAACTGCAAAAATAGTTAACTGTGAGCCCATAAAGAAGGCTAAAAAGCTTTTAAAGCTCACTCTTGATGACGGCAGCGGCACGCCCCGTATTGTTGCTTCAGGCATTGCAAAATGGTATACTCCTGAGGACCTTATAGGCCATACCGTTATCGTTGTTTCTAATCTTAAACCCGCGGTGCTTTGCTCGGTTGAGTCAAACGGTATGATACTTGCCGCCGATGTTAGCGAGGATGATGTTAAGGTTATTTTTGCCGATAATATTCCCGCAGGCAGCAAGGTGCGCTGATGGATTTTAACGTAAGAAGCCAAAGCATCTTTGATTCCCACGCTCATTATACCGATGAACGTTTTGATGACCCTGAAGCTTTACTTTCCGAGCTTAAAAGTAATTGGGGCGTTGGAGGAATAATAAACTGTGCAGTTGACATTTCCTCCTGCCTTGCCTGTATTGAGCTTTCAAAAAAGTTTGATTTTTGTCACACTGCTGCAGGCTTTCACGCAAGTGACCTGCCAGAGGGTGATATACAGGAAAACATTTCTGTGCTAAAAACAATCATAACTGAAAACAAAATTGTAGCCGTTGGTGAAATAGGGCTTGACTACTACTGGGATGTGAGTTTTAAGGATAAGCAGCTTTTGTATTTTGAGGAGCAGGTAAAGCTTGCCAACGCTCTTAATCTACCCGTAATAGTTCACGACAGAGATGCCCACGCCGACACCCTTGAAATTTTAAAAAGGCACAAACCACGCGGTGTTGTTCACTGCTTTTCGGGAAGTACCGAAATGGCAAGGGAAATAATAAAGCTTGGTATGTATATAGGTATCGGCGGAGTAGTAACCTTCAAAAATGCGAAAAAGGTCTGTGAGGTAGTAAAGGATACTCCAATGAATAGCATTCTGCTTGAGACCGATGCGCCCTATATGGCACCCGAACCGCACAGAGGAAAAACCTGTCATTCGGGATATATTGCTTATACTGCGCAAAAAATTGCCGATATTAAGGATATGAAGCTTCAGGATATAATTGATATTGCGGCAAATAATACTAAGGAGCTTTTCGGGTTAAAATGAAAAACATATATGAGGATATAATAACATTGCGCACCTGTGATTTTGACAGGTACCTAAGCATTAACGCGGCAAGTGTGCTTGATTTGTTTCAGGAGGTTGCCGGTGCCCACGCCGAAAGCCTTGGCATTGGTTATTTTTCTACCTTAGAAAAGGGCCTTTTATGGGTACTTACAAAGGTTAAATTTGAAATTATAAAGCAGCCTGAAATACATAAAAAGGTGCGTGTTGTTACCTGGCCGTTGCCTCCCGATAAAATAACAATGCGCCGTGAATATGAGGTTTACTCCGAGGATGGCGAACTACTTATAATAGGTAGCTCTCAGTGGGTATTTATGCACAATGAGCTTAGGCGGATTGTACCTGCGAAGGACGTGTATCCCGATATAGAGTTTATTAATAAAATGACCTTTAATGAAAAATTTTCCAAGTTGCATATGCCCGATACATCGACAAATACCTTTTCAGTTGTACCGCACTTCAGTGATATTGATATGAACTCCCATGTTAATAACACAAAATATATAAATTATGTTCTTGACGCATTTAATCCTTGTGAGAAGGACAAAATTAAAAGCGTGCAGATAGATTATCACCGCGAGGTAAAATGCGGCACCGACCTTAATATTATTTACTGCCGTGAGGAAAATACACTCTATGCAAAGGGTGAAAATCTTAGCGGTGAAGTAATGTTTAACTGTAAAATAATACTAGAATAAAGGTACCCCGTTTCGGCTAAACTAATGCTGAAAGCGGGGTGAAAAAAATGAACGACCAGAACAGAAACAACAATTTTAACCGTAACGATCAGAACAAAAACAACCAGAATAATCAGAACAACAATTCTAATAATAACCAGAATAACAACAACCAGAACAACAATTCTAACAACAATCAGAACCGTTAGTTAAAAAAATCTCCCTGCAAAATACAGGGAGATTTTTTATCACCACTTGTTACAAAGCTCATTAATTCGATCTGTAAGCTTTGCTATATCCTTATTTGAACCTTCACGCATATTATTTATTATTGACATAAGGCGGTTGCCAGCAGCAAGCAGTTTTGCAAATGCAGGACTAACCCTTGTTTGCGTGCTATTCTTTTTTTCTTTGACCTTGGTATTGCCCTTTTGCACGCACATATCGGCCGTAAGGTCATAAACTGCGCCGTTATAGGGTGCCGTGGCAGGGAAATTTAGTTTTTGAGAAATAAGCTCGGCGAAATAATCGGTCACTGTATCGTCACCGTGGTTTACAAATACGCGGGTGGGTTTATTTTCTAAAGCGGCAAGCCAATCAAGCATCATATCCCTATCGGCATGGCCGCTGATACCCTGCATAACCTCAATATTTGCATTTACATTTATTTCCTCGCCGAAAAGCTTAACCTGTTTTTCGCCGTCTATAAGCAGTCTGCCAAGGCTTCCCTCACTTTGGTAGCCTACAAACAAAACCGTACTGTCTGCACGCCAAAGGTTATGCTTCAGGTGGTGACGTATGCGCCCCGCCTCACACATACCGCTGGCAGAAAGAATAACCTTAGGTGTGGTATCCTCGTTTATAAGCTTGGATTCATCAGCGGTTATTGAAACGCGAAGGTCATCAAACAGTATCGGGTTTATGCCTTGATTTAAAAGCTTGATGGTCTCATCATCATAATACTCCATAATATCCCCGCCGTAAATACCTGTTGCCTGTACGGCAAGGGGACTATCGACATACACTGGAAAGCCCTCGTGATTTTGTATTAAGCCTTGCTCTTTTATGGTGCGGATGATGTATAGCATCTCCTGAGTTCTGCCTACGGCAAAACAGGGTATAACAACATTTCCGCCGCGGTCAAAGGTAGATTGCAAAACGCGGGTAAGTTGGGCAAGATAATCGGGTCTATCCCCATGGACACGGTCCCCATAGGTAGATTCGATAACCACAAAATCCGCCTTTTGGGGCTTTTGGGGGTCGCGTATAAGGGGACGGTCGATATTGCCGAGGTCGCCTGAAAAAAGCACGCTTTTTTGCTGTGAGTTTTCGGTAACGGTTACCGTTATGCTTGCCGAGCCGAGCAGATGACCCGCATCGCGCATACTGATGCTTACACCCTCGGCTACTTCGTAGGTCTTTTCATAATCGCACGAGTAAAACTGTTTTAAGGTCTGCTGAGCATCATCAACGGTATAAAGAGGCACATATTCGAGCTTGCCTGCGCGCTTGGCTTTCTTATTGCGCCATAGCGCCTCCGACTCCTGAATATATGCCGAATCAAGCAACATAATGTTACAAAGTTTTACTGTGGCGGCTGTGGCATAAATATTGCCCTTGAAACCATTTGCAACAAGCCAGGGAAGTTTTCCCGAATGGTCTATATGAGCATGGGTAAGAAGTACAATGTCGATATCGCCCGGAAAGAGCGGAAAATCACAATTTTCATATATATCGGCACCCTGTTCCATACCGCAATCTATAAGTATTTTTTTGCCTGCGGCCTCAAGCAAGGTGGCAGAGCCTGTAACCTCGTGAGC
>JAZRQA010000019.1:0-2217 GCA_045649505.1 Acutalibacteraceae bacterium
TTTTTTGGTGGACGCTAAGGGGCTCGAACCCATGACCTTCCGCACGTCAAGCGGATGCTCTACCAGCTGAGCTAACCGTCCTTCTTTTTGCAAAGGTTATTATATAATATAACAGCAAAAAAATCAACAAAAATTTAAAAGCCTACTTATATTTTCATCGGAATATTCTATTTCGGCTGAATACATTCTGCATATCTCGAATATATCTTTACTATCCTCATCGGCATTTTCAAAAATTGCCGCAATTATCATCACGGCGTGCAGGCAAAAGGCGAGGCGTTTAGTAAAAAGTTCGTCATCAAGACTTGCCGCTAAATGCCTGTAAACAAAGTAAATACATAAATTTTGATATACATTATCAAATGCACTGTCATATGAAAATTCCTTGGCATTTCGTAAAAATCCAAGATACTTCTCCCAACTTTTATCCAGTCGTTCAAGGTTCCAATAAATATCAGCCCAACACTCAGGGGCGAGAGCATTTGTTTTGATGCTGTAAGTGTCTAAAACCTTTTGTACCCTGTCACGGTACGATAAGCTTTTGTCCTGCAATATTTCAAAAATATTATCCCTTGTATTGAAAAAAGTTTTTTCACCATCGGTCAGCAGACCATCATTGTCATCTTCTAAGGCAATAAGCTTCACATTTTTTGTGTTTTCAAGAATTATCTTGCATGCTTCTTCACAGCAAAGCCCAAGGCCGATTTCGGTGCGGTCTGAATAAAAATTTTTAAACCGTGGGTGGTCATTACAAATATCACATAATGCACCGTCACCCAAGGTTGAAATAATATCACAAAGCCCATCTTTACTCAGGAAAACACAGCGCTCATCTTTATCAAGCCTAAAGCAGGGAATATTGGTGTGATTTATTCCATTTTTAAGCCGTTGCCCAAAATCTCCGCCGATTTGTGAGTATAAAGAATATGTATCCTCATCAATATCAATTTCCCACCCAATACAACAGTTATGGCGGCATTTTTCGGCTAAGCATTTAAATTTTTTATAATAATCGGGAACAACAGTTTTCATCATATCACCAAATCCATTTTAACATAATTTTCTTGCAAATTCAATGCAGTATGATATACTTAAAGCATGGAGTGATCTATTTGGAATTTCTTAAATTTTTGCAGAGTATTCGCAATCCCGTTCTAGACGGTTTTTTCTCGCTTATCACAATGCTTGGCGAGGAAACGGTCTTTATTTTGGTGGGACTTGTTTTCTTTTGGTGCATAAGCAAAAAGCAGGGCTACTATCTGCTCACAATAGGCTTTGTGGGAACTGTATTGAATCAGTTTTTAAAACTTCTTTTCCGTGTGCCCAGACCTTGGGTGCAGGACCCAACTTTTGAAATCGTGGAAAGCGCAAGGGAGCAGGCAACAGGCTATTCCTTCCCAAGCGGGCACACTCAGACTGCGGTTGGTATTTTTGGCGGTATAGCCAGAATCACAAAAAACAAAACAATTCGCATTATTTGTATAATTATTTGTATTCTGGTTTCGCTGTCCCGTATGTATTTAGGCGTACATACCCCTCTTGATGTAGGGGTTTCCTTTGTCCTTGCAACCGTTATGGTATTTGTACTTTATCCGCTTATAAATAAAGCTATGGACAGTAAATGTGGAATGAAAATTTTTCTTTTTAGTATGATTGCCCTTTCGGTGCTCTACCTGCTATTTGTGGAGTTTTTTAAGTTTCCTTGCGATATTGATGAGCAAAACTACGCAAGCGGTGTTAAAAATGCGTATAAAATACTTGGCTGTATATTGGGGCTTTGGCTTGCCTATGAGCTTGATGAGCGTATAGTTAATTTTGATACAAAAGCAGTATGGTGGGCGCAGATTTTAAAATTTGTACTGGGTCTTATTCCTGTGCTGTTTGTAAAGTCCGTACTTAAAGCACCGATAAATTCAATATTTGGCGGTGCATCGGTGGCAGATACAATAAGGTATTTCTTATTAACCTTTGTTGCCGTAGGCATATGGCCTATGACCTTTAAATTTTTTGCAAAGCTAGCAAATAAAAAAAGTGCTTAGAATTTTTCTAAGCACTTTTTTAATAGCTTCTTGTTCGATTCTCAAACTGAATAAACCCTGCTGCCTTTGCCTAAAATATGTGTGAAGGGAGCTGAGAGCTTTGTTAGACGTGAAATGCTTTATAGGTAAATACAAGCTTGACAAGGAAAATTTAAAAAAAATAACCGTTAACGATAAG
>JAZRQA010000020.1:0-61411 GCA_045649505.1 Acutalibacteraceae bacterium
TTGGCGGCTCAGCCCGTCACCCTCGGCACCAAGGAACAGCGCAAGTTTTTCAGTGCTGCTTAAAACAGGGTGGTCAACCGATATACTGTCATTTTCAAGTGCCATCGCGGCAGTCACAAAACCTTTTGATTTAAGATATTCTACCGCGTTTTGCGGCATGGGGAAGAGGTCTTTATCAAAAAATGCCCAGGGGATTTGAAAAACACTGCCCATACTCACCCTGACGGTGCGGCGGTTAAGCGGCTCGCTGCAGTTGTGATAAAGTAAAACCGCGTCAAAGCCTAAAGCGGCGGCATTTCTGAACACCGAGCCAACATTGGCCCCGTCACTAAGCCCTTCAAGCACCGCAACACGCCTTGCATTTATAAGCGCCGCATCAAGGCTTAAGGGCGCAGGGCGGCGCATTGCGCAAAGCACACCTCGGGTCAGTTCGAAGCCTGTGAGGGCGCAAAGCACCTCACGTGGCGCAGTGTAAACAGGCACATCGCCACAGCGGGCAATAAGGTCTTTCCCTATGCCCTCAATCTGCCGTTGCTCCATAAGAAAGCTTAATGGTTTTAACCCCTTTTTAAGGGCAATATCTATAACCTTAACACTTTCGGCAATAAAAAGGTTTTCATTTCTCTTTAACTGAGCCTCGGTCAGGCGAGTGTAGACCGCAAGCTCAGGGGAGTTAATATCGGTAATTGAAATTATATTTGACATTGCATCCCCTCAAAATCAGATTAGCAGTATTTGTGCACATTTATTATAGCATATCTTTTTAACAAGCACAATATCGCTTTTTGGCAAAGATATCTTCGCAGTGACGATGAAAATTTGCTATAGGAGCAACACTCTTTTTATCAGGAACAAACCTCGACTGCAACAGTTAAGAAGTTTATATACAAAAATTTTAGAATAAATTCAAAAAAAGTTAAAAAAGTATTGAAGAAACGAAGAAATTTTAATATAATATTTGTATATTTCAAGACAAAGGAGAAAGAATATGCTGCGCCTCTTTGACGAATATACGAAAAGAAATATCAAAACCTTAAATGGAGATTGGCAGTTTGCTGCCGACCGTGAAAATAAAGGAGTAACCGAGGGTTGGTTTAAGAGCTTTCCCGAAAACAGCCGACACATAATTGTGCCGGGTAGCTGGAATACCCAGTTTGTAGATATGTTTGACTACAGGGGCCATGGCTGGCTCAAGCGCACCTTTAACTGTGAGGAGTGTTTTTTACTTCTTGAGTTTGAAGCCGTTTCGGGACAGACCGATGTATGGCTTGACGGCGAGCCCTTAGGCTCTCACTACGGCGGATGGACCGCCTTTAGCTTTAAGAAATTCGTGGAGGCAGGGGAGCATACCTTAGTTGTGTGCACCGAGCCTAACGGTAACAATCTTAATACCATACCCCTTGCCAAAAAGGATTGGTATAACTACGGCGGTATAATGCGTCCCGTTACCGCTACACAACTAAAAACCCCGTTTATAAGTGATTTACAAATTTCCTATGACCTTGACCTTGATAAAAGACGGGCGGATATCTGCTGTGAGGTCGAAATAGAAAATCCCTTTAAGGGCGAATATTGTACTCCGATCACCTTGATGTTTGACGGCAACAAAGTTGCTGCGGAGAAGTTGACCGTAAACGAAAAGGGCAGCGTTACTTTAAAGGCAAGCGTAAAGGACCTTAAGCTTTGGGATATCGGAGAGGGTAACCTTTATGACATTACCGTAATCACCGATGATGACGATAGGAACGAGCGCATCGGTTTTAGAAAAATCGAGGCAAAAAACCGCGAGATATTTTTAAATGGAAAATCAATATTTCTGCACGGTGTCAACCGTCACGAGGAGCATCCTGATTGGGGCTTCGCTGTGCCGCCTCAGATAAATAACAGAGATATAGACATTATAAAAGAACTTAACTGCAACAGCGTTCGCGGCTCACATTACCCCAATTCACATATCTTCCTCGATGAACTTGACCGCCAGGGCATTCTTTTCTGGAGTGAGATACCTATGTGGGGATTTTCTGCCCAGTGTCTTGCTGACCCGATTACAAATGAGCGCGCCGAGGTTATGATAACCGAAATGATAAATCAGTACCGCGCCCATGCCAGTATTGTTATTTGGGGTATGCACAACGAGGTAAACACATCCTCGCCCGAGGGCTATGAAATATCAAAGAAGCTCTACGCGCTTATGAAGAAGCTTGACAGCAGCCGCCTTATTACCTATGCATCAAACCAAATTGAAAACGATATTTCCTTTGAGTTTTGTGATGTTATCTGCATAAATCAATACATAGGCTGGTATGACGGAAGTCTTTGCGAGTGGAAGGATTTCATTAAAGGTCTGCGCGTTATGGCGGTGGAAAAGGGTGTAGGCGATAAGCCTATAATTATGTCGGAGTTTGGTTGCGGCGCGATATACGGATATAACAGCTTCCGTAACGACCACTGGACTATGAGCTATCAGTCCGAATTCCTTGAAACAGTAATTAAGGAATGTATTGCCGAGGAGGGCGTTTGCGGCACCCTTATCTGGCAGTTTACCGATATTGCTTCAAGACACGGGCTAAACCGCGCAAGAGGATATAACAATAAAGGATTGCTTGATGAATACCGCAGACCTAAAACCTCGTTTTTTACCGTGCGTAAATTATATGAAGAAATTAAGAATAGTAAAAAATAGCTTTTAATTTTACCTTAGTAGAAGCTGTTACAAAAAAATATTAAAACTTAAAAACGCCGAAGGTAACTTCGGCATTTTTAAGGTGCTAATATCAAAAATTTAAGGAGTTATCATAATGGAAAGAGAAAAATTTTCCTCGCGGCTCGGCTTTATTTTAATTTCCGCGGGCTGTGCTATCGGTCTTGGAAATGTGTGGCGTTTTCCATATATTGTGGGAGAGTACGGCGGTGCTGCCTTTATTCTTATCTATCTGCTATTTCTTATCATCTTCGGCGTTCCCATTATGACAATGGAATTTGCCGTAGGCAGAGCAAGCTCAAAAAGCATTATAGATTCCTTCAAGGTTTTAGAGCCTAAAGGAACAAAATGGCATCTGTTCGGCTATTTGGGCGCGGCGGGCAACTACCTGCTTATGATGTTTTACACTACCGTAACGGGTTGGATGTTTTACTATTTTATAAAAATGCTTCGGGGCGATTTTACCGCCTCAATGACAAGCGAGCAGGTATCTGCTCAGTTTAGTCAGATGACTAATAATCCGATTATAGTCGTGGGATTTATGGTGCTTGCAACCGTCATAGGCTTCCTCATCTGTTCCTTAGGTCTTGAAAAGGGTGTTGAGAAGATAACAAAGGTGCTTATGTTAGTGCTTCTTGCTATAATTTCAGTGTTGGCTGTTCGTGCTGTAACGCTTGATGGTGCTACACAGGGTATTAAATATTATCTCGTCCCCGATTTTGGTAAAATGGTAGAGAAGGGAATAGGTGAAGTGATATTTGCCGCATTGGGACAGGCATTTTTTACCCTTTCAATAGGAATGGGTTCAATGGCAATCTTCGGTAGCTATATCAGTAAGGACCGCCGACTTGTGGGCGAGGTCATATCTATTGCCTCACTTGATACCTTTGTAGCCTTTATGGCGGGACTGATAATAATTCCTTCCTGCTTTGCCTTCGGTGTTGATCCGGGTGCAGGTCCGGGACTTATCTTCCAAACACTGCCTAATGTGTTTAAGGAGATGCCCGGCGGAAATATTTGGGGCGCGCTGTTTTTCCTATTTATGATATTTGCTGCGGTTTCAACCCTCATTGCCGTGTTCGAAAATATTATCGCCTTTGCAATGGATGCGCTGGGTTGGTCCCGTAAGAAGGCATGCCTTATAAACTGTATTGCGATAATCCTTCTTTCGCTGCCTTGTGCTCTGGGCTTTAATTTGCTCTCAGACTTTACTCCCTTCGGTGCAGGCACTAATGTACTCGACCTTGAGGATTTTATAATTAGTAATAATATTTTGCCGCTTGGCTCCCTTATCTATGTGCTTTTCTGCACCTATAATAAAAAGGGTTGGGGCTGGGCAGGCTTCCTTGAGGAGGCTAATACAGGAAAGGGCATAAAGTTCCCTAAAGCACTTAAGGTTTACGCAAAATACATTCTTCCTGTTATTCTCTTTGCATTCTGGATAATTGGAATTATTAACTTCTTTAAATAAAAAACATTCCCGATGATTTAAAAAATCATCGGGAATATTTTTTTATCTACATTTGAATTAAAGGACTTTATTTATCTTCCTCACCGGGTTTTTTCACCATAGGACAAAGAAGCTCAGGCACCCTGTAGGTGGGTTTTGCCCAATATACCGCGTTGCGGATGATTTTCTGCACATTTTCGTTATAGAAAATCGGGAAAGTCTCGTGACCGGGCTGGAAGTAGAATATCTTACCGTTTCCTCTGTGGAATGTGCATCCTGAACGGAAAACCTCGCCACCTGAGTACCAACCGATAAACACAACCTCGTCGGGCTCAGGAATTCCAAAGGGCTCACCATAGGCCTCAACATTCTCAAGCTCAAAATATCTTCCAATTCCCTGTGCAATGGGGTGCGCAGGCGCCGTTACCCATATGCGCTCCATATCATCACTTTCACGCCATGTCAGGTTACAGCTTGTACCCATAAGCATTTTAAATACCTTGGAGTGGTGACCGCTATGCAAAACAATAAGTCCCATACCCTTAAGCACTGCATCCCTTACCTTTTCGGCAATTTCATCGGGTACATCGGTATGTCTGATGTGTCCCCACCAAAGCATAACATCAGTGTTGGCAAGAAGTTCATCAGTTATACCGCAGTCAGGGTCATCAAGGATAGCTGTGCGGATATTTAATTTCTCATCAGTTCCTAAAAAATCGGCAATAGCACTGTGTATACCCTTTGGGTATAGCTCCTTGCAGGCGTCATCTTCCTTTTCGTGCAAAAATTCATTCCATATTGTTACATTTATCATTTTTATCACACCCAAAAATACATATGAGAACATTATATATATAACCGCCGTAATAGTCAAGTGCCTATTGAAATATTTGAAAAAAAGTGGTAAAATAACATTATATATACAATGAGAGGAAGCGCTCTTATGAAAATTGTAGTTGCAGGATGCGGCAAAATAGGTGTTTCAATACTTAAAAATCTTGTATCAGAGGGTCATGATATTATAGCCCTTGATAAAGATCCTGCCGTTATTGAGGAGCTAACGAATTTATACGATGTTATGGGTGTGTGCGGAAACTCTGCGGATCCCGATACCCTCAGTGAAGCGGGTATAGAGTCGGTACAGCTTTTTGTTTCGGTTTCGGGGTCTGATGAGATGAATATGCTTTCGTGCTTCTTGGCTAAACGCATGGGAGCGCAGTATACCATTGCCCGTATAAGAAATCCCGAATATAATGACCAGAGCCTCGGATTTATTCGTCATGAACTTGATTTATCTTTAACCGTAAATCCGGAGCTTTTAACCGCAATTGAGCTGTTTAATATTCTAAAATTCCCCTCTGCGGTTAAGGTTGAAAATTTTTCTCGCCGCAATCTTGAAATGGTTGAAATTTTGCTTGATGAAAATACCGAGCTTGACGGTATGCAGATATTTAAAATGCGTGAAAAATACAAGGCGGACTATCTTGTTTGCGCCGTCACCCGCGGTGAAGAAATCTTTATTCCGGCAGGTAATTTCACCTTGAGGGCAGGGGATAAAATAGGTCTTATTGCTTCCCCCGGTGAAATCACAAAACTGCTTAAAATTCTTGGTGTGCTTCGTAAACAGGCAAGCTCGGTTATGATTTTAGGCGGTAGCAAAACCGCATATTATCTTGCTAAAATGCTTACCTCCTCGGGAATAGATGTTAAAATAATAGAGCAAAGGGTACAGCGTTGCGAGGAGCTTTGTGCGCTGCTTCCCAAAGCCGTTATTATACACGGTGACGGTGCTCAGCAGGAGCTTCTTCTTGAAGAGGGGCTTCGCACCCTTGATGCCTTTGTAGCACTTACGGGTATGGATGAGGAAAATATGATAATTTCTATGTTTGCCTCAATGCAGAAGGTGCCTAAGGTAATTTGTAAAATAAACCGTCAGGAAATGTGTTCTATGGCGGGAAAATTGGGACTTGACTGCATTATAACCCCAAAAGATATAACCTCAAATATTGTTGTTCGTTGTGCCAGAGCGTTGCAAAACTCTATGGGCAGTAATGTAGAAACCCTTTATAAGATTATGGATGGCAGGGCGGAGGCTCTTGAATTTAATGTCCGTGAGGACTTTACCGCTACAGGTGTTTCACTAAAGGAAATGGAGCTTAAGCCGAATATCCTTATAGCAGGTATTATGCGGGGCAGAAAAACAATTATTCCCTCAGGTGATGATTGCATAAGAATAGGGGATAAGGTAATAGTTCTTGCCTCAGGTCACCACCTTAATGACCTGTCAGATATTCTTAAACAGAGGTAGCCGTATGAATCGCAGAATGGTTTTTTATATACTCGGCAGGATTATAATGTTCGAGGCAGCGTTGCTTCTGCTTCCTGCCGTGGTTGCTTTAATTTATAGTGAAAGCGCCCTGTGGTCATTCCTTATTGCCGCAGGCGTTGCGCTTGTTCTTAGCTTTCTGCTAACTTTTTCAAGTCGCCCAAGCACGCGGCTTATCTACGCTAAAGAAGGCTTTGTAATAGTTGCACTTGCCTGGATACTTATGTCGGCAATAGGTGCACTTCCATTTACAATAAGTGGTGAAATTCCTAATTATATTGACGCCTTTTTTGAAACGGTCAGTGGCTTTACCACAACAGGAGCTTCAATTCTAACCAATGTTGAGGCAATGTGCAAAAGCGCGCTATTCTGGCGTAGCTTTACCCATTGGCTGGGCGGTATGGGAGTGCTCGTATTTATTATGGCGGTTGTGCCTTCACTATGCGATAGGTCTATTCATATTTTGCGTGCCGAGGTTCCCGGTCCCGTTGTTGGCAAGCTTGTGCCTAAGGTGCGCCAGACCGCGAAAATACTGTACCTTATATATATTGCACTCACCGCTGTTGAAATTATACTATTGCTTTGCGGCGGTATGTCACTTTTTGAAAGCTTACTCCACGCATTTGGTACCGCGGGTACCGGCGGCTTCGGCCTTAGAGCTGATAGTATAAGCAGTTATAGCCCTTATATTCAGTGGGTAATTGCAATATTTATGATTATTTTCGGTGTAAACTTCAACCTGTATTACTTTATTCTTATACGCCGCATCAAAACCGCATTTAAAAGTGCTGAGCTGTGGTGTTACATTGGTATACTGCTGGTCAGCGCAGGCATTATAACCGCTAATATATATCCTATATACCAAAATATAGGTGACAGTGCCCGTCACTCCGTTTTTCAGGTTGCAACGGTTATGTCCACCACAGGCTTTGCGACTGCTGATTTCAATACCTGGCCTATGGTATCAAAAACAATTCTCCTTATTCTGATGTTCTCAGGAGCCTGCGCAGGCTCCACCGCGGGCGGTCTTAAGATATCCCGAGTTATGATGTTGTTTAAGATGATAAAGCGTGAGTTTTTGCATATGGTGCATCCTCGCGCTGTTGCATCTGTGCGTATGGAGGGTAAAAAGGTCGACGATGTTACAACCAACAGTGTCGGCATATATTTTGCCTTATATATTGTAATAATTCTTTCGGTTTTTCTGCTTCTTTCTTTTGAGGCAGGCTTTAATGTTGAGGATAATTTCACCGCGAGCGTGGCTTGCTTTAATAACATCGGTCCTGGTCTTGGCGCCGTTGGCCCAATGGGTGGCTACGCAGGCTATTCGGGATTTTCAAAGCTTGTACTTTCCTTTGCTATGCTGCTTGGTCGTCTTGAGATATATCCAATTCTCTTCGCCCTTATCCCCTCTACCTGGACTAGGAAAATAAATTAAATTTCCTATATAAACTATATAAAAAACCTGATAACAAAAATGTTATCAGGTTTTTTAATTTATAATGTTTGAGTTATTATTAGTAAATATCCATTTTTAACCGATATGTGTGATTTTTTACCGATAAATTCGTTACTCACCCCAAGGGCATTATCGTTTGTGAGGGTGGCATTATCTAGGGTGTATGCGAGTCCCTTTTCGGAAACGCCTGTGCTTTCATCACTTAAGGAAAACACCGAAATGCAACCCGTTTGACTTTCATCAAAACTAATACTGCCGTCCTTTATAACCGTAAAGGTCTCGGTATCACCTATAAATACTCCTTTTCCGCCACGTCTTGCAATGGATTTTGCAAGCTGAATGTTGGCAAAGCTATGGTCAAGCCTACCGCCCACGCCGCCGTAAACAATAAACTCCCGAAATCCCTTTTCAAAGCCAATGTCTACCGCGTGTGCGGTATCGGTATCGTCCTTGCGAATGTTAAGCTTTTCTATATTGTCACCAGTGGGCATAAACCCCAGCGAGTCAAAATCTCCAACAATAAGGTTTGGATTGATACCGAGCGTTTTAAGTGTTATATAACCTTTGTCAGCGGCAATAACGAAATCACCCCTTTGGGGAAGAATAGGCATATTATTCACTTCAAGCGCCCCGAAGATAAAGCAACGCATTTCATCATTCCTTAATAAGCTTTTTTATTATGGGTGTTTTAAATAGTAAAACAGAGCCTATTATGGTAAGTATAAGCTCAGGTAGCATATAGCTTCCGTTGTATACAATGGAGTAAATGTAGGGGTTATTGAATACATCAAATTCGCGGAAAAGCACAAAGCCCGAAACCAAGTGGCTTGCAAAGCGCAGTACACAGGCAAGAACAATGCCCGTAATAATTCCTATATATCCTTTTTTGCGAAATGCTCCTGAAAAACAAAGCACACCAAAGGCAAGCAGATAGTCGAAAACAATACAGCCTATAAGTATGGTAGGAGTCAGTCCCCAACCGAACACGCCCCCTACCGCCATTTGAATGGCACCGTAGAGCAGACAAGGAGCAATAGCAGTCTTTACGCCGTACATAATGCCTATCATACATACGGGAACCATAGAAAACGCGGTTATACTGCCACCTAAGGGTAACTCATATACCTTTAGGAAGCTTAGCACTGTGGAAAGAGCTATCATAATGGCACTTACCGTTAAAATCTGAGTTTTTTGTTTCATTTTCTTTTACCTCTTTTTGTTTCAAACAGACTATGTCGACCTAATCTGACAAAAGGGTGGAAACACATCTTTGCTGCCTGAAACCTAACAAAAATGCCGCAGTACAAAATTACTGCGGCATAAATCGGTAAGATATTGTCCTACGTCGGTATTATCCGCATCAGGTTATAGGTCGAAGCAGAATGGCTTCCTCTCAGCCTGAGTCAATCAAGCTCCCTTTTGTTGTGGTACATTTTATCACTTATTATACTGTTTGTCAACAATTATTTTTCTTCTTGGTCATCGAATGCATCAAGGTCAATTTCAAAACCGTCATCAAAACTGTTTTTAACCTCAATATTCGATATATCGGGAAGATCGTTTAAAATAGATTTGTTTTCTTCTTGGTCAACAATAAATTCCTCGAAGGAGGATTGCTGCGCATCAATTATCTCAGCGGCTTTCCACTTCATTATAAGCGCATCGCCTTCGGGATAGCTTTCTTCAGCGCTGAGGTCTGCCTGCCGTTTTTTAATAACCACATTTGCAGCAACGGTGTATAAAAGCACTACGGCAAGGGTTATTATCGTTACATAAAAACCTGTTTTTAGTCCCGGTGTCATATATTCAAAGCGGATGCTGCTTGTACCCGCTGGAACAAGTACAGCCATAAAGCCCTTGTTGGCCTTCACAATTTTTGCAGCCTTGCCGTTAACGGTGGCTGACCAGCCGTCATCATAGGGAACCGAAAAGAACACAAGATTTTCGCTGTCACGTATAACGGTGGCAGAAAAGCCTGTGTTATCGTGGCTAAACTGAATTGCCGATGTAGCGGCAAGCTTCTCGCAGTCAAGAGCAGTTTGCTCATCACTCATAAACATTAAGGAGTAATCATCTTCGGGGTCATTATAAACGGAATTTATATTCTTTAAAATACCGCTGTATCTACGCGCATCCTCGTCACTTAGCATAATGGCCTTAAGCATCATACGCACCTTATTGTTCTTGGTGTAGCCGGCGCAGTCATTTTCGGTCATATAGTACTCATACGAAAAGCCGTAAGGAATATAGTTGGTATTCTCATAAACATAGTAGTCACCCGTGGTTTGAACATACTCGTAACCCGGCATTTTAGTCGTGCTATCCTCATCTAAGAAGCTTTCACCGTTGGTGCGGTTAAGCAGATATCTAACCGATAAAAGCGGTCTTAGTGCCGAATATTCGGTTTCAGGACGGCTCGCAACATCCCGGGTAATACCGATATACTCATAAAACTCCATTATTGATGATGGAACTACCGAGTGGAAAGCATTTATTGTCGGCAGCCCTAAATACATTCCTGTATTATCAACGCCGTCATAAACATCCACTCTGTAATTGTCTGAATTTTCGGGCAGAGCGACTGTGCCCTCGATAAGCTGAGGTATCATAACGTTTTTCACATTGTGAGAATGCATTTTGCCCATACCAACAAATATCGCAGAATAGGCAATAGAGATAATGCAAATCAAAACAAGCGCTGTGCGGTAAAAAACTTTAAGTTTTCCACTTGAGCGAAGCTGCATAAGAAGTCGGGTGAGAAGTAATGATATAATAGCGATTGCGCAGGTTATAAAGAACCGCCATACGTACATATTTGAGTTATCCTCGGAGTACAGACCGTAGGTTATGCTGCCCTCGCTGTCTTTTTGCGGGAAGAAACCAATAACAAGGGTAAAGGCAAGGGTGATAAAGCCCACCCAACGCCAAGCAGATTTCCAGTTGATATCAGCGTCCTCTATAGCCGTTGCCGTTGCAAGACACATAATTAAAATGGGCATATAAAACCAGCGGGCGTAATAGGAACTGTTAAAGGCATAGAACGAGCTGTTTAAAACAGGGAACATAGACATAACAAAGCAGGTGCAGATAACACGTTTTATCCAATGACCCTTGCGCGCGGCACAGAAGGCAAATACACCCACCATACCAAACAGCACAAGCCAACCGCCCAGAGAAGACCATTTGACATTAGCTCCCGGAAAGAAAACGGGACGCGCGGGCAGGTCGGGAGGGAAGAAAAAGCATTCAATTATATTAAGATATATCTGTTCCTTTCCGTACATAATGGCATTCCAGCCAAGACCTACATTTGAAACTCTTGTGTTTGAGAGTATGGCAAGTATAGCAGGCAATAGAATTACCGCCGCCATTAAAACGCCTGCAACCGCCTCAAATAAAATCCACGCAAAACGGGAAAATTTAACCTTGATACAACCCGAAAATATACGAATAAAGAAGTATATAACGGTGAATACAACCATTCCGAAGAAGAAAAAGTAGTTTGTAATTGCGCACAGACATACCATAAAGGCGAAAAATCCTCGACGGTTTTCGGTTATAAGCAGTTCAAGGGATAAAAGCAACAACGGAAAAACGATTATTGCCTCGTGGAAATGGTTAAAGAAAATATTGTATACCGAAAAGCCGGAAAAGGCGTATAAAAGGCCCGCTATCTGTGCCGAAAACGGATTGCGAACAAACCGTCTTATAAAGCAGTAGGCGGTAAGTGCCGCGCAGGCAAATTTAAGAATAAGCAAGGGTCCCATCAGATATGGCACAAAATCCGTAGGGAAGGGCAGTGTCAGCCAAAAAAACGGACTGCCCAAAAGATAAAAACTGTACGAGCCAACAAAGTTGGCGCCAAGGTCGGTGTACCAGCTCCAGTAAAAATTACCCTCTTTTATGGCTTCATGGCAAAGCTTGTAGAAAGGTATTTGTTGCGCGTTAAAATCGCCGTAGAATATAAAATACCCCTGATCCATTATAATATAGGGCACAAAAAAGGCGCAAGCAACACCCAAAGCAATTAAAAAAGTGCTAAGGTATTTCTCCTTGTATTTTCTGAGTAACAGTGTCCTGCTTTTAGAAAAAACCATAATATATACTCCAAAATAATATTATCTTGATTTATTATAACAGATAATGCTATAATATTCTATAGATAATTTGTAAAAAATTGAGGTTATTTATATGTCAAGTCATTTTTATGCAATGCTATCAAGAATGAAAAACATCTACCGCTGGGGGCTTATGCGAAATACCAAAACAGAAAATCTGAGCGAGCACAGCTTTGAAACTGCCTGTATTGCCCACGCCTTAGCTGTAATAGGCAAGGTGCGTCTTCGCAAGAATGTTGAACCTGAGAAGGTGGCGGTTGCTGCAATGTTTCACGATATTAGTGAGATAATAACAGGGGATATGCCTACTCCCGTTAAGTATGATAACCCCGAAATAAAGGCGGCATACAAGAATATGGAATCAGCCGCACAGCAAAAGCTTATTTCTATGCTCCCCGATGATTTACAAGGCGAGATAGAAAATGCTTGTTGCGAAAAGGATGAGGAAATTCACAGCTATGTAAAGGCGGCAGATAAAATTTCAGCACTCATAAAATGCACCGAGGAGCTAAATATGGGCAACAGGGAATTTGCAGTTGCAAAGCAAACCCTTTTAAATGCCATAAGCCAAATGGGACTTAACGAGGCGGATATTTTCCTTGAGGAGTTTATGCCAAGCTTTGAGCTTTCAATTGATGAGCAACATTAAAAAAATCCTGTCCGTGACGGACAGGATTTTTATTTTTAAGAAATACAATGATTGGGGCATGTGGCGGCGCACTTTCCGCAACCTGTGCAAAGGGCAGGGTCGATGTTTGCAAGATTATTTTCGATTTTAATGGCGTTTTCGGGACACTCTTTAGCGCATTTGGTACAACCGATACAAGCAGCCTTGCAAACCTTCATAGCCATACCTCCCTTGTCCTTGTTGGAACAGTATACCATGGTTTTGTAATCGTATGGCACCATAGAAATAAGTCCTTTAGGACAAGCCTTTACGCATTTTTCACAGCCCTTGCAAAGATCTTTGTTAACGACGGCAACTCCGCTTGATACACAGATACCGTTTTCGTTACAGGCGGCGGCACAGTCACCAAAACCAAGACAGCCGTATTTACAACCTAAAGGACCGTTATAAAGAAGATTTGCAGCGGCACAGGTCATAATTCCGTTGTAGTCATATTTAGTGCTGGTTTTGGTATTGCTTCCTCCGCAGGCTACAAAGGCGACCTTTTTCTCTAAAACAACTTCAACTCCGAGTATATCCGAAAGTGCAGCGGCGGCGCTCTCACCGCCTACGGGGCATTTATTACACTCGGCTTCACCTGCGGCTATTGCGGCGGCGTAGCTGTCACAACCCGAGTATCCGCAGGCACCGCAGTTTGCACCCGGAAGTGCATTGCGTACCGCTTCATACTTTTCGTCGGTAGGTACCGCCATAAGCTTAGAGGCGATTGAAAGACCCACGCCCGCAACAAGACCTATAGCACTTACGATTCCTATTGCAATTAAAACTTCAGTCATAATTAACCTCCTATTCCGGCAAAGCCTAAGAATGAAAGGGAAACAATTGCTGCAGCAATAAGGGTAATAGGAAGCCCTTTAAGCCCTTCAGGAATGTCCGCCGATTCAAGTTTTTCTCTCACACCGGCAAAAAGCACCATAGCAAGCAGGAAACCAAGTCCTGCCGCAAGAGCATTTACAAGTGACTGCACAAAATTATAGCCCTTATCAAAGTTAAGTATTGTAATACCCAGCACCGCGCAGTTGGTGGTTATAAGAGGCAAATAAATGCCCAGTGCGCTATAAAGCGGAGGCGAGAATTTTTTGATTGCAATCTCAAGCAGCTGAACAATTGCCGCAATAACAAGAATAAATACAATGGTCTGCAGATATTCAAATTTAGGTAAAAGAATATAGGCATAAATAGGCCATGTAACGGCAGTTGCAATTACCATAACCGCAGTAACGGCAATACCCATCGATGCGGCGGTAGGCACCTTTTTGGAAACGCCTAAAAACGGACAGATACCAAGGAACTTTGCAAGGACCATATTTTCGGTAAGCAGTCCCGCAAGAAGAATGGTAATAAAACTACTCATTTTCGGCACCCTCCTTATCTGCGTTTTCGTTTTCAACACCGGCACAATTCATATTGCAGGAGTTTTTGCCGGGACAGCCCGCGCAACCAAGGCTTTTTACAGGCTTTTTGCCCGACATTTTGGCAAGTTTATTAGAAACGGCAACAAGCACGCCGAATACAAAGAAGCCTCCTGGTGGCAGAATAAGGACTATCATTGGGTCAATAAAGTTGGCTGTTATAGGAAGGCCAAACACGGTGCCTGCGCCTATAAGCTCTCTTATTGCACCCATAATGGTAATAACCGCGGTAAAGCCTATTCCCATTCCCAGACCATCTAAAATACTGGGGATAACGGGATTTTTACAGGCGAACATTTCGGCGCGGGCAAGAATTATACAGTTAACAACTATAAGGGGAAGATAAATTCCAAGCGCCGCATCAATAGCGGGTAAAAACGCCTTAACAAGCATCTGTACCACCGTAACAAAGCCTGCAATAATTGTTATAAATGCAGGAATGCGCACCTTGTCGGGGATAACGTTACGAAGCAAGGATATAACAAGATTGGAGCCTATAAGAACTACCGTTGCCGCAACTCCCATACCTATACCGTTTATGGCGGCGGTGGTAACTGCAAGGGTAGGACAGGTGCCAAGCACAAGCCTGAGTACAGGATTTTCCTTAATAAGACCGTTGGTTAAATATTTTAAATTTCCTTTACTCACCCTATGCCACCTCCTTGCTTGCAGTATTTACAATGTTTTCATAAAGTTCAAGAGCCTTATTAACTGCCTTTGTGGTTGCCCTTGATGAAATGGTTGCGCCTGTTGAGGCATCTATCTGATTAAGGGAAGAATCGGCGTTGTTTTTCACAACCGAAATACCCTTAAAATGTCCTGTGTATCGGTCTAAAAAAGATTTCTTTGTAACATTTTGCCCTAGACCGGGAGTTTCATCATCCGCGGCTAAAACCGTTACGGCCTTAACCGACCCGTCAAGGTTTACTGCGGTCATAACCCTTATTTCACCGCCGTAGCCCTTTTCACTTGTTATAAAAACATAACCGATTGTTTCGTTGTTTTTAACGGCGCAGTAAGAGGTTGAGTCTTCAATGACAGCGTACTCATCGGCAGGAAGCAACAAATTCATTGCCTCATCCTGCGTTTTCTTTTCCAAAGCGGCAATCTGACCTGCGGTAAAGAAATTTGTAACGCCCAAAGCGGCGGTTATAACAAAGCATATAAGAAATAAAGTAACGGTTGGAATAAGAATTTCCTTATTCTTTGCTAAAAACTCTTTTAATTTAGCCATTTTTCTTGCCCTCCCATCCAAAGGGTTTTAACCTTGTGAGTTTGTTTATATGGGGGACGAGGATGTTCATAAGTAAAATCGAATAGGAAACACCTTCAGGCAGAGATGCAAATTCACGGATAACGACGGTAATTATACCGCAACCTATACCGAAAATAACCTTGCCCCATTTTGTGGGAGGAGAGGTAACATAGTCGGTAGCCATAAATATTGCACCAAGCAGCAATCCGCCGCTGAATATGGCGGTTAAGGGGTTACCGCCTAAAACAAGAGTGAACACACCTACCGTGCCAATAAAGCAAAGCGGAATAATGGGAGAAATAACCCTTCTTATAAGGAGATAAGTGAAACCTATAAGCAGCATTATCGCCGAGGTCTCACCGATACATCCGCCGCGGGTACCTAAAATAAGCTCTTTGAAAGAGTATGTACCCGCCTCGGTGGCTAAGGGAGTAGCCTCGGTTACGGCATTTGTAAAGGGCTCGGCAAATTTCGTCATTGCAGCGGGAAATGAAACCATAAGGGTTATTCTTGCGGTAATTGCAGGGTTAGCAAAGTTGCAGCCGAGACCGCCAAACATTTCCTTAACAACAATAATAGCAACACCACTGCCGATAATACCCATCCAAACGGGGAGTGCCGGCGGAAGGTTAAGGGCTAAAAGTAAACCCGTAACAACTGCGCTTAAATCACCTATTGTATGAGACTTTTTGGTTATCAGACACCATACATATTCACTCAGTACTGCAGATAATATGCACACAGCAATAAGTAAAGCTGCTTTAAGGCCAAACATAACAACACCGAAGGCGGTTGCAGGAACAAGTGCAATAATAACATCTGCCATAATGCCCTTTGTGGTTATCTCGCTTCTTATATGAGGGGAGGAGGATACTCTTAGCAGTTTATTCATTTTGCATTCCTCCTCATCTCATTTTTAGCATATCTCATAGCCTGCACAAGATCACGCTTTGCGGGACAGGTGAAGGCACAACAGCCACATTCCATACAGTAGTTAACATTCATCTTCTCAAAGCTTTGCGCTGTGCCTGTTTTTCTTGCAATGGCGGTGTCGACCATGGCAGGAGTAAGATTCATAGGACAGGCAGCGGCGCATCTGCCACACTTGATACAGGCGGTCTGTGGCGGTTTTTTATCTTCCGTAATGCAAAGTATCGCATTATTAGGCTTTGCTACAACAGCGTCGGTTGAAACAATGGTATTACCCATCATAGGTCCGCCCATTATAATCTTATCGGGCTGTGTGCAAAAGCCTCCGCAAAAGTCAATTACATCCTGTACGGCAGTTCCTAAGGGAACAATAACATTCTGGGGTTTGTTAACGGCATTGCCGTCAACAGTAAGGCGTTTTGAAACCAACGGCATACCCGTCTTTATATACTTTGAAAGTGCTGAAACACTTGTAATATTCATAACAATGCATCCAACATCGCTGGGCAACTTACCAAGGGGCAGCTTGCGCTTTGTTGCACTGTATATAAGCACCTTTTCAGCACCCTGTGGATAACGGGATTTAAGCTTCATAACCTGTACCTCGTTATCGGGGTCCTGCTCACTTGTAGCTATTTCGTAAAGCTTTTTAATAGCTGCAGGCTTGTTATCCTCAACGCAGATTATAACACGCTTAAGTCCTAAAATACGCTTTATAAGGAACACACCGTCAAATATATCATCACTATGCTCAATACATTCGCGGTAGTCAGCGGTGATATACGGCTCACACTCAGCGCCGTTGATGATAAGCGTATCAAGTTCAACACCCTCGCGTTTTCTGAGTTTAACATGGGCAGGGAAACCTGCGCCGCCAAGACCTACAAGTCCGCATTCTCTTGCGGCGTTAACAAGGTCCTCCTCTGTATTCACATTAACGGGCGCAATATTCGGGTCAACGGTCATCTCACCATCGGACTCGATTTCCACCATCTCTACAGGAATTCCGTTTTTAGGTGTTACCTGTGCAATCTTTTTAACTGTTCCCGAAACGCTTGAATGAACAGGCGCACATACAAGTTTATCACTGTCACCGATTTTTGTGCCTACATAAACCTTATCCCCAACCTTAACGGTTGCTTCACAGGGCACTCCTATGTGCTGCTGCAAGGGAATAGAAACGGTTGCAGGAGCAGGCATTATAACCGATTTGCACTCGGCAGTGTTTTTAAAGTGGGGTAGTCTAGTACCGCCGAGGGGACGCCCGACGCTACGCAGAATTCGCTCTTTCTTTTCCACATTCATACCTCCTATCAGCATACATAATGTATTATACAATATATAGTGTAATTTTGCAAGGAATGATATAAATTTAACAGGATATGACACTTTTTTTCTACGACTTTACATTTTTGCCTTTGAAAAATATTAAAAAATAAGGATTAGTTTACTGTTGACAAAACTTAACAATTTAGGTACAATATTATATTGTATATGATAATTGCTTTTAAGGGGCGATACAAATGAAAAACAGCGACAAAAATATGGAAACGGTTGTTGCTCTTGCAAAGGGCAGAGGCTTTGTGTATTCGGGTTCCGAAATATACGGCGGCCTTTCAAATACCTGGGATTACGGCCCTCTTGGTGTAGAGCTTAAAAACAATGTAAAAAAAGCATGGTGGAAAAAGTTTGTTCAGGAAAATCCATATAATGTAGGACTTGACAGCGCTATTTTAATGAACCCTCAGGTATGGGTTGCTTCGGGTCACGTTGGCGGTTTCTCTGACCCTCTTATGGACTGTAAGGCTTGCAAAACAAGACACCGTGCCGATAAGCTTATTGAGGATACAGGAGTAAATCCCGCGGGCTGGAGCTTTGAGCAGATGTCCGATTACATCAAAGAAAAGGGTATCGTATGTCCCGATTGCGGCAAGTGCGATTTTACCGATATAAGAAAATTCAATCTTATGTTTAAAACTTTCCAGGGAGTAACCGAGGATGCAAAAAATGAAATATATCTTCGCCCTGAAACCGCACAGGGAATATTCGTGAACTTTGCAAACATTCAGCGTACAACAAGAAGAAAGCTGCCTTTCGGCGTTTGTCAGGTGGGTAAATCCTTCCGTAACGAGATTACTCCCGGTAACTTTATTTTCCGTACTCGTGAGTTTGAGCAGATGGAGCTTGAGTTCTTCTGTAAACCCGGTACCGACCTTGAGTGGTTTGCTTACTGGAAACAGTACTGCAAGGATTGGCTTTTAAACCTCGGTATAAAGGAGGAAAACTTAAGACTGCGCGACCACGAGCAGGAAGAGCTTTCTCACTACTCTAATGCTACTACCGATTTTGAGTTTTTATTCCCCTTCGGTTGGGGTGAGCTTTGGGGTATTGCCGACCGTACCGACTTTGACCTTACAGCGCATCAAAATCACTCTACAAAGAGCCTTGAGTATTTTGATCAGGAAACAAATGAAAAGTTTGTTCCTTATGTTATTGAGCCTTCCCTCGGTGCTGACCGTGTACTGCTCGCTTTCCTTTGCGATGCCTACGATGAGGAGATTGACGATAAGGGTGATACCCGTGTAGTTTTGCGTCTGCATCCTGCACTTGCACCGTATAAGGCGGCTGTTTTACCCCTTTCCAAAAAATTGGCAGAGCCCGCAGGCAAAATTTTTGCCGACCTTTCAAAATACTTTATGGTTGATTATGATGATGCAGGCTCCATCGGTAAGCGTTACCGCCGCGAGGATGAAATAGGTACTCCTGTTTGCATTACCTACGATTTCGATTCCGAAAATGACGGCTGTGTAACCGTGCGCGACCGTGACACTATGGAGCAGACCCGTATCCCCATATCACAGCTTAAAGAATATCTTGAAAAAAAGCTTGAATTCTAATAGTAAAAACCCACGCTACGGCGTGGGTTTTTGTTTTTAAAACAGGTTTAAATTAAGCTCCTTTGCCATATTGTAAAGAAGATTTACAGGCAGTCCCACTACATTGTAGTAGCATCCTTTAATGCCCTTTATATACGGTGCCGCAAGTCCCTGAATTGCATAGGCTCCTGCCTTATCGGTACATTCTCCCGTAGCAATATATGCCATAATTTCATCCTTGCTCATATCATCAAAAAGCACTCGGGTTTCCTCGTATTTGCTGATAACCTTATCGCCGTGGATAAGGGTTAGTCCGCTTATAACGCTATGTTCACCGCCTGAAAGGGCACTCAGCATATTAAAGGCATCAGCCTCATCCTTGGGCTTTCCTAAAATTTTTCCATTTTTTACTACTACGGTGTCACAACCTATAATCAATGCATTATTATCAGCAATCTTTTTTGCAACACTGTGTGCTTTAATTTTGGAAAGCTCCTTGCAAAGTTTCCCTGCATCGGTTAAATTACTGCTTTCCTCAGCATCCGAAACAACTATCTCAAAATTTAATCCGAGCTGTGTTAAAATTTCGCGTCGCCTTGGCGAGGCGGAGGCTAAAATAATTCTCATAATATAAATCACCCCGTCTTTTATATTTTATCACACTTAAAAATAAACTGCAAATTAAATATTGATATTTATTTCTTTACAAAGTATAATATATTATGAATGAATATGTAACGGAGGCGTTTACCTTGGATTGCAAACAATTTTTTGAGCAAATTGCAAATAAAAAAATAGCCCTTTGCGGAATTGGTGTCAGCAATACACCCCTTATAATGAGCTTCCTTGAAAAGGGAGCAAGAGTTTTTGCCTGTGACCGTAGAACAAGGGAGCAGATTGGCGAGCTTGCCGATAGGCTTGAAGCGGCAGGTGCCGAGCTTAAGCTTGGTGAGGGCTATCTTGATGATTTAGAGGTTGATATAATTTTTCGTACTCCGGGTATGAGCTTTAATCTTCCTGAACTTGAATCGGCGCGTAAAAAAGGAATAGCCGTGACATCCGAAATGGAGGTATTCTTCGATCTTTGTCCCGCAACTATTTTTGCAGTTACGGGATCAGACGGTAAGACTACCACAACCACTCTTATTGCAAAAATGCTTGAGGCTCAGGGGAAGACGGTATATGTTGGTGGCAACATAGGCAATCCCTTGCTACCCGAAATTGAAAAGATAAAACCTGAGGATTTTGTTGTGGTTGAGCTTTCCTCCTTCCAGCTTATTTCTATGCGAAAAAGCCCTGATGTTGCGGTGGTTACCAACGTAGCACCCAACCATCTTGATGTTCATAAGGATATGGATGAGTATGTGCAGTCAAAGAAAAACGTTCTGCTTCATCAAAACGCCTTTTCACGCACCGTACTTAACTACGATAATGAAATAACCAACGATTTCCGAAGAGATGTCCGCGGTCAGTCACTGGGCTTTAGTATGGAGCGTCAGGTTAAAAACGGTGCCTGGCTGGCAGGTGACGGTATGCTGCATATGGCGTACCGCGGTATTGATGCGCCCGTTATGCACAAAAGCGAAATTGCTATTCTCGGCGACCACAATGTGCAAAACTATCTCGCTGCAATATCTGCAGTTTGGGGTTATGTCGGTGCCGATGAAATTAGAAAGGTTGCCAGGCAGTTCAAGGGTGTTGAGCACCGTATTGAGTTTGTAAGGGAGATAAACGGCGTCAGATATTATAATGACTCCATTGCCTCAAGCCCCACCCGAACCATTGCAGGACTTAAGGCTTTTGATCGCAAGGTAATTCTTCTTGCAGGCGGCTATGATAAGCACATTCCGTTTGAGCCTATGGCACCCTATGTAATTGATAAGGTGAAGCTTTTGCTTCTTTCGGGACCCACAGCCGATAAAATTGAGAAGTGCATAGTAAACGACCCTTATTATAAAGGGTCTCCCGAGATTATTCGTATAAAGGATATTGATGAGGGAGTAAAAATTGCCCACGAGCGCGCTACACAGGGTGATATTGTTACCTTAAGCCCCGCCTGCGCTTCCTTTGATGCATTTCCAAATTTCGCCGCCCGCGGAAATCACTTTAAAAATCTGGTAGAAAATCTGTAATGAAAATGTATAACGTTTTAGAAAATCTGTGTAACAATGTAGCGGTTGGCACCCTAACATCTGCCGTAAATTACGCTAAAGATACGCTATCAGGCGTTGCCGAAATAAAGCCGCTTTCAGGTCTTTCCTTTGTTGCAAGGCTAAAGGGTAAAAGCAACTATACAGTTATGGTTGAAGCCCATATTGATGAGGTTGGCTTCATTGTTACGGATATAACTGATGACGGTTTTGTCCGGGTTGCTCCTTGTGGCGGTATTGATTGCCGTATCCTCCCTGCCGCGCCTGTTACAGTTTGGGGGAAAGAGGAGGTATCGGGAGTATTCTGCAGTACACCGCCTCACCTTTTAAAGGGGGAGAGTGAGTGCTTGGAGATTACCGACATGTATATTGATACCTGTCTTGGTAAGCGGGCTAATCAGGTTATACAAAAAGGTGATTTTGTTACCTACCGCGCAAAATTTCAACCCCTTATGGGGGATAGGGTAACGGCAAAAAGTCTTGATGACCGAGCTGCCTGCGCTGTTTTGATTGAGCTTTGCAACAGGCTTTGCAAAAGCGAACTGCCTTGCAATATAGATTTCCTCTTTGCCGATGGCGAGGAGCTGGGCTGCCGCGGCAGTAAGACTGCAGGCTTTGCCCTCGCCCCCGATGAAGCGGTAGTCATAGATGTAAGCTTTGCCGATGCTCCCGATGTACCGCCCTCAAAATGTGGGAAGCTGGGGTCAGGCGCAATGATAGGCATTTCACCCGTGCTTGACCGCAAAATAACGAATACCCTTATAAGCATTGCCCGCAATAAAAATATTCCCTATCAGGAGGAGGTTATGGGCCAGCGCACCGGAACTGATGCCGATTCTGTTACCCTAACTGCCCAAGGTATACCGTGCGGACTTATTTCCATTCCTGAGCGGAATATGCACACCCCGTGTGAAATAGTCGATATTAAGGATATTATGGGCGTTTGCGATATATTAGAGGAATATCTGCTTAAAGGGGGTGCCCTTTGTGACTGAACTGCTACGTGAACTTTGCTGTCTTCACGGTGCGTCAGGTAATGAAGATGCCGTGCGTGAGTTTATAATAGAAAAAATCAAAGACCACTGTGAATACCGTGTGGATAAAATGGGTAATATTATTGCCCATAAAAAGGGCAAAAAGACAAGTGCAAATAAAATTATGGTCGATGCCCATATGGACGAGGTTGGCCTGATTATCACAAATATTGATGATAACGGATTTTTGCGATTTGAATGCGTAGGCGGAATAGATGCCGCTGTGATTCTTGCTCGCAGAGTATGGATAAACGGTACAATTCCCGGTGTTATCGGTTTAAAGCCGGTACATCTTACCGATAAAGAAGATGCTAAAAAATATCCCGATAAAGATAACCTTTATATAGATATCGGTGCCACCGATAAGGCACAGGCACTTAAAAAGGTTTCCCTCGGCGACTTTGCTGTGTTTGACAGCGAGTTTGTTTTAAGCGGTGATATTATAAAGGCAAAGGCTATTGATGACCGCGCAGGATGTGCGGTACTTATAAAGATTTTACGCGAAGATGCTGATTACGATTTCACCGCTACCTTTACCGTTCAAGAAGAAATCGGTTGTCGCGGTGCAAAGGTTGCAGCATTTGCTATAGACCCCGATTTTGCGATTATATTGGAGGCTACCACCGCTGCCGATATTGCAGATGTTGCACAGGATAAAAGGGTATGCGCTTTGGGTGACGGCCCCGCAGTTTCCTTTATGGATAAAAGTACCCTGTATGACAGAGCACTGTATAACTATGCCTTAAACTGTCAAAAAAAATGCCAGCCAAAGGCGATGGTTTCGGGAGGAAATAATTCAGGCGCGGTGCATCTGAGCCGCGAGGGCGTAAGGACGATGGCGATTTCGCTACCCTGCCGTTATATACATTCCCCCTCATGTGTGGCAAATATAAATGATATAAACGGTATGTACGACCTTGTAAGGCAGATGATTACAGCCGTTGGTAACGGTGAGGTATGATAACCCTGATAAGTACCTTGCCCGAGGTCGAGGCTGACAGCGCCGTTCTGGCAAGGATAAAATGTACCTTTTGCGCTTACGGCAAATATCCCGATATTGCTCTTTTCTGGCAACAGACCAATGATAGCGGCGAGATTATATCCCTGCTTTGTAGCTTTGATAACAATATGACCGTATGGTCAAAAAGTGCCGATGCCGAACTTAAAAATTTTATTTCGGCTATCCGTGCTGCCACCGTCTTTGCCGAGGCGGATGTAGCGGCAAGCTTGGGCGTAAGAGGTGACAGTCTTTACGCAGTTATGACCTTAAGCGGCGCGACAGACACAAAAAATATTGTGAATACTGATGCGCTTTATGAAATATTTAAAGGTGAGTTTAATATAGTAAGGGCAGAATTTATAGCCGATGTTTCACATAGACTGCGCCACGGCAGCGGAAAATGCGTAATAAAAGAAAACTCTGCTGCCTTTATGCAACTGAGTGAAACCTGCGGATATATAACAGGCATAGTTGTCGCGGAAAAAGACCGATTTAAAGGGCAGGGAAGTGCGCTGCTCGGTGAGCTGCTTGAGCTTAATAAGCAAATGAAGGTTTATGCTTGCTGTAGCGAAAAGGTTTTACCTTTTTATATAAAAAACAATTTTTCAAAAATTAGTCCTTGTGTGATTGGAAGTATATAAATGGATTTTTTCAGTATTGACACCCGTCTTGAAGATATGGATAAAAAGGCTTTAGCAAAATGTAAAGATGCCTTTGAGCGTATAGACGAAATAACCGAGTATAATCAACAAAAGGTGCTTTCTGCTTTTATCAAGAACCGTATAAGTGAGGCGCATTTGGGTACCTCTACAGGATATGGCTACGGTGACAGAGGCAGAGATGCCCTTGATACCGTTTTGGCAGATTGCTTTGGTTGTGAGGATGCCCTTATACGCCATAGCTTTGCCTCTGGAACGCATACTCTAACCGTTGCTCTGTTTGGACTTTTACGCCCCGGAGATAAAATGCTTTGCGTAACGGGCAGACCGTACGATACCCTTATAGGTGTTCTGGGCATTGACTGTAAAACCGATGGTTCTCTTGCCGATTTCGGCGTGGAATATGATGAGGTTGCGTTAAAACCTGACGGCACTGTTGACCTTGACGGTATTACCGAAAAGCTTAAAAATAATAAATACCGCATGGTATACATTCAGCGCTCCCGCGGCTACAGTTTGCGAGCGAGCCTGCATATTGCCGATATAAAGACAATTTGCGACACCGTGCGCAAGGTCGATACCGATACATATATTATGGTCGATAACTGCTACGGTGAGTTTGTTGAAAGACTGGAACCCACACAGGTTGGTGCCGATATTATGGCGGGTTCGCTTATTAAAAATGTCGGCGGTGGTATAGCCCCTACGGGCGGCTATATTGCAGGCAGAGCCGACCTTATTGAAAAGTGTGCCTATCGTATGACCTGTCCAGGTGTTGGGCGCGAGGTCGGTGCTACTCTTGGACATAATCGTGAGCTTTATATGGGCCTTTTTTCGGCTCCCCATGTGACGGGTGAGGCTGTTAAGACCGCCGTTTACGCCGCAGCATTGTTTGAGTTATTAGGTTTTGATGTAACGCCTAAGTGTGAGGAAACAAGGGCAGATATAATTCAAAGTGTAATTTTAGGCAGTGCCGAGGGACTTGTTGCCTTTTGCCGCGGTATGCAAAGCGGCGCTCCTATTGATTCCTTTGTTGTACCCGAGCCTTGGGATATGCCGGGGTATGATGATCCCGTAATTATGGCCGCAGGTGCCTTTACTCTTGGGGCTTCAATCGAGCTTTCGGCTGACGGCCCTTTGCGAGAGCCTTATGCCGCGTGGATGCAGGGTGGACTTAATTTTCATAGTGCCAAGGCGGGCGTACTGCTTGCGGCACAAAGTATGCTCGACTGCCAAGTCATAAAATTATAATTTTAAGTGAATATCCGCCGAAAATAACGGCGGATATTCTTTTTTATTATATTTAATATAACAGTGCAAATACTAATCTCGGTGATTTTATGAAAAAATTCAGTAAGGTAAAAATTCTTCCTGTTCTCGGCGGAGTGCTTATAGGCATAGTCAACGGTATGCTCGGTGCGGGCGGCGGTATGTTTGCCGTACCTACCTTGAAAAAAATCGGTATGGACCAAAAGCAGGCGCACGCAAATGCTGTGGCGGTTATTCTTCCAATTACCGTAATAAGCGTTATTTTGTATATATGCCAGGGGAATGTAAAACTATCAGATGCCTTTGTTTATATACCCGGCGGTCTAGTGGGTTCTCTGGTTGGCACCCTTGTGCTCAGCAAAATTTCTCCCACACTTCTTAAAAGAATTTTCGGTGGCTTTATGGTTTGGGCAGGCGTGCGCCTGCTGCTTAAATGAATATCATAGCCCACATTGCGGGGCTTCTTTCGGGAATAATAGGCGGTATGGGACTTGGCGGCGGTGCCGTACTGCTCATATATCTTGCGGTATTCAAAGATGTACCTCAGCTTACCGCTCAGGGAATAAATCTAATTTTCTTTGTGCCAATAGGGCTTTTAGCGGTCATAATATATTCCTTCAAAAAGCAGATAATTTGGAAGAAAACTCTGCTTCTCGCCGCGGGCGGTGTTGTCGGCGCGTTTGTAGGAATGGGAATTGTAAAGCTTATCGGCTCACACCTAACGGGAAAGATATTTGCAGTTTTGCTTATTTTTTTAGGTTTAAAGGAGATTTTTTCAAAATCCCCCTTGAAAAATCGCAAAAAAAATGATAAACTTAAAAAAGAATAAATGTTCGGAGTGATTTGTTTGACTAAAAAGCCTCTTACCGAAAAGCAAACTGCGGTTTATCAGTATCTTGTTAAATGTTCGGGCGAAGGCTTACCGCCCACCGTGCGTGAAATATGCGCCGCAACGGGAATAAAGTCTACTTCTTCGGTACATGGAATTTTGCAGGTGCTCGAGGAAACGGGATATATTGAGCGTGACGCTCGTTATTCTCGCGCGATAAAGGTTGGCCGCGCCGCCGATTCGGTGCAGGTGCCGCTGTTGGGTAAAGTCACTGCAGGTGTACCTATACTTGCCGTTGAGCAGATTGAGGATTATATTGTATATCCCTCTAAGGATGCAACGGGGCTCTTTGCTCTGCGTGTTTCGGGCTACAGTATGCGTGATGCAGGTATCCTTGACGGAGATATTATAGTTGCCGATAAAAATGCCTACAGCCGTTCTGGTGATATAATTGTCGGTATGGATGGGGAAGAAGCGACCGTAAAACGTCTGCTTATAAAAGATGGGCAGGTAATATTTATGCCTGAAAACCCCGATTTTTCACCTATTTACCCTAAAAATCCCGAGGTTCTCGGTAAGGTTGTAGGTTCGTATAGAAAGTATTAAGGAATATGAAATTTATGAGATATGTTGAAATATTTACAGACGGTGCCTGTTCCGGCAACCCCGGCCCCGGTGGCTGGGGTGCTATTTTGAGATACGGTGATAAGGAAAAGGAGCTTAGCGGAGGTGAAAAAAATACGACCAATAATCGTATGGAGCTAACCGCAGTTATAAAGGCTCTTTCTGCTCTTAAGGAGCCCTGCCGTGTAAAGCTTACTACCGATTCTAAATATGTGGTAGACAGTATAAATTTGGGATGGGCACGTTCTTGGCAAAAAAACGGGTGGCGAAAGGCCGACAAAAAGCCTGCCCTAAACGCTGAACTTTGGGAGCAGCTTTTAGCACTTATGGATATACATACCGTTGAAATGGTCTGGGTAAAGGGTCATGCAGGTCACCCCGAAAATGAGCGGTGCGATGCGCTTGCGGTAAATTTTTATAAAAATTTGTAAATTGCTATTGCATTGTATACTTAAATGGTATACAATAGTTTGCGGTAAAAATAATGTTTTAGAAGGTACGCGCTTTAATGAGTAAAATGATTTATGCGGATAACGCCGCAACAACTAAAATCGCGCCTGCGGTGCTTGAGGCTATGATGCCTTATCTGACCGAGGAATACGGAAATGCCTCCAGCCTTTATGAGCACGGCTCCCGAGCTAAGCAGGGTGTTGAAAAGGCAAGGGAACAGGTGGCAAATGCAATAGGCGCACTGCCGCGTGAAATATATTTCACTGCAGGCGGAAGTGAGGCCGATAACTGGGCAATAAAAGGTGTCGCTCGCGCAATGGCGAAAAAGGGCAAAAAGCATATAATTTCAACCAAGTTTGAGCATCATGCAGTACTTCACACATTAAACGCTCTTGAAAAAGAAGGTTTTGAGGTTACTCTGCTTGATGTTCATGAAAACGGTGTCGTCCGTGTTGAGGAGCTCGAAGCAGCTCTCAGGGAGGATACGGGTCTTGTAACCGTTATGTATGCCAATAATGAGATAGGTACTGTTCAGCCTATAACCGAAATAGGTGCGCTTTGTAAGGAAAAAAAGATAATTTTTCATACCGATGCGGTGCAGGCGGTAGGTAATGTTCCTATTGATGTTAAGGCTCAGAATATTGACCTGCTTTCAATGTCCGGGCATAAATTTCACGGTCCTAAGGGAATCGGCGCGCTTTATATCCGACGTGGCGTTATAATTCCTAATCTGATTGATGGTGGAGCACAGGAGTTTGGTCGCCGCGCAGGTACCGAGAATACCCCGGGTATAGTCGGTATGGGTGCCGCTATTGAACAGGCCGTAGCTACTATGGATGAGCGTGCAAAAAAATGCCGTGAGATATCCGATTATATAATAGACAACGCGCTTAAAATTGAACGCTCAAGACTCAACGGAGACAGGCAAAAACGTCTGCCCGGTAATGTAAATATGTGCTTCGAGGGAATTGAAGGCGAATCGCTTCTGCTTATGCTTGACCTAAAAGGTATATGTGCTTCGTCTGGCTCTGCTTGCACTTCGGGTTCTCTTGACCCCAGCCATGTACTGCTTAGCATTGGACTAAAGCATGAGGTAGCCCATGGCTCACTTCGTCTGTCCTTCAGTGATGATAATACGCTTGAGGATGCAAAATATATTATTGAGCAGTTAAAACCCATTGTAGAGCGGCTTAGAATGATGTCACCGTTATGGATGCATATAAAGGAGAACGAAAAGAATGTACACTAAAGAAGTAATGGACCATTTCACCAACCCCCGCAATATGGGTGAAATTCCTGATGCCAACGGTATAGGTGAAGTGGGCAACGCTAAGTGTGGCGATATAATGCGCATTTATTTAAAAATTACCGACGGCATTATTGAGGATGTTAAGTTTATGACCTACGGCTGCGCCTCGGCAATAGCGACAAGCTCCATTTCAACCGAAATGATAAAGGGCAAGCCGATTGAGGTTGCATTAAAGCTTTCTAATAAAGAGGTTGTGGACTTGCTCGGCGGACTGCCTACACATAAAATTCACTGTTCGGTTCTGGCAGAGCAAGCAATAAAAACTGCCCTTGCCGATTACTATACCCGTCAGGGAATAGACCCCGAACCTATTGTTGGAAAAATTTGTTCCGATTGTGACCATTGTGAAGCCTGTCACGAATAATACGCTTTATTAAAGCGCGGTCAGTTCGCGAAATCCTGACCTAAAATAAAACTAAGGAGCGCATAACAGTGCAAAAGAAAATTAAATTTATAACCACAGCGGCAATCATAGCCGCGGCATATGTTGCATTTACCATTGTCAGTGCTGTATTTAACCTTGCCTACGGACCTGTGCAGTTCAGAATTTCTGAGGCATTGTGCATACTTGCGGCGATTACCCCGGCGGCAATACCGGGACTGACTATGGGCTGTATAATATCGAACCTTTTCAGCTTTAATGCTATTGATATGCTCTTTGGCTCTATTGCTACCCTTATTGCGGCAATACTTACCTATTCTACAAGGAAGATAACCTTTAAAGGTTTGCCGTTGCTTGGCGCATTTTTTCCGGTAGTTACAAACGCAGTTATAGTGGGCGCAGAAATTGCCGTGTTCTTTTTACCCGAAACTGCATTTGTAATAGGCTTTGCCATATCCGCAATGCAGGTCGCTATCGGAGAAGCAGCGGTTTGTTACGGGCTTGGCATACCTCTTTATGGTATGTTTAAAAAATATTATCTGGAGGCTTAGGTAATGAGAATATTATTTCAGGGTGATAGTATTACCGATGCGGGAAGAAAGAGGGAAGATTACCATAACCTAGGCTCTGGCTATCCCTTCTATGCCGCGCAAGATATTAAACAGGAATATCCCGAACTTGATATTGAGTTTATAAATCTTGGAATCGGTGGTAATCAGACCAAGGATTTAGTTGCCCGTCTTGATACCGATTTTATTGATATCCAGCCTGATATTGTTTCAATACTTATCGGCATAAATGATGTGTGGCATCATGCGAGCGACCGTTCTTGGATAAGCAACGAGCTTTTTGAGAACAATTATCGCACGGTTCTTGCCGCGATAAAGGAAAAAACAAACGCAAAAATAATGATAATGGAGCCCTTCCTTATCCCGGTTGAAGATAAGCTATTTTTCTTTGAGGATTTAAATCCTAAAATCCAGATTATAAGAAAACTGGCAGGAGAGTTTGCGGATGTTTATTTGCCAACTGACGGTCTGCTTAACGCCGCGTTTATTGGTAATAATCCTACCGATTTTGCATCTGACGGTGTTCATCCAACCCAGAATGGTGCGCGCTTTATTGCTACAGAATATGTTAAGGCAATAAGGCCTTTAATCGAACAGTGTAAATAAAAATAAAGCCACCTTGCGAAGGTGGCTTTAATATTTTATCTATTTATAAAGCAAAGCTTTAAGTATCGGCATCATTCCTCGTGCCATTCGGTAGAAGCCCAAATCGTTGGGATGACAGCCGTCAACAGTGCAGGCATCAAACTCATTCCCTGCAAAAAGACTGTCACCGTCAATGAAGTAAACATTTTTATCGCCTGTTTCAAGTGCCTTGATATAGCTTTGCATAATTGTTTTTCTCCGCCAGGTCTCGCCGTTACAACAGCGGGGGCTGGGCAAAGATATCATAATATAGGGCACATCGGGCTGGACCTTTCGTATTGTTTCGTATAAATTATAGTGTGTAGCCTCAAGATGCTCAGCAGTAACAGAATTATAATCGTAATCACTTACAAAAACGCTCATATCAAGTCCTGCCATAAAATCGGCAATTGCCTGTTCGCCCTTTGCATTTCCCGAAAAACCTAGGTTGATATAATCCATATTAAGCTCGCGGGAAAGGAAATTCTGATATGAATTACCGGGGCGTGTAGCGCATCCGCCCTGTGTAATAGAGGAACCGTAAAACACAACAGGTTTTTCATTAAAATATTTCTCAGGTTCCTTAAAGCTTGAACCCTCCTTAACGCCGATATAAAGTTTACACAGCCCGTTATAGGGAGGTAGATTGATGACATAATCGGTTAGTTTAGTGCTTTTTAAAGAAAACAATCCCTCGAATTCTGTAGTGACTGAAAAATCAGGATGCTTCTCACCAACAAAAATATATTTTCCCGAAATAATTTTATAAAGGTCAAAGCCTGCGCTTCCCGAAAGGGGCATATTATTCATCTTAGAAACCTGCGGATATATTGCCTTAATTGCAACATAGGGAGAGTCGGTGCAGAATTTTACTCTAATTCCTGCAGTGTTAAAATTTATTGCCTTTACTCCGACGTTAGTGTTGTTTCCAACATCTTCAGGAATTCTTTTAAACCGCTCACCGTCATAAGCTTGTGTCATACCGTATAAAACAAATGGTGACTCAGTTGCATCATACCAAATAAGGTCAGGCTCGCTAAGCTTTGTTTCAATTATAAAGTTTTTATCTAGTTTTGCAATATCCATTTCTAAAAGCTCCCTTTCTTGACGAATATTAAAATAGGGTGTATACTTATTGTATTGTAAAAATAATTAAATGTCAATAAGGGATGTATTTATAATGTCATTAAAAGTAGTTTTGTTTGATCTTGATGCAACGTTGCTCCCAATGGATCAGGATGCATTTATAGCCGGCTACTTCAAACTGCTTGCAAAAAAACTTGTTCCTCACGGTTATGAGGCAGATGCTTTAATTCGCGGTATGTGGCGTGCGGTAAACGCAATGATTGAAAATAACGGCACCCGACTTAATAAGGACGTTTTTTGGGAAACGTTTAGCAAGGAGTGCGGTCAGCGTGTCTTTGATGATGAGCCGATACTTGATGAATTTTACCGCGAAAATTTTTGTGAGCTTAAAACCTTCTGCGGCTACAACCCCGATGCAGCAAAGACGGTACGCGCATTAAAAGAGAAGGGAATAGTAACGGTGCTTGCGACGAACCCTGTGTATCCTTTTATAGCAACAAATCAGCGCCTTGAATGGGCGGGGCTTAAGGTAACGGATTTCGAAATAATAACCACATACGAAAACGCCTCCTTCTGCAAGCCGAATATAAAATATTACAGTGAAATACTTTCGAAAATAAACTGCGCTCCAGAAAATGCTCTTATGGTCGGAAACGATGTAACTGAGGATATGGTGGCACAGGACATAGGTATAAAGGTTTTTCTTCTTACAGATTACCTCATCAATAAAAGCAATGTCGATATAAATATTTATTCCCATGGCAGTTTTAAAGAATTAGAAAAATACATAGATAAAATCCTTTAAAAAAGCATCAGCGCCTACCTATATATAATATAGGCATTTAGGCGCTGCTTTTTATGTAGAAAATTTAAAAAAATTTTTGTGAAAAAGTACTTGACTTTTATAAAAGCTTGTGTTATTATATTCAAGCATGCTATGTGTGCAGATATGCGTTGATGCGGGAGGTGGCCGACCTTGAGTCGGGAAATTTCCGCGGAGTATGTCCGATTTTAAACCGGGCGAAAGAACTTAGAACCAAAGCGCCGCTTAACATCTTGCGAGTTTTGCTGCGCGCGGCAGTACACCCTGCCGTACCCGGACTGACTGAGACCCCAGCCTTTCCGGTTTTATAATGTGCCCAAAAGAAACACGAGGCACGGTGTAAGTTTTGCCCGCCAACTAATTAAGGAGGCGAAAATTCTAATGGCAGCTAAAGAGAAAATCCGTATTAGAATCAAAGGCTACGACCACGCACTTGTAGACCAGTCCGCAGAGAAAATTGTGGAAACCGCTAAACGTACAGGCGCAAGGGTATCCGGTCCCGTACCGCTCCCTACAGAGAAGGAAGTAGTAACGATTCTGCGCGCTGTTCATAAGTATAAGGACAGCAGAGAACAGTTCGAAACAAGAACACACAAACGGCTTATTGACATTCTCAGACCTTCCAACAAAACTGTTGAAGCTCTGACCAGTCTTGAGCTCCCTGCCGGTGTAGAGTTAGAGATAAAGCTCTAATATAATAGGTACACCGCAGTGGTCAAGTTGACTGTGTGGTTTGCAGCACAGGTCAACCAATAACCAAAAGGAGGAATAAAAATGCAAAAAGGTTTAGTTGGCAAGAAGCTTGGTATGACCCAGCTTTTTGACGCAAACGGAAATGTCGTTCCTGTAACTGTAATTGAAGCAGGTCCCTGTGTGATCGCTCAAAAGAAAACAGTTGAGAATGACGGTTACGAGGCAGTTCAGGTTGGCTATGGCGATCTGAAGGCTTCAAAGGTAACCAAGCCCATGAAGGGTCATTTCGCTAAGGGCGATGTCGCTCCCAAAAAGGTACTCCGTGAGTTCCGATTTGATGACATCTCCGCTATGAACGTAGGTGACCTTATCAAGGCCGACATCTTTGCAGAGGGTGACAGCGTTGATGTACGCGGCACCAGCAAGGGTAAGGGCTACGCCGGCGTAATTAAGCGCTGGAACTTCGGCCGCCTCAAGATGTCCCACGGTACCGGACCTGTTGCCCGTCACGGCGGCTCCCTCGGTGCTTGTTCAAGCCCTTCTCGTGTATTTAAAGGCAAGAAGATGGCAGGTCATCTTGGTAATGAACGCGTAACCGTTCAGAATTTAAAAGTAGTTAAGGTAGATGCCGAAAAGAACATCATCGCTGTTAAGGGTGCCGTTCCCGGTCCTAAGGGCGGAATAGTAGTTCTTTTCGATAGCGTCAAGGCTTAAGGGAAGGAGTGTTGAATATGCCTAATGTAGCAGTACTCGATATGGCAGGCAAAGAGGTTGGTAAAATCGATTTATGCGATGCTATATTCGGAATCCAGCCCAATGCCGTTGTAATGCATATGGCTGTTGTAAATTATCTCGCAAATCAGCGTCAGGGCACACAATCCACCTTAACCCGTACCGAGGTTTCCGGCGGCGGTAAAAAGCCCTGGAGACAGAAGGGAACAGGTCATGCAAGACAGGGTTCCACCCGCGCACCTCAGTGGCGTCACGGCGGAATCGTTCATGCCCCCAAGCCGAGAGATTATTCTTACTCTCTGAACAAAAAGGTTCGTTTGCTTGCTCTTAAATCTGCTTTGTCAGATAAGGTATTAAGCAGTGACCTCATTGTTCTGGATGAGCTGAAGGTTGATTCCTTCAAGACTAAAGTGGTTGCAGATTGCCTTAAGGCTATCGGCGCCGAGAAGAAGACCCTGATTGTTCTGGCTGACAACAACGCCTACGCTGTTAAGAGCGCAGCAAATATTGCCGGCGTTAAGACCGCTCAGGTAAACACCATCAGCACCTACGATATCATCAATGCTGACAAGCTTGTTATCGTAAAGGCAGCTGTTGAGAAGATGCAGGAGGTGTATGCATAATGAAAGCCGCACAGGATATCATTATCGCTCCGGTAATTACCGAAAAGAGTATGTCAGGCATCCCTGCTAAAAAGTACACCTTTAAGGTTGCTCAGGATGCAAATAAAATCGAAATCGCACAGGCTGTTAAAGAGCTTTTCAAGGTAGACGTTGCTAAGGTAAACACCATCAGCGTTCGCGGCCGTGCAAAGCGTATGGGCCGTTACAGCGGTTACACCGCTTCTTGGAAGAAGGCTATAGTTACACTTACTGCTAATTCCAAGCCCATCGAATTCTTTGACGGTTTAATCTAACAACCGTGCCTTCGTGAAATGAAAATCACTTCATTTCCGGTGATGTATGAAGTTTAAAAGGCTAAACTTCGCTAAGCCAAAATAGGAGAGTGAATAAAAATGGCAATAAAGCATTATAAGCCGACTACTCCGGGCCGCCGTAATATGACAACTATGGATTATTCCGAACTGTCTAAGGTTGCTCCCGAGAGAAGCCTGCTTGAGCCTATCAAGAAGAATGCAGGCCGTAACAGCTATGGCCGCATCACCGTTCGCCACAGAGGCGGCGGAAACCGCAGAAAGTACAGAGTAATCGATTTCAAGCGTAACCGTTTCGGTATTCCCGCAACCGTTATGACCCTTGAGTACGATCCTAACCGTTCTGCTTTCATCGCACTTATACAGTATGAAGACGGCGTTAAGAGCTATATTATTGCTCCTGTTGGTCTTAAAGTAGGCGATGTAATCGTAAGCGGACCCGATGCCGATATAAAACCCGGTAACGCACTTCCGCTCAACAATATTCCCGTTGGTACATTCCTTCATAATATCGAGCTTTATCCCGGCAAGGGCGCTCAGCTTGCTCGTTCTGCTGGTAATATGGCTCAGCTTATGGCTAAGGAAAACGGCATGGCACTTCTTCGTCTGCCCTCAGGTGAGCTCCGCAACGTTCCTGCAAACTGCATGGCAACCGTTGGTCAGGTAAGTAATCCTGAGCACAGCAACATTAACTACGGTAAGGCCGGCCGTAAGCGCCATATGGGTTGGCGTCCCACCGTTCGCGGTTCTGTTATGAACCCCTGTGATCACCCTCACGGTGGTGGTGAAGGCAAATCCCCCATTGGTCGTCCGGGACCGGTTACCCCTTGGGGTAAACCCACCCTCGGTTATAAGACCCGTAAGAAGCATAAGCATTCCGATAAATATATCGTTAAGCGTGCTAAGTAAGTCGGACGAAAGGAGATTTTATTATGGGAAGAAGCATAAAGAAGGGCCCTTTTGTGCAGCCTGTGCTGCTTAAAAGAGTTCAGCAAATGAATGAAGCCGGTGAAAAGAGAGTTTTAAAGACCTGGAGCCGTTCATCAACCATTTTCCCCGATTTCGTCGGACACACTTTTGCAGTACATGACGGTCGTAAACACGTTCCGGTTTATGTTACTGAGGATATGGTTGGTCACAAACTCGGCGAGTTTGCCCCTACAAGAACCTTTAAGGGTCACGCCGGTGCTAAAACCACTAAGTAAGTCGGTCGAAAGGAGAGTTAAACTATGGAAGCAAGGGCAACACTGAAATACGCCCGTATTTCACCCCGTAAGGTGAAGATTGTTCTGGATTTGATCCGCAATCAGGATGCTGCTAAGGCAATGGCTATTCTTAGATTTACCCCCAAGGCCGCTTGTGAGTATTTGGAAAAGCTGCTGGCATCAGCAATGGCAAATGCCGAAAACAATCACAACATGGATGTTTCTAAGCTTTATGTTGCAGAGTGCTTCGTTTGCCCCGGTCCCACACTGAAGAGAATTCGTGCAAAGGACCACGGCAGAGCACATCGTATTCTTAAGAGAACATCTCACGTAACTCTGGTACTCAGAGAACGTGAAGACTAAAAAGGAGGTTAAGTTTTATGGGCCAGAAAGTTAATCCGCACGGACTGCGTGTCGGCGTAATCAAAAACTGGGATTCCCGCTGGTTTGCCAAGGATCATGTCTTCGGCGACACTTTGGTAGAGGACTACAACCTCCGCAAGTTCCTGAAGAAGACCCTTTATTCCGCAGGCGTTCCCAAGATTGAGATCGAACGCAGCGCACAAAAGGTAAGACTGCACATACACTGTGCAAAGCCGGGTATGGTCATCGGTAAGAACGGTGCTGAGATTGAAAAGCTCCGCGCTACCTGTGAAAAGAAGCTCGGTAAGCCTGTTACCATCAACATTGTTGAAATCAAGAATCCCGATCTTGACGCAACCTTAGTTGCCGAAAGCATCGCGGCTCAGCTTGAAAAGCGTGTTTCCTTCCGCCGCGCAATGAAGTTGGCCATCGGCCGCACAATGCGCCTTGGTGCGAAGGGTATCAAAACTCAGGTTTCCGGTCGTCTTGGCGGCGCGGAAATTGCCAGAAGCGAACATTATCATGAGGGTACCATCCCGCTGCAGACACTGCGCGCCGATATTGATTACGGCTTTGCAGAGGCACATACCACCTACGGCCGTATCGGCGTAAAGGTATGGATATACAAGGGTGAGGTTCTTCAGGATGCTCGCAAGAAGCCTGCTAAGGAAGGGGGAGCCCGCTAATGTTACTGCCTAAGCGTGTAAAATATCGTAGAGTACACCGCGGTCGTCTGACCGGTACTGCTACCAGAGGTAATACCGTAACCTACGGTAACTTCGGACTCCAGGCTTTGGAGCCGGCGTGGATCACCTCTAATCAGATCGAAGCTGCCCGTATCGCTATGACCCGTTATATCAAGCGTGGCGGTCAGGTTTGGATAAAAATCTTCCCGGATAAGCCGATTACTGAAAAGCCGGCTGAAACCCGAATGGGTTCCGGTAAGGGCTCACCCGAGTACTGGGTAGCCGTTGTAAAGCCCGGCCGTGTTATGTTTGAAATCGGCGGCGTTAGCGAGGAGCTTGCCCGTGAGGCTATGCGTCTCGCCGCAAATAAACTGCCTATTAAGTGCAAGTTTATCACTAAAGAAATGGGTGGTGAGCTGTAATGAATACAAAGGAACTTAGAGAAAAGACTTTACCGGAGCTTAACGAGCAGCTGGCAAAGCTTAAAGAGGAATTATTTCATCTGCGTTTCCAACTCGCAATCAATCAGCTCGACAACCCCACTCGCATAGGTGCTGTTAAAAAAGATATTGCCCGCGTAAAAACTGTTATCCGCGAGCAAGAGCTTAACAGCACTAACGCATAAAGAAGGGGAGGAACAAGCTAATGAGCGAAAGAAACCTTCGTAAAACAAGAGTAGGTAAGGTTGTAAGTGACAAGATGGACAAGACCGTTGTAGTTGCTATCGAAGACAACGTTAAGCACCCGCTCTACAAGAAGATTATTAAGAACACTATTAAGCTTAAAGCACACGACGAGAACAATTCCTGCAACATCGGAGACCGCGTTCTCATCATGGAAACCAGACATCTTTCCAAAGATAAGTGTTGGAGAGTAGTCGAGGTTATCGAAAAGGCGAAATAGTCTGACAAGGAGGAAAACACTGTGATACAACAACAGAGTTACCTCAAGGTTGCCGACAACACAGGTGCTAAGGAAATTATGTGCATCCGTGTTCTTGGAGGCTCCAGAAGGAGGTATGCCAACATTGGCGATGTTATCGTTGCTTCTGTAAAGAAGGCCGCTCCCGGCGGTACTGTTAAGAAGGGCGATGTTGTTAAGGCTGTTGTGGTTCGTTCCGCAAAGGGTCTTCGTCGCAATGACGGCACATACATCAGATTTGACGAGAACGCAGCTGTAATCATTCGTGATGACAAGAATCCGAGAGGCACTCGTATTTTTGGACCGGTTGCCCGAGAGCTCAGAGAAAAGGACTACACAAAGATTCTTTCTCTTGCTCCGGAAGTGCTTTAATGGGAGGTACGCGAAATGAGTAAGCTTCACGTTAAAACAGGTGATACTGTAATTCTCCTCACAGGAGATAAAAAAGACCGTTTAGAGAACGGTAAACCCAAAACCGGCAAGGTACTTGAGGTTAGCCCGAAAGAGGGTAAGGTTATTGTAGAAGGTCTTAACAAGGTTAAAAAGCATGTTAAGCCCAGAAAGGCCGGAGACCCCTCGGGAATTATCGAAACAGAGAGCGCAATCTACGCCAGCAAGGTTATGGTTGTTTGCCCTAAATGTAATAAGCCCACCCGTGTAGGCACCAAGGTTTACCCGGACGGCAAAAAAGACCGTGTTTGCAAGAAGTGCAACGAAACCTTTTAAGAGTAAGGAGGACATGACATAATGTCAACGCTTGGAAACGAATATAAAGAAAAAATCGCTCCTGCATTGATGTCTAAATTCAACTATAAGAGCGTCATGCAGATTCCGAAGCTCGACAAGGTTGTAATCAATGTAGGCTGCGGCGAAGCAAAAGATAACTCTAAGGCTATCGACGCTATCATCGCAGATTTAGGTAAGATTACCGGACAGAAAGCAGTGCCCTGTAAGGCCAAGAAATCCGTTGCGAACTTTAAACTTCGTGAGGGTATGCCTATCGGTGTTAAGGTTACACTGCGCGGCGAGCGTATGTACGAATTTGTTGAAAGACTTTTCTGTGCAGCTCTGCCCCGTGTTCGTGACTTCAGAGGTATCAACCCCAACTCCTTTGACGGCCGTGGCAACTATGCTATGGGTGTTAAGGAACAGTTAATATTCCCTGAAATCGAATACGATAAGATTGACAAGGTACGCGGTATGGACATCATCTTTGTTACTACCGCTAAGACCGACGAGGAAGCTCGCGAGTTACTGACTCTTATGGGCGCCCCGTTTGCGAAGTAAGGAGTAAGAGATATGGCTAAAACATCTATGAAAGTTAAGCAGGCACGTCCCGCTAAGTTTTCAACCAGAGAGTACAGCAGATGCAAAATCTGCGGCCGCCCGCATGCTTATCTTCGCAAATACGGCATCTGCCGCATATGCTTCAGGGAACTTGCCTATAAGGGTGAGATTCCTGGTGTGAAGAAGGCTAGCTGGTAAGCAGCATACGCAAAGGAGGTTTACGGCATGCAAATTACCGATACAATCGCTGATATGCTTACAAGAATCCGTAATGCATCTTCAGCAAAACATGATTCGGTAGATATTCCGGCGTCCAATGTAAAGAAGGCTATTGCCCAGATATTACTGGACGAAGGTTATATCAGTAGCTATTCCGTTGTAGAAGATGGAAAGCAGGGCGTAATTCATATTGTATTGAAGTACGGCCAGAATAAATCACAGATCATCACGGGTATCAAACGTGTTTCGAAGCCCGGTCTGCGTATTTACACCAATGTTGAGGATATGCCTAAGGTTATGAAAGGCCTCGGTATAGCAATCCTCTCTACCTCTAAGGGAATAATGACAGATAAGCAGGCTCGCAAAGACAATGTCGGCGGCGAAGTTCTTGCTTTCGTCTGGTAAGGAGGTGCATTGGAATGTCAAGAATAGGAAGAAAGCCTATCACAATTCCTGCCGGTGTTGAGGTTAAGGTAGACGGCTGCGCTGTTACCGTTAAGGGCCCCAAGGGTACCCTTTCAAATACCTTTCATCCGGATATGGCCATCGCGGTAGAGGGCACCGAGATAATCGTTACCCGTCCCAGTGATGTGAAGGAGCATCGCTCCCTCCACGGTCTTACCCGTACACTGGTTGCCAATATGGTTGAGGGTGTGACCAAAGGTTATTCCAAGGAGCTGGAGGTTAACGGTGTTGGTTACCGTGTTCAGAAGCAGGGTAAGAACCTCGTTATGAACCTCGGTTTCTCCCATCAGGTTATTATGGAGGAGATTGACGGTATTTCAATCGATGTACCCAACCCCAACCTGATAGTTGTTTCCGGACCTGATAAACAGAAGGTCGGTCAGTTTGCGGCAGAGATTCGCGAGAAGCGTCCGCCTGAGCCATATAAGGGCAAGGGTATCAAGTACGCTGGCGAATATATCCGTCGTAAAGAAGGTAAAGCCGGTAAGGGCGCAAAGAAATAATAAAGGAGTGTATTTAAAATGGTTAACAAGCCTGATTCCAATAAGGCTCGTATCCGCAGACACATGCGTGTTCGCGGCAAGATAAGCGGAACGGCACAGTGCCCCCGCCTTGCAGTTTTTCGCTCCAACAGCAACATTTACGCCCAGCTGATTGACGATGTTCAGGGCATCACCTTAGCAAGCGCTGCTTCTAACGAAAAGGATTTCGGTAAGAGCGCAGGCAATAAGGAAGAGGCCCGCAAGGTTGGACTTGAAATTGCAAAGCGTGCGGCTGCAAAGGGTATTGAAGAGTGCGTGTTCGATCGCGGCGGTTATATCTATCATGGCCGCGTGAAGGAGCTTGCCGAAGGTGCCCGTGAGGGCGGCCTCAAGTTCTAAGAAGAAGGAGGAATACTTTTGGCTACTAATATTGACGCATCAACTTTAGATTTAAAAGAGCGTGTAGTTGCTATCAACCGTGTATCAAAAACCGTTAAGGGCGGTCGCGTTATGAAATTCGCTGCCCTGGTTGTTGTTGGTGACGGTAACGGTATCGTAGGTTACGGTCTGGGCAAAGCCGGTGAAGTTCCGGATGCTATCCGTAAGGGTATCGAAGATGCTAAGAAGAACCTCATTAAGGTTTCTTTAAAGGGAACCACCATTCCTCACGAAGTAATTGGTGAGTTCGGTGCAGGTCGCGTTCTTATGAAACCGGCTGCAACCGGTACCGGTGTTATCGCCGGCGGCCCGGTTCGTGCCGTTATGGAAACTGTAGGTATCTCGGACATTCGTACCAAGACCCTGCGTTCCAAGAATCCGTGCAATGTAGTTCGCGCTACCGTAGAAGGTCTCGCAACTCTTCGCAGTGCCGAGGAGGTTGCGGCTATCCGCGGCAAATCGGTAAAAGAAATTTTAGGTTAAGGAGGAGCAGCAATTATGTCACCTAGAGCAAAAAAGGCTGCCGGCCTTAAAATCAAACTGGTTAAGAGTACAATAGGCTCTAAGAAAGATCAGATTGCTACTGTAGCTTCCCTGGGACTTAAGAAAATAGGTGATGAGGTTATCCAGCCGGATAACGCTCAGACTCAGGGCAAGATCAAGAAGATTATCCACCTCATCGAGGTAACTGAGGGCTAAACCCTCAAATAATTAACCGTTAAAGGATAAAGGTCAGCTTTATCCGCTACTAAGCAAGGAGGTGCGAACTATGAAACTGCATGAACTTTCTCCCGCTGAGGGCTCCGTAAAAGCCGTTAAGCGTATAGGCAGAGGTCATGGCTCCGGCAATGGCAAAACTGCCGGTAAAGGTCACAAGGGACAGAAGGCGCGTGCCGGTCACGGTATGAGACCCGGCTTTGAAGGCGGCCAGATGCCTCTTCAAAGACGTGTTCCTAAGCGTGGATTCAACAATATTTTTGCTGAGGAAATCACATCTATCAATGTTTCTGCATTAGAGGTGTTCGATAATGATGCCGTGGTTGATGCTGCTGCATTGGCCGAAAAGGGCATTATTAAGAAGGCTTGTGAAAAGGTTAAAATTCTTGGTAACGGCAAGCTCACTAAGAAGCTCACCGTAAAGGTTGAGGCTTATTCCGCTTCTGCTGCCGAGAAGATTAAGGCTGCCGGCGGAAATGCTGAGGTGAACGCCTGATGTTAGAAACAATCAGAAACGCTTGGCGTGTTGTTGATATTCGTAAGAAGATTTTGTTTACATTCTTAATCCTTCTGGTTTTCCGTCTCGGTGCCAGAATCCCGGTTCCCTTTGTGGATCCTGCTGCTCTTCAGGCAGCAACCACTGCTCAGGGCGGTGTAAACGAATTTTTCAACTACCTGTCCATCCTAACAGGTGGCGGTCTTGAATACGGCGCAATATTCGCCATGTCCGTTACACCTTATATCAACGCTTCCATTATCATCCAGTTGCTTTGCGTTGCCATCCCCGCTTTGGAGCGTCTTTCCAAAGAGGGTGAGGAAGGCAGCAAAAAGCTCGCTCAGATCACCCGTTACGCCACTGTGGTTTTAGCATTGATACAGGGTATAGTTTACTATATCTATCTTAAGAATAGTGGCTACCTTACTGAATTTGCTACTTCCACAGGTGTTGCAGCTACCATCTTTGCTGCAGTTGTAATTGTTCTGTGCTTTACTGCGGGCTCAGCTCTTGTTATGTGGCTGGGTGAGCGTATTGATGCAAACGGCATAGGAAATGGAATTTCCATTATCCTTTTTGCCGGTATCATCTCTCGCGGTCCTCAGGCATTCTTACTTCTCTGGGGTAACTTTACCGCAGGTCGATATGTCGAGGTTATCGCTATTATACTCGGTTTCCTCGCAGTTATCGCATTTATCGTCTGGATGACCAATGCAGAGCGCCGAATTCCGGTGCAATATGCAAAGCGTGTTGTAGGTAATAAAATGTACGGCGGTCAGAATTCTCATATTCCGATCAAGGTAAATATGTCAGGTGTTCTGCCTGTAATTTTTGCTAGCTCTATTTTAATGATGCCTACAATGATTCTTTCATTTATGAGAAACACCACTTCGTCCTGGTACAAGTTCCTTTCTTTGTTCAGCACAACAGGTGTTTTCTATGCAGTACTGTATTTCTTCCTGATTATCGGATTTGCGTATTTCTATACCACCATCCAGTTTAATCCGGTTGAAATGACTAACAACCTTCGTAAAAACGGCGGTTCGATTCCCGGTATTCGTCCCGGAAAGCCTACCTCTGATTTTATTACGAAAATTTTGTCAAGAATAACACTGATGGGAGCTCTCTTCCTGAGCCTTATTGCTATCCTGCCTATCATAATAGGTAATATAAGCAATGTTCCCATCTCTTTGGGCGGTACCTCGGTACTGATTCTTGTAGGTGTTGCTCTTGATACCGTTCAAAATCTTGAATCCCAGATGATGATGCGTCATTATAAGGGATTCCTGGATTAGAAAGGAGTAGGAATATGAAGCTTATCCTTCTTGGTGCCCCGGGTGCCGGAAAAGGTACTCAGGCCGAGATAATATGTGAAAAACTTAATATTCCTGCCATTTCTACCGGTAATATCATTCGCGAAGCAATGAAAACCGGTACCGAAATGGGTAAAAAGGCTAAGGCTTTTGTTGAGGCTGGAAACCTTGTTCCCGATGAAGTTGTGATTGGAATCATAAAGGAGCGTTTAGCTCAGGATGACTGTGCAAACGGCTTTATTCTTGATGGATTCCCTCGCACAATCCCTCAGGCGCAAGCTCTTGATGCAATGGGTATCGAAATCGACAGAGTAATCTCTATTGAGGTTGCCGATGATAAGATAGCTCAGCGTATGTCGGGCAGACGCGTTTGTGAGAAGTGCGGAGCAAGCTATCATACCGAGTACAAAAAGCCTGCAAAGGAAGGCGTTTGCAATCTTTGCGGCGGCAACCTCATCCGCAGAAAGGATGACGAGCCCGAAACAGTTCTTGACAGACTTCATGTCTATCACGAACAGACCGAACCCCTTAAAGATTACTACGCCGCCGGCGGAAAGCTTCGTCTGGTAGAAGGTCAGGAAGAGGTAGCAGATACCACTAAACTTACCCTCGCCGCATTGGAGTCTTAACCGTATGGTAGTATTAAAAACCGGCCGAGAGCTCGAGATAATGAAAGAAGCTTGCAGAATCTCGGCAGGAGCACTCAAATTGATAGGGCAGGCGGTAGAGCCCGGTGTAACCACCGGTGAGCTCGACGCTTTAGCTGAAAAGTATATTTTAAGTCAGGGTGCAAAACCCAACTTTAAAAATTATCAAGGCTATCCGGCAACTGCCTGCATATCTATAAACAACGAGGTAATTCATGGCATACCGTCAAAACAGCGGATGATCAGGGAAGGCGACATAGTAAGTGTTGACCTTGGTGCCTGTTTTGAGGGATATAACGGTGATAATGCCGCCACTTTTGCCGTAGGCGATATTTCTGCTGAGGCAAAGCGGCTGATTGACACGACCAGAGAAAGCCTGTATAAGGGCATTGAAATGGCACGTGCAGGCGGCAGGATCGGCGATATATCTCACGCTGTTCAGACCTATGTAGAAGCAGCGGGCTTCTCCGTTGTCCGTCAGTTTGTCGGTCACGGAATTGGCACAAAGCTCCATGAAGCCCCCGAAGTTCCCAATTTTGGAAATCCCGGCAGAGGCATCCGCCTGATGCCCGGTATGACGTTGGCAATAGAGCCTATGGTAAATATAGGTTCATACGATGTCAAAACCCAGCCCGATGGCTGGACGGTTCTTACAGCAGACGGTTCATTGTCCGCCCATTTTGAACACACTGTGGCTATTACGCCAAACGGTCCCGTAATTATGACCATTGCTTAAGGTGATGTTATGAAAAGGGGACAGATAGTGTATTCTACAGCGGGCCGTGATAAGGGAAGCTTTTTGATAATCGTTGAGGAAAGGAAAGACCTTCTTCTCCTTTGCGACGGAAAGCAAAGGCCGCTACAGCGACCAAAGCTAAAAAACAAAAAGCATGTTATTATTACAAACGACTGTCTTTCACAGAACCGGTTATCAGGCAACAAGTCTTTACGCCGCGCGTTGAATATTTACGCGGCAGCCAAACCAAAGGAGGAAATCTTATGTCTAAAGAAGATATGATAGAACTTGAGGGTACCGTAGTTGAAGCGATGCCAAACGCAATGTTTAAGGTAGAAATCCAGGGAGGACATATCATTCTTGCCCATATTTCGGGAAAACTGCGTATGAACTTTATACGTATCCTTCCCGGCGACAAGGTAACGGTTGAAATGTCACCCTACGACCTGTCTAAGGGACGCATTACTTGGCGTTCAAAATAAAACAGGGAGAAAATTTTAGGAGGTAAAATCCAAATGAAAGTCAGACCTTCTGTTAAAAAAATTTGCGAAAAATGCAAAGTAATCAAGCGCAAGGGCCGTATCATGGTAATCTGTGAGAATCCCAAGCACAAGCAGCGCCAGGGTTAAGCCTTGCGCATCAGTATAATGGAGGTGCATTCCTAATGGCACGTATTGCCGGTGTTGACCTTCCGAATGAGAAGAGAGTCGAAATCGGACTCACTTACATCTTCGGTATCGGTCTTACAACATCCAAAAAAATCCTTGCTGATACCGGTATCAACCCTGATACCCGCGTTAAGGATTTAACCGAGGAAGATATTTCAAAGCTGCGTGAGTACATTGACCATAACCTTCAGGTTGAAGGTGACCGTCGTCGTACCGTTGCATTTGATATCAAGAGACTTATTGAAATTGGCAGCTATCGCGGTCTTCGTCATCGCAAGGGCCTTCCGGTAAGAGGACAGCGTTCCAAGACCAATGCCCGTACCCGTAAGGGTCCCAAGAAGACCATAGCTAACAAGAAGAAATAAGTAGGAGGAAGATAATATGGCTACTACAAAGGCTAAAACTGCTACTCGCAGACGTCGTGAAAAGAAGAATATCGAACGTGGTGCTGCCCATATCCAGTCAACCTTCAACAATACCATCGTAACTATTTCCGATGTACAGGGCAATGTTCTCTCTTGGGCATCTGCAGGAGAACTCGGATTTAGAGGTTCCAGAAAATCCACTCCCTTTGCTGCACAGAGTGCTGCAGAAACTGCAGCTAAAGCAGCAATGGAGCATGGTCTGAAAACCGTAGAAGTATATGTTAAAGGTCCGGGTGCCGGACGTGAGGCTGCTATCCGCGCTTTACAGTCGGCAGGACTTGAGGTAACTATGATTAAAGATGTTACCCCTATCCCGCACAACGGTTGCCGTCCTCCTAAGAGAAGACGCGTATAACCGAAATTTTGGAGGTGTATTAAATGGCTAGATATACCGGAGCAGTATGCAGACTGTGCCGCCGTGAGGGACAGAAACTGTTCTTAAAGGGCGAACGCTGCTATTCCGAAAAATGCTCTATTGCTGTCCGTGCTTACGCACCCGGTCAGCACGGTCAGGGCAGAAAGAAATCATCCGAATACGGCTTGCAGCTTCGTGCTAAGCAAAAAGCAAGACGTTTCTATGGTGTTCAGGAAGGTCAGTTCCGTCACTATTTTGAAATGGCTGAAAGAAAACAGGGTGTTACAGGTGAAAACCTGTTAAGAATCCTTGAAAGCCGCCTTGATAACGTTGTTTATCGTGTAGGCTTTGCTTCTTCCAGAGCCGAAGCAAGACAGCTTGTAGGTCACGGTCATTTCGAAGTAAACGGCAGCCGCGTTGACATCGCTTCCTACCTCCTTCGCGCAGGTGACGTTGTTTCTATCTGCGAGAAGAGCAAGGGCAGTGAGAAGATAAAGGCTGTGCTTGAAGCAAATGCTTCTAAGCCCGTTCCCCAGTGGACGGATGTTGACCGTGAGAAACTCGAAGCAAAGGTAGTTGCGCTGCCTGAGCGCGATCAGATTGATGCTCCCGTTGAAGAGCAGCTTATCGTCGAGTTCTACTCTAAGTAATAAGAACACAAAAACCTGCCCAATATCATCCGTACTGTTTATTGGGAAAAAACAAAATTATTGTGCGGAGAAATGGAGCTTTTAAATGATAGAGATTGAAAAGCCCAGAATTGAAACGCTGGATTTATCGGCTGACGGCACATATGGAAAATTCGTTATGGAACCGCTGGAGCGCGGTTATGCAACAACACTGGGTAACAGTATGCGCAGAGTTCTTCTCTCTACTCTCCCCGGTGCCGCTGTAACCACCGTTAAGATTGACGGTGTTGTTCATGAATTTTCTACCATCCCAGGTGTTAAGGAGGATGTAACAGAAATCATCCTTAATCTCAAGGGTTTAATCCCGAAACTGCACACAGATGCTCAGGATAAACGCATCTATATTGAAGCAGAAGGTCCCTGTGTGGTTACCGGTGCTTCGATTAAGTCTGATTCGGAGGTTGAGATCCTTAACCCCGACCTCTATATCGCTACATTGGACAACGGTGCAAAGCTCAATATGGAAATGACCGTTGACCGTGGCAGAGGTTATGTACCGGCTGACCAGAATAAGCCTGCACAGGCAGTTATCGGCGTAATACCGATCGACTCCATCTACACACCTGTAGTTAAGGCAAACTTTTCTGTGGACAATACCCGTGTAGGCCATGTAACCGATAAGGGTCGCCTCACTTTAGAGGTATGGACAAACGGTTCCATTAAGGCAAATGAGGCTGTGTCCCTTTCCGCTAAGATTCTTATGGAGCACTTTGAGTTGTTCCTCAATCTTACTGAGGGCGTCAGCGAAGGCGAAAGCTTTATGTCCGAAAAGGGCGACAGCGCTAAGGAAAAGGTTCTCGATATGACTATTGAAGAACTTGACCTTTCCGTTCGTAGCTTTAACTGCTTGAAGAGAGCAGGCATCAACACGGTTGAGGACCTCATCAATAAGACCGAAGAGGATATGATGAAGGTTAGAAATCTTGGCCGTAAATCACTTGAAGAGGTTATTGCAAAGCTTCAGTCATTTGGCTTTACCCTCAGCAGTGAAGAAGAATAATCACCAGTAAGGAGTGAACATCAATGCCCGGAACAAGAAAGCTTGGAAGAACCAGCGATCATAGAACTGCAATGCTCAGAGCAATGGTAACCTTTTTGTTCGAGAACGGCAAAATAGAGACTACCGTTACCCGCGCTAAGGAAGTTCGTTCAATGGCAGAGAAGTATATTACACTCGCTAAGGATAGCAGCCTGCACAGCAAGCGTCAGGCTATGGCATTCATCACTAAGGAGGATGTTGTAAACAAGCTTTACAACGAGATTGCTCCTAAGTACGCTGACCGTAACGGCGGTTACTGCCGTATCATTAAGACCGGTCCCCGTCGCGGTGATGCTGCTGAAATGGCTATTATTGAGTTAATGTAATCTCAAAAAAGATAATATTTTAGTCCTCTCATTGCAAGTCCCTTCCGGGCCATACAATGCGGGGACTAAAATTTTACCATAGGCGCTTAGCTAAAATATTAACGTGCTTTATTTTCCAAAAAAACACTTGACATAAAGCAGCATTTAAAATATAATATTATTCAGTATCCGCCGCTGTGGTGGAATAGGCAGACACAAGGGACTTAAAATCCCTCGTTGGCGACAACGTACCGGTTCAAGTCCGGTCAGCGGCACCAAAGCATTCAAACCCGAACCTTTTACCGATTGGTGAAACGTTCGGGTTTGTTGTTTTCTTAAAAGATGTTAAATAGCCTTTGTTTGTGGCAGTACAGAGTATTCGGCTCTGTACTGCCTCTTCTTCGTTTCAATGAATTCCGTACATGAAAGGAGAATTGAAATGAAGATTTTTAAAACGATTGTATTAGCATTAATGATAGCAATTACTTTACAGACTGGATATTTCGCTTTATTGTATAAAGTTGAAATAGCGACAGGTGCTTTTCTTATATGCTTAGGTTTAACATTGTTTGTTGCTAGTGATGGCAACCTAAAATAAAATAGAAGCATGTGACAAAATAAATGCCTCATGCTTCTATTTTTATAAATCTAAAGTGTATCTCCTACAGAAAAACCTATCGCTTCGACTTTCTCTATAAATTCTTTTTTGAAGTTACTAATTTTTGTTTCATCAACATAGATAAGTAAGTTTTTTCTTGCACGAGAACAACCTACATAAAATAGTTTATATGCAGTTAATATTCCTTCAACTTTTGAAACCTTAAACACTTTTCTAGCATTAGTAACATTAGGTTTACTATTAAATACTAGAAAGTCCTTTTGGTAAATTGATTCAAAGATTTTATTATCTTTATACTTTTCTAAAATAAATTCACAGTATTGTTTTAAAGTGTCCGAGCACCCTGCGTATATATCTTTTGTTAAATCATTAATTTTTAATCCTATTTTGCTTTCAAGTTCAGTTATTATGTGAACAAATGAATAATAAAAATCTTCAAATTCAGGAAGTGAAAAATCAAGTTTAGACCAAAGTTCAAAAAAAGAATACATCCTTACATTAGGGTTATTGTTGCTATCGTTTGAAACAAAAATTACTGATGTGTGACTTTCACCTTTAACTCCGTGCTGTGTAGATATGTAAGGATTGTTTAAATATGCTGATAGATTTTTAACTTCAACAAAAGAAATATCAAACACATTGGTATATTCTGAGTTTTCATATAGCTTGTTTGTAAAATCTTCTTTCAATATACCTAATTGCTCAAAACCATCTATGAGATTTTTAACAGAACTTTCTTCATCATCATAGATTGCTTTCAAAAAATCAAATTTTTCCTTTAATGATTTCTTATCGTTATGATGCTGTAAGTTAAGCGAAGATGCATTAAAGTATTTTATTTGCCGTTTGCATGTTGAAATAACAGAGCCATAGTTCCCGTTGGAATATAGCGTAAAAATCTTATCAATGAAGAATAAGAATTTCATAAGTATATCTGGATTGTCATCGGATAAGTCTGACAAAACATCAGATGGAGTATATTTTTTCCCAAATGAATACATCTCCATATTATTGTAGCACTCATAAAGATTGAGTGCACCAATCTCACCATACTTCTCCTTATTCATCAAGTACAAAGTCAGAATTTGGGGGAACTTATTTTGTGCTAGTGCGATAATATCTTTGGGATGTGAGTTTATTATGATCTTAGGTGAAATATCGGGTTCAACATTCTTGTTGTCTTCTGATGGTTTTTGAATAAACTCGTCAGAATTATATATGTTGTTTAATATTGTTATAATCTTTCCAATAGATCGGTGGTTAGTTTCCAACCTTTGAGAAACATCAAATTCCTTAAAACTCTCTTCAAAAGATCCATCATAATTGTGATATATTTGTTGCATTCTATCTCCCAACAAATATAGCTTTACATCGGTTTGGTTTTTTACAGCGTTATAGAACATTTTTAATACGTATGCAGATGTATCTTGATATTCATCGATAAAGATATAATTATATTTGTTTCTTATTTTTCTCAGTATCACGGGGTATTTTTCCGTTAATAAATATGCAAACATTAACAAATCATCGTGTGATAATCTTCCGGAGTAAAGGGATGTAAAAGGAGTTTCACCGTACGATAGTTCGATTAACTTTTCCTTAATAATGTCAACAGATAAGCTTCCAAACTTCTCAATGTAATATTGGTTGCTTTCGGTGATTTTTTCATCGTTTTCAGCATTTTTAATTCTATTGCTTATTTTTTCTCCATACAAAGTCCAATATAGATCAAGTGCTTCTTTTTGAGCGAAAAACGGTTTGATCAATTCATGAATATATGAGTGTATTGTGCTAACATAAATATTCGAACTATCTAAATCTTTTTTTAATTCTTCGGCAGCTCTATTCGTATAAGTAATACACAATACTTTACTTTCCGGATATCTCAAATAAATATCTTTTAAATAATTTCTAATGCTGGTAGTTTTGCCACTACCAGCAGGTGCATTTATAAGAAATTTATTATTTATTGTTGCATTAACCATAATAATCCCTTCTTAATATATTGGGGTAACATTTTTTCTTCTTGTCCACTTAAAATAACGGAGTACATAAAATCAGTTTTGTTTCCTTTAGTTGATTTTACAATATCTCTAATGGAAAATTCGCTGTCTTCTTCACCGTCTCTGTTATTTGGTATAGAAAAACTCAATTTGTTATCCTTTCTGATTGTTTTCCAATCGCTACGCTTTAGAGTGTGAAAAACATCTTTATTTAGTAGTTTAGCAAGCATAGCCTCTTCCAACGTACGTGCCGTACTCTCTTCATCCTGATATGTAATGCATATTAAATCGTCTATAACAATATCATCCATCGCAGATTGCAATGCGTATAATTCTTTTATCGTAGGTGTCTGATATGCTTCTGATTCAGATTTTTGACGGAGTGCTTTATGAAACGCATTTATTGTTGCATTTGTGCTCCTGGATTCTTTTGCCACTTCAAAAGTGGTTGCACTTTTATCATAATCTAAATCAGTGATTATTAAGGATTTAATTTTGAGCTTTTCTAAGATTTTCAGATAGTTAAAGGCGTATGCCCCACCAACTTGAATAAACGCAATATAATTGTTATTAAGTGAGGAAAATGTAGGTAAATTTATAAGTTTACGAATATAAAGCCGCTCTGTATCTCCCTCATATAGAACAACTTTATCTGCAAATATTAGTTCTGAATAACCTATTTCAAAAAACCAATCGAAGAAATTTTCGAGGAGATAGTCAGTTTCGTTTTCCGCACAGATTGTTTTTTGCCCTTCGATTTTTCTTTTAAATTCGCTCAAATCGAAAAGTTCACTTTTTGATTTTTCAGTTTGTCTAATAACTCTTAAGCTATTTAAACCTACCGATCTAGCAATTTCGTTAGAATGAGTTGTAATGAGCCCTTGTAACCCTTTGTCTGTATAATATTTATTAAGAAAGCAGATAAATACGTTCTGCATTTGTGGGTGCATATGTGCCTCAGGCTCTTCAATAAAGAAAACATTAACTTTCTTTTTATCTATTGAACTTATAAATTCTTCTAACCTTATGTGCAAATATATCAAATTACTAAATCCTAGCCCTTGTGAATTTTCGTTCAATAACAGACCATCTATATCGTATTTGGCACGAGTTATTTTCTTGATAAAATCATTTACATCATCCTCGTCGACATCCATTTCAAGCAACAATTTGCCTATATGCCCTCCACTTGTCTTTGCAACATCTTGTATTGTAGTATCAAGAGATTTTATAGATGAATTCTGCATTTTTGCTTTTGCATCTGATTTATCGATTTGCTCTAATAACATATCGGGAAGTTTTTTTGTAGTGGCAATCCAAGATTCATCATTCTTAAGTAGTGATATTACCCGTTTGCTAATACCTTTTGATACGTCTTTTTCATTATCATCAAGATCTCTTCTTACGGCATCAATGTTTTCAAAATTAAATAACTTTTTAAAGTTGGGCAATTCAATTGAATTAAGATTTTTATACTCTTCGTTACAGTAATAACATTTTTCGTTCAAACAACCGCAATATAATTTTAGAAGTTCTTCTTTAATGAAATAGGTTTTGGTATCTTTTTCTTTGCAGTCTGGATTTTCAATATCTTCTATTCTAGATTTGATTTTATCATAACGGTCATTAAGTATTCTTTCAAATGCACTTAAGCTTGGCTCGTAAGTATATACAAAATAGAAGGAATGTTTTGTTTCATCCAAATCCATAAGGTAATCTACAAAATCTTGGATATCATCATTTTCCGGAGTATAATCCACTTCAATTTTTGCATTAAAAGTATCAATAATGTAATCGCTTAAAAATTCGTTATCTGCAGAAATAGCATTGATTATTTGAGAAACGCCTTCTTCTTTTGCATGTTCTAACATCACATCACTGAAGATCGGCAAAATTTTATTTACCCAAAGCACAGAAAGACCAGTAGGGATATCACTGTATTTAAAGACAAATTTGCTTTCGTTAAATATTCCCTTCAAAACAGATATTAACGTGGTTTTTCCGCTATTGTTAGGACCTGCTAAAACCGTCAAACCATTTTGGAAATTCAATTCAATATGAGACAGTTGCCTATAGTTTGAAACTTCAATTCTTTTTAAAAACATATAATTTCAACCTCTAATCTATTTGCTAATAGACATAACAAAATTTTCGAACTTTTCCATCAATAATGTAGCAGCAGTGCCGCCACTCTTTTTAAATTCCAACATTTCAATTAAATCATTGTCGGTAACATTGAGTATTAATTTCCCATGTTCTTTTAAACAACCAGCAGATGCAAACTTTGCTGAATCGGAAAAACCTTTTCTGGATATTATAATCGCAACATTACGCAATGCAGGGTTAAATAAATATTTCTCGGTTATATAAATTAAGTTTTGATCTATTGTAGTACTGTAATTTTTAAACTCAAACACAACAAATCGAGTGTTGTAATGTTGAGCCAATAGTTGCCAAAAAGCATGGGTCTTCTCGTTTATTCCTTTAAATGAACAAATCAAATCCATCCTAAAATGATTGTCTTCGGTTCTGTGTTGTGAAGACATATAATGGAATGCATCACTGAACAAATACCGTACAATATCTTCACATATTTCTTCATATTCTCTTGAATTAGCTTGGCCTGTCTTGCACCCCTTCAGCTTATTGATATGCTCATCTGCAATAATAGATAAATCTTCAACCGTATCGGGGCTAGATATAGTTGTGAAATTCCAAGCTTCTGCCGGTTCTCCGGCAATTTCTTCAATTGGAAAATATGTTAACTGGGATAATTCTCTTGCTAGAGATTCATCATTTTGGGTATAGAAAACCAAATTTGAAATATCCCATACTATTATTTTGAACTTTTCATATAACACTTTTCTATCTATTCCAAAGGCATTGCCAAAAAGAATTAATAGTGTAATATCTTCTTGGGGAATTTTATGCTGCGACTTATGCCATAGAATGTTTTTTAACACGGTATTAATCTCATTTGGAGAAATATCTTCACTTTTAAAATTTTTGTGTTGAACATAAATGGTTTTGCCTTCATTAGAAAAACGAAAATCCCAAAACGCTTCATTAACACTTTCAACATCCTTAATCAGTTTACAATTAAATTTTTCTAACAATCTTTTGCAAAAACTTTCAGCGGCAATATCATATAATTTTGGATCTATTGCAGGTGAAAATATACCGTCTTTAATTGCATCTTGACGGCTATATGTAAAAACAATATCACTTGTTGGAAATAGTTTTTTCTTATACTTTTGAAAATTAATGATTGTTTTTTGACTCTTGTATAGAATCTCGTAGCACCGATTTGATTGAGGAATATCATATGTAATAATAAAATGATATGTGTCATTAATTACGTCTGCGTTTTTATAGACATATTGTACATTCCTAACATCAACCAAGTGTTTATCAATATTTATTAAGTCTTTATAATGTTCGAAAAGCCAACTGTTTAGTTGTTCTTTGATACTAACAGACCCAGTAATGATTAGAACCTTTTTCTTACCAATTTCCAGCAAATACTCAAGCGTTTTTGCCAAAATCAAGCTTGTTCCTGTCCCGGTTGCCATCTCAATCGTTATCTCTGGTTGCTTATTATTAATCGCATTCTTTATCGCTTCTATTGCCGCAACTTGATGCTTTTTTATTTGAATCGCTTTCATTATGATTCTCCTTAAGACTTAATATATCGCGTCATTCTTGCATGTCCAATCTTTTTAACCTGACCGTTCTTTACCATAACACTTAGTACTGCCTCAACGGTAGTGGGACTCACATCAGGCAAAATATCGCAGATTTCAGATTTGGAAATAGGAACTAAACTATTGAGCACGGTTGCTTCAATTCGAGCCTTTTTAGTAATCTTTCTCCCATTGACAACAGCAAAGCGTTTGTCAAGCTCTTTATAACACATATACAAGGTGGACAAGAAGTTCTCTATAAACGGAACATAGGTGTTCTCATTTTCATGCCAACCTATAGAAGATTCTCGAAGAGCTTCATAATAAAATGCTTTATAATTGTTAATCTGCTCTTCAAAAGATACATATTTACCAGCATCATAACCATTTTTATAGAGTAAAAGCAAAGATATGAGCCTAGACATTCTACCGTTACCATCTCTAAAAGGGTGAATACATAAGAAATCAAGAACAACGCAAGGAATCAACAGAAGCTGATTAATATTAGCATCGTTACGTGCTTCCATATAGGCAAGTTCTAATTGCTCCATTGCTTCTTTTACCTCGGAAGCAGGCGTCGGTCTAAACCTTACTTTTCTATTACCGTTCTTATCTTCTTCTATAATATAGTTATCGCCAGTTTTATATTGACCACCATATTCATATCCTGCGATCTGCATCATTGTTTCGTGCAGTCTTAAAATATCAGACTCTCTTAAATCAAGATTGTCATGATTCAGATGAATAGCGTTAAGGGCGTCACGATAACCAGCAATTTCACCTTCGGTATGATTTAAAGGTGCACTATCCTGATTTACAATTGCGGCAATACGTTCATCGCTTGTTACAATGCCCTCAATGGCGTTAGAACTCTTAACCGACTGCACCTTCGCTACCGCCTCAAGTTCCGTAAAAACCTTTGCATATTCTTCTTTACGTACTCCTGCCATAGTTTTCAAAGATGCAATGCTTGAAGTTAAATTAATAAGATTGGCGGGTAGTAAACCATTATTTAAAAACGAATAATCAAATTTTCTCATATCACACACTCCTTTACTGCATATAATTATATCTTATTATGTGCAGTTAGTCAATATATTATCTGCATATTAAACTTCGGTTTATGTGCAGTTTTTTATTATATTAATGTTTTCTTGAAAGTCGTATTTTAATGTTCCTTATATTATCTCAAAACAAAAATCGCCCAAATATTGTAAAATAATATTGGGCACAGGAGGTAATATTATGGGAAATATTTATGGTTATGTGAGAGTATCGAGTATCGATCAAAACGAAGACAGGCAACTTATTATTATGGAAGAAAACAATGTGCCGACTAATAATATTTATATTGATAAGCAGTCGGGCAAGGATTTTGAGCGGCCGCAATATAAAAAACTCGTTAAAAAATTAAAGTCAGGAGATTTACTCTACATACTTAGCATAGACCGCTTAGGTCGCAATTACGAAGACATTCAAAAGCAGTGGCGAATACTCACGAAAGATATTGGAATAGATATTTGCGTTATTGATATGCCGCTGCTTGACACGAGAAATGGGAAAGACTTAATGGGAACGTTTATTGCTGACCTTGTCTTGCAGATACTTTCTTTTGTGGCGCAGAGCGAACGCGAAAATATAAAGAAACGACAAGCACAAGGCATTGCCGCCGCAAAAGCAAGGGGTGTTAAGTTTGGTAGACCGGAATCTCCAGTTCCGATTGAATTTGATGAATTAATAAATAAGTGGGAGAAAAGGCAATTATCTCTTGAGCAAGTATTAACAATCTGTAATATAAGTGAAGCTACATTTTATCGTCGCTTGCGTGAGCACAGAATACTGAGAAATAAATAAAATGACTCTCAAAAGGTGTACCTTTTGAGAGTCATTTTATTCTATGGTATTTTATCATAAATGAAAAGAAAATGCAAGTACTTTTAAGAAAAAATCGAATTTTTGAAGATATTTATTTAATGATAACTGAAAAGCAATTCCTTACCTGTTAAAAACGGCCATTATCAAAAGGTACACCATTTGATAATAGTCATTTTGTCGCAAAAATAGCCCTATATTAACGGGAAATCAGGAGTTGTTGAATTTTGTACTTTTTTATTGTGTTACCACGCGGACATCCTAAAGCTTATAGCAAATGTAAAAACAAAAACTAATAAGGAGAAAAAATTATGAAGAGACATTTTTCTAAAATCTTTGCAATGCTTTTAGTATTATCAATGCTCTTAACACAGCTAATAATACCTGCATCTGCATTAGAAGCAACAAAATGTGAATGTGACCCTGCAACACGCACAGGCACAGTAACAAGTGAAGTTGCTCCTACCTGTGCAAACTTTGGATACAAAGTATATGAATGTGACGAGTGTCACGGAACATATGCAGAACTTACCGCAGTGCCCACAGGTGCACATGATTACGTAAATCATGATGCTCAGGCTCCCACCTGTACCGAAATCGGTTGGAATGCTTACAGAACTTGTAACACCTGCGATTTAAACGAGTATGTAGAAATTCCTGCTACCGGTCACTCTCACAGTTCTGTAGTAACCGATCCTACTTGTACTGAGAAGGGTTATACCACCCACACTTGCCCCGATTGTAATGATACCTACGTTGATACATATGTAGATGCATTAGGTCATACTGCAAGCAGTGAGGTTGAAGAAAATCGTGTTGAGGCCGATTGTGAAAACAACGGCTCATACGACACCGTTATTTACTGTTCTGTATGTGGAGAGGAATTTGTTCGTACTAACCATGTAATTGATGCTACCGGCCACGACTGGGTTGAGACCGGCAGACAGGATGCTACTTGTGTTGTAGATGGTTATATCGACTACGAGTGCTCTGTATGCCACGAAACCAAGAGAGAAACTATTGCATGTGTTGGACATCACGACTATGATAAGCAGGTAATCGGCGCTACTTGTGAAGATGCTGAAATTGTAAGATATACTTGTAAGGTATGTTCCTTCACTTTTGATGAGCCTGTTGGTGAACCTCTCCAGCATGTTCCTGGTGAAGCTGTTAAGGAGAACGAAGTTCTTCCCGATTGCGTAAACTCTGGTTCTTATGATTCCGTTATTTACTGTGACGTATGTGATGCAGAACTAAGCCGAGAAAATATCGTTGTTGATCCTCTTGGCCACACCGAAGTAATTGATGATGCGGTTGCTTCTACTTGTACCGAAACAGGTCTTACTGAAGGAAAGCATTGCTCCGTTTGTGATGCAGTTATCGTTGCTCAAGAAGTTGTTGACGCTCTCGGACATGATTATATTGCTACCGTAACTGCTCCTACTTGCTCTGCTCAAGGTTATACTACTCACGATTGCTCCCGTTGTGATGAGTCATATGTTGACACCTACGTTGACCCCGATCCGCTTTCTCATAGAGGCGTAGTTACTAAAAACGAAGTTAAGGCAACCTGTACTGAAACCGGTCTTACTTTCCAGATTGAGTGCGGCGATTGCCACATCGTTTTAGCAGCACAAAAGACAACTCCGATTGATCCTGATAATCATAATTATCTAGATGTAGTTACCGAAGCTACTTGTTTAGATGCTGGCTTTACTACTCACACTTGTTCGCGTTGTGATGATACATATAAAGATGCTTTTGTAGATGCTTTAGGTCATGATGAAGTTGCACACGAAGCTAAGGCTGCAACTTGTACTGAAATTGGTTGGGATGCTTATGTTACCTGCTCAAGATGTGACTACACCACCTACAATGAGTTGGCAGCTCTTGGTCACGACTATGCTTCAGTAGTAACCGATCCTACTTGTACCGAGGAAGGTTTTACCACTCACACTTGCTCACGTTGTGATAACGAGTATGTAGATTCTACTGTTCCTGCAACAGGTCATTATGACTGTTTAACTTTAGGTATCGTAGAGCCCAAATGTACTGAAGAGGGTTATACCGTTAAAAAATGCCTCATTTGTGATGAAGTCTTCAAGGATAACTTTGTTGATGCTCTTGGACATGATTTAACTCAGCATGATGCAGTGGCTCCCGATTGCACCAATATTGGTTGGGAAGCATATGAGGATTGCTCGAGATGTGACTATACTACTTATGTAGAGAAGGCTGCTCTCGGTCATAGACTCGAGAGATATCTTGAGAAGCCCGCTACCTGTACTGAGCCCGGTTACACCGATCACCTCGAGTGCGCATTCTGTGATTACACTACACTCTTCTTCGATATCGCTCCTCTTGGCCACGATTTAACCCACTATGACGCACAGGATCCTACCTGTACTGAAATTGGTTGGGATGCTTATGAAGACTGCTCTAGATGTGATCACACTACTTATAATGAATTAGCAGCTCTTGGTCATGATTTAACTCAGCATGACGCACAGGCACCTGATTGTACTAATATTGGTTGGGATGCATATGAAGATTGCTCCAGATGCGATCATACTACTTATAATGAGTTGGCTGCACTTGGCCACACCGAAATTATCGATGAAGCTGTTGCTCCTACTTACGACACTACAGGTCTTACCGAAGGTAAGCACTGCTCCGTTTGTGATGAAGTACTCGTTGCACAGAATGAAATTGCTGCATTAAATGAAGAGATAACCTTTACTTATGAAGCAATTGGTATTAACGGTAGTGATGTAGCTGTAAATTCCGGTTATATTACACTTAATGTTTATATGAATGTTAACAGTGATATTGCAAGACTTTATGGTCTTAACTTTGCTATCGGCTTTAATCAAAATCTTACTTTGGTAAATGTTGAAGGCAAGGTATTTGATGTAACTGCTAACACATATATTGATGCAGCAAACAGTTCATATGTTGTTGCACTCGCACAAAACATGGGATATAACTATGTTGATAAAAAATTCGAAAAAGGCGAATATCTTTTTGCAACTCTTACTTTTAAAGTTAATAAAGACTTTACCGGTGTTGCAGACTTCACTGTAGCTCCCGGTGTTGCCGCTCGTAACGACGATGATGCTTATATCAACGAATTGATAGTTGATTTTGGCACAGAAGCAGGTATTAACGTTGTAACACTTGGTGATGCTGATGGTAACGGTGTTATTGATTCTGCAGATACAATGAATTTTGCAAAATGGTATAATTCTGCAGATGCAGCAGAAGGTGTTTACGAAACCGTATTTGACCTTGATAAGGATGGATATGTAACTGCTTATGACTTTGCACTTCTTCACAATGCAGTTGTTGGCAACGATGACTATTTAGATATGTGATTTGGAGGTATAAGAGATGCAACTTAAAAGAATCTTATCGATGCTTTTGGCTGCCGCTCTAATCTTCTCAACTTCAATGGTTACTGTTAATGCTGAAACTGTTGAAACTATCGAAACTTTTGAGGTGGGAGTGGTGGCAGAGACCACCACTCCTGTTTCTTTCTCGCCAGCTATTTATAAAAGCGGTGACGAAGTTTCTGTAAAGATTAGTGCAGACCAAAATACCGGCATTACTATTCTTAAATTTTCTGTTAAATTTAATCCAAATGCGCTTGAGTTTGTTGACTATACTAGTGCAAATCTGTTTTCTAATGACATAGAAGGCGTTTATGTTTATAGCGATAGTATTTGCTACACATTAATGATGAACAATGTTTCTACAGCAACTGGAGAAATGCTTACTTTGAAATTCAAGGTAAAAGATACTTTTTGCGGAGATGTAGTTATTTATGCAGAAGTTTTTGATGGACAGGATAAAAACTGTATAAACGGTCTCAAAGTGGTTCCTTTTGTGGGCGGTCGTGCATCTTTTGCAGCCCATGCAGTCGATGCTGACGCCGGAGTTGTAACCGACCCCACTTGTACCGAAGAAGGCTATACAATTTATCACTGCAATATTTGCAATGAAAATATTAAAGGTAACACTCTCGCTTCCCTTGGTCACACATCCAGTAACCCTGTAGAAGAAAATCGTATCGAACCCACCTGTACTGATGATGGTGCCTATGATAGCGTAGTATATTGCTCAGTATGCGATGTTGAACTTTCACGTGAAGTAATTACAATTGATACTACAGGACATACTGCCGGCAATGCAGTTGAAGAAAATCGTATTGCTCCGACTTGTACCGAAAACGGCACTTACGACAGCGTAGTATATTGCTTAGTATGTAATGATGAACTCTCACGCGAAGCAATCACAATTGATGCCACAGGTCACGATGCTGCAAATGCCGTTGAAGAGAACCGTGTTAATCCTACCTGTACCGAAGACGGATCCTATGACAGTGTTGTATATTGTTCGGTATGTGACGAAGAACTTTCGCGTGAAACAATTACACTTAATAAGCTCGGACACGATATAATTACACACGAGGCGCAGTCCCCTACCTGCACCCAGGTTGGTTGGGATGCTTATGACACATGCTCACGTTGTGATTATACAACCTATAAAGAAACACATCCGCTTGGTCATAATCCAACTGTCACTAAAGAAGAAAATCGTGTAGAAGCAACATGTATCACCGATGGTTCTTACGATAGTGTAGTGTACTGTTCAGTATGTAATGAAGAACTTTCAAGAGAAAATAAGACGATTAAAGCGCCTGGTCATAATTTAACTCATCACGATGCAAAAGATGCTACTTGCACCGAGATTGGATGGAATGCATATGAGACTTGTAGGATATGTGATTATACAACATATGTAGAGATATCCGCTCTTGGACACAAATACGGAACACCGACAATTGTAGAGCCCGAATATAAAAAAGACGGTTATACAACACATACCTGTAGCGTATGTAACCATGAGGAAAAATACGATATCACTCCTGCGCTCACTTATATTTTAGGTGATGCCGACGGAAACGAAACAATTGACAGTGACGATGCAATCTATCTTTTATTCCATACACTCCTACCGGAAGAATATGCCGTTAATCAAAAGTGTGACTTTAACGGTGATGGTGATTTAGATAGTGATGATGCAATTTATTTGCTTTATCACACCTTGCTTCTTGAAAAATATCCATTACACAAATAAGGAGATAGATTGATGAAAAAGATTATTAGTTTTTTGATTTGTTTAGTGTTAATATTCTCACTTTCTGTTTCTGTTTTTGCGGCAGAAGCTGTAAAGGTTAACTCTAAAACATCTGCAAACACTGTAAAGCTTGGCGATACAATTACAGTTACGGTTTCTTTAAATAGTAATGCAGAATTCAAATCTATGGCACTAACCCCTGTATACGATGAGAATGTTTTTGAGGTTGTATCGGGCGAATGGATTTTAACCGGTGC
>JAZRQA010000021.1:0-21392 GCA_045649505.1 Acutalibacteraceae bacterium
TATGTAAATAATCCTTGATTATTTACGCCGACATCATTGCAATGAAATAGGTGAAATTATTTTTATAATTTCACGGACAAATTAGAAATTTGTCCGTGAAAAAGCGCAAGTGCGCTTTTTCACCAACCTATATTCATTATACACCAAAAGTCGAAAAAAGAAAAGAAGTTTTTAAATTTCAAAAGGCAGATAGTTTTACATAATTATTTTATTCATTTTATTTATGAATAATCATTGATTCAACTTGTTAACCGACTTATCCACCGTTTTAAGCCTTTGATTTAGCCTTTTACACCGTTTTCGTGGAAAAAACAGGGGATATATGTGTGGATAACTTTAATAAGTGTTAATAGGTTACATAGTTAACATAACAACAAAATATGTCGAAAAAAGGTTAAAAAACTGTAATAATTTATTCCATAAAAAAGTACAAAAACGAAGCAAAAAATTACACTTTTATAGCTGTTTACATCAGAATATACAGCAACGCCAGCATAAGTAGCTCGTCGCCCTTATCGCGGTGGAGAAGAAACAGTAAGCCCGCAATAAGAAGCCCGTCACCGCTGCCTGAAAAAAGGGAAGAAAAAATATTAAGAGGGTTATCATTTTTCTTTTGCGTCGCAAAGGTTTTTTGGGGGGCAGGCGTGGCGGCAGGGGCTTGATGATTTGCTTCTTTTTTTGTGCGCTCATGCATTTCGCGAAGACGTTGTGTTGCCTCACGCTGCATACGCTGAAAATCCGATTCCATAAGAGCCTCCTAAAAAATTCCCGAAAACAGGTTGGCTTCTTTAAGGAGCGGGAGTAGGTCAATAAGCTTTAAAAGCTTAACGGCGGTATCTACGCGTTTCGCCCGCTCACTGCTTAAATGGGGCTTAAGGGCAAGGAGCAGCCTTGTTCGGTCATCCTCACCTCTGCTTTGAAATTTCGAAACAAGACCGATAAGCCTTCCCATATCCACTGAGCCGATATCAGTCAGAGCAGGGGACGGCTTATTATCGGGTGTCGGTGCCGCTTCGGGCTGGTTTTCGCCGAGGAGCTGCTGCGCCAGAGCCTGCACACGGCGCATAGAGTCCTCATCCCCTAAAATTTCGGCAAGCTTGCCTTGAATATCATCCATTTTATTTACCGTCCTTTTTTATAACGGAGTTAAACAAAGCCTGCGCCTCGGGTGAGGATAAAATTTCTTTAGTGCGCTGCTCATCCTTTAAAATACCCTTGAGCGTTTCGAGACTTTTTTTATCAAGACTTTTTAAAAGGCCCTTTACATCCGAGCTTTTTGCAGCCTTTAATTGTTCGGGTGTAAGGTTATTTAAAAAATTTTGGTTTTCTTTCATCTTGCACTCCCCTTCCGTTTGTGTATAATATATTATATGAATAAATAAATTTTATATGAATGAGGACAAACATTGAGAATAACCGTTATTTCCGATTCCCACGGCAATACAGCCGCAGTGCGCAAGGTAATACTTGTGCAAGAATGCTCAAGGCATATATTTTTTCTTGGTGATAATATAAGGGATATTGAGGCGGTGGCTGAAGACTTTCCCGAACGCCGTTTTTACACCGTGAGCGGCAACTGCGATTTTGGCAGTACTGCGGTTAGCACCGACCTTGCCGAGATAGCAGATACTAAAATTCTTTATACCCACGGGCACCCGTTTTACGTTAAACAGTCGCTTATACCGCTTAAAGAGGCGGCAAAAAAGAGGGGTATTCCCCTCGCGTTGTTTGGGCACACCCATATTCCCGTAACAGTATATGAGGATGGCGTTTGGCTTGTTAATCCTGGGTCGGTGAGTCAGCCCAGAAGCGGCAGACCAACCTATGCCGTTATTGATATTGAGGAAAACGGTATAATGCCGATAATAATAAATTTATAGGAGATAAAATGCATTATCAGATAACAAAGGGCAGTATTGAGCTTGGCAGTAACACAATACTGCGGGACATTAACTTTGAAATTAAGGATAAGATGAAAATAGCCGTTGTTGGCAGAAACGGCGCAGGTAAAACAACCCTGCTTCGTGCCGTTGCAGGTGAGATAGATGTTTTCGGCGAAAATCACGATATTCCCTGTGTTGCAAAAACGGGGGAGCTTCGCATAGGATTTTTAAAGCAACTTGCCTTTGCCGACGAGAGCGTTACAATGGAGTATGAGGTTAAGCGTGCTTTTTCGCGGTATACCGATATAAAGGCGCGTCTTGATGAACTACTTTTTAAAATTGAGAACGAGGGTGACGCCGATGCGGCGCAGGAGTATGCCGAGCTACAGGAATATTTTGAAATTTTAGGCGGCTACTACTACGAAAAGGAATACGATACCGTTCTTTCAAAATTCGGCTTTACACAGGAGGATAAAAATAAGAGGTTAAATGAGTTTTCGGGAGGTCAACGCACCAAAATAGCATTTGCGAGGCTTCTTCTTTCAAAGCCTGACATATTACTGCTTGATGAGCCGACCAACCACCTTGACCTTGATGCAATTTTTTGGCTTGAGGAGTATCTGAGGAGCTATCCGGGTGCAATATTGCTCGTTTCTCACGATAGAATGTTCCTTGACCGCATTGTGGATACGGTTTATGAGGCTGAGTACGGTACCCTTACAAAGTACCGCGGCAACTACTCGGAATTTATGCGGCAAAAAAAGGAAAACTATCTACGCCGTAGGGCGGAGTATGAGGCTCAACAAAAGGAAATAGCGCGGCTTAACGAGTTGGTTGAGCGGTTTCGATACAAGGCAACCAAGGCGGCAATGGCGCAGAGCAAAATAAAGGCAATACAGAGAATGAACCCTGTGCCGCCACCCGATAGGTTCGACCTAAGGGCGTTTTATACCGACCTAACGCCCACCGTGCAAAGCGCAGGTACGGCACTTACGGTGCAGGAGTTGGGCATTGGCTATGAAAAAATTCTTGCAACGGTTGACCTTGAGATGAAGCGCGGCAAAAAAATAGGAATTATAGGCGGTAACGGTAAGGGAAAATCAACCTTTTTAAAAACCCTTACGGGCGCGGTACCTGCACTTTCGGGCAACTACCGCTTCGGAGCAGGTGTAACTACGGGGTATTTTGACCAGCAGATGGCGGGGGTTATAAGCGAAAAGACGGTGCTTGAGGATTATACCGACACCTACCCACTTCTTACGCACACACAGGCGCGAAACGACCTTGGCGCGTTTTTGTTTCGAGGCGACGATGTGTTTAAAAAAATCTCGGTGTTGTCAGGCGGTGAGCGCGTACGCCTTGCACTTTGCAAGATTTTTCATAAAAAACCGAATTTTCTACTGCTTGATGAGCCTACAAACCATATGGATATTGTAGGTAAGGAGGCACTTGAAAATATGCTTAGCGAATTTTCGGGTAGTTTGCTTTGCGTTTCCCACGACCGTTATTTTTTAAAACAGGTGGCGGATAGTCTGCTTATCTTTGATGAAAAGGGCGTCACCTATTTTCCCTATAATTACGAAACCTGGATTAACAGGCAAATTTCTACCGATGCGGCAGTACAAAATAGTAATGACGTTGAAACAAAAAGCGAACAAAAAAAGCAACGCTTTACAACGCCGCTTAAAACACTTGATAAAAAGAAAAAACGCCTTAAAAAGGCGGGTGAGCAAATAACAGAACTTGAACACAAGCTCAACGAGCTTTCAGCTTTAGCGCAAACCGAGCAGGTTATGACCGACTACCAGAGGCTTTGCGAAATAAACGAGCAGACACAAAGCCTTGAGGAGGAATTGCTTTCTCTTATGGAGGAAGCCGAAGTTATTGAAAAGGAACTTGAGAATATGTAAAAAATCTCCCTTTTTAAGGGAGATTTTTAAATTAAATAAGTATTAGGCTTTTTTATACTCCCTTATATTTCTTTCGCGTTGCCAATCCGCCGCGAATGTGACGCTCGCTTTTATTTATTTCAAGCACTCGTTTTACCTTGCGGTAAAGCTGAGGGTCAGTGGCGCTCAGGCGCGAGGTAACATCTTTATGTACGGTGGATTTTGAAATATGGAAGGTGCTTGCCGCCGCACGAACGGTCGCGCCCGTTTCAACTATATATTCCCCTAACTCTACTGCGCGTTCATTTGCCAGCTTACTCATACAATCAACTCCTAAAACACTTAGTTAATTGTATGAGAGAAAAATTTTATTTATTCTATAAACTGCTTTCGTTAATGAAATATCTTAAAAAATTGCCCACCGCGATGCGGTGGGCATTAAATTATATTTATTTAAACAGTTTTACCCGATAGGTATGGTCGGTTGTGAATTTGATATCGGAAAACTCATTTTTAAGCATTTCGCAAAGCGGTTCAACAATTAAATCCTCTGTATAAAAATGCCCTGCATCAATAAGGGTGATGCCTCTGTCAACGGCGGCTAAGAATACATTGTGTTTTATATCCCCTGTAATAAAAGCATCGGTGCCAAAGGACAGCGCATCCTCAAAAAAAGAGCCACCTGAACCTGAGCATACGGTCACGGTTTCGACAGGTGAACGCTCTGCAGTATAGCGTACCGCCGTGCCAAGCTTTTTGCCGATATACTCAGCAAGCTCGTCCGCCGACATTTTATAGGGCAGCGTTGCCGTTTTTAGCACATAACCGTCCTTTGTGGGTGCATTTTTCACATTTTCAAGGCTAAGTGCTTCGCACAAAACATCGTTTACGCCGCCGATACCCACATCCATATTAGTATGCATACAAATAACGCTTAAACCGTTTTTTATGCAAAGTGCAGGAATGCTGTCAGCCGCCAGAGCCTTTAGTGGCTCGAAGATAACGGGGTGGTGTGTAACTATTAGATTTGCGCCCTGCTTTCTTGCTTTTTCGATAACGGCCTTGGTGCAATCAAGGGCAATAATACAGGAAGTTACCTCACACAGCGCATCGCCTATTAAAAGTCCCACATTGTCAAAGTCTTGGGCGGTTTCACAAGGGAATTTAGAGTTTAGAAAATTAAAAATATCTATTACTTTCATAGCATTATTTTTTCACAAAGGAGTCCTTGAGAGCCACGGTGCGGTTGATTACAAGGTTTTCGCCGTTGCTGTCAGGGTCAATGCAGAAATAGCCCTGACGCATAAACTGGAAGGTATCACCAGCCTTGGCATTTTTAAGGTCGGCATCAATTTTACAGTTTTGTAAAACCACAAGGGAACAGGGATTAAGGTTATCCGCAAAGGAGGAAACGCCCTCCTCGTCCGAGGGGTTTTCTACATTAAAGAGGCGGTCATAAAGCCTTACTGTAGCATCGGCGCAGTTTCTTGCGTTAACGAAGTGTATAGTGCCCTTGACCTTTCTGCCGTCAGGTGTTTCGCCGCCACGGCTGTCGGGGTCATAGGTGCAGTGGACGGTGGTTATATTGCCCTGCTCATCGGTCTCGTGGGAGGCGTATCTTATATAGTAGGCTCCCTTAAGTCTGACCTCCTTTGTCGGGCAAAGGCGGAAATACTTGCCGGGCGGGTCAAGCATAAAGTCGTCGCGCTCAATGTAGATTTCCTTTGAAAAGGTCACCGTTTTTTTGCCTAGCTCAGGCTTGTTGGGGTTAATATCAACGGCTATTTCCTCGGTTAAATCTTCGGGATAATTGTCAATAACAACCTTTAAGGGACGTAAAACTGCCATAGCGCGGTCTGCTTCGATATTAAGATAATCCCTTACACAGGATTCGAGCAACGCATAGTCGATAACGCTATAGGCCTTAGAAACACCTATTTTATCAACAAAATCTCTTACTGCCTGAGCGGGATAGCCGCGTCTTCTCATACCGCAGATGGTAGCCATTCTTGGGTCATCCCAACCCGAAACGAGGTTATCGTTTACAAGCTTCAAGCACTTTCTTTTACTTGTAAGGGTGTAGTTTACATTCATTCGTGCGAACTCAATCTGCCTTGGGGGCATCTTGATATCGAGTGCCTGTAAAAACCAGTTATAAAGAGGGCGGTGGTTTTCAAACTCAAGCGAGCACAGAGAGTGGGTAACGCCCTCGCGCGCATCGGAAAGAGGGTGCGCAAAATCGTACATAGGATAAACGCACCATTTATCGCCCGTGCGGTGGTGCGGCACCTTCATGATGCGGTAGATAATGGGGTCGCGCATATTAAGGTTTGGGGAAGCCATATCAATTTTAGCCCTTAGCACCATTGCGCCGTTGTCAAACTCACCCGCGGTCATACGCGCAAAAAGGTCCTTGGTTTCGTTGATGGGACGGTCCCTGTAGGGGCTGTTAACGCCCGCCTGCGTCAGGGTGCCGCGCATCTGTCTTATCTCGTCGGGGGTAGACTCATCAACATAAGCAAGCCCTTTTTCGATAAGCTTTAGCGCGCAGTCATATATAAAATCAAAATAGTCAGAGGCGTAAAAAACATTATCCCACTTAAAGCCAAGCCATTTAATATCCTCCATAATGGCATCAACATATTCCACGTCTTCCTTTGTGGGGTTGGTGTCGTCAAGACGAAGATTGCATTTACCTGAGTATTTTTCGGCGGTGCCGAAATCAATGCAGATAGCTTTGGCATGTCCTATATGCAAATATCCGTTGGGTTCGGGCGGAAAACGGGTTTGTACCTTATCGTACACACCTTCCTTTAAATCCTCGTCAATAAAATCGTGAATAAAGTTAGAGGGCTTTATTTCCTGCGACTGTGTGGTTTTAATTTCTTCCATTGCTAATTCTCCTAATTGCCTCATCGATACGATTCATACAGGTATCTTTCCCCAAAACCTGCATAATACTGCATAGGTCAGGCGTGTTTCGTCTGCCCGTAACGGCTATACGAAGTACGGTGCTTAAATCTCCTGCGTGGCCTTTGTAATTTTCGGGATTTGCCTTATACTCCTTAGTCTGCTCAGCAAAACCGAGCGCGGGACACAGCGACTTAATACGGTCAAACCACTGTTGGCGGTCATCCGCTGCGTTATAAATATCCTTATATTGCTTTAAAAACTCAACCGCATCTGCCGCACAAATATTTTCGGGCAGGGTGTAATCGGGAGTGTATAGTGCCTCATAAAAATAGGAGTAGTAATCCTTGGCGTCACTCCAACGAGCTAGGTCTTTTCGCGGCTTTGCTACATCATCGCGGTCAATGGCAAGCATTGCGCGGGTGAAGTCAGGGTCGGCGGTAAGAATTTCATAAAACTCACGGTCGAATTCCTGCGCCCAGTCGGTCAGTTTTTCGTAAACCTCGGCAGAGGAAAGTCTGCAAAGGCGGTTTTTACTTACATCAAGCAGTTTGTTTTCATCAAAAAGTGCGCCCGAAACGCTCATCTTTTTAGGGTTAAACTTGAATTTCTTATAGTTTTCATCGGGGTTAGCGCGGCGCCAGTCCTCAAACTCGGAGGAGGCTATAGTCATAAGGTACTCAATAACATTTTCGCCCTCATAGCCCTGCTCGGCAAAGAAGTGTACCGCCGCTTCGGGGTCTTTGCGCTTGGAAATCTTGCGCTTTGCGCCGTTATCAAGCTTCATTATGGGTGAAATATGAGCAAACTTAGGTACCTTAAAGCCTAAAAGCTTAAAAAGCTGAATATGCTTGGGCACGCTGGATATCCACTCATCACCGCGCATTACATGGGTGGTGCGCATTAAATGGTCATCAACCGCATGGGCAAAGTGGTAGGTGGGTATACCGTCAGACTTTAAAAGAACAAAATCCTCATCATTTTCGGGCATTTCTATTTTACCCTTAATCGCATCCTCGAAAACAACCTTGTTTTCTTCATTTCCCGGGGACTTAAGGCGTATAACATAGGGCTTGCCTTCGGCTATAAGCCGCTCGGCTTGCTCTAAAGTAATATCGCGGTGCTTTGCCCATTTGCCGTGGTAGCCTGTGCGAATTTTGGCTGCCTCCTGCTCATTTCTTACCGCCTCTAATTCCTGCGCGGTACAAAAGCACGGATAAGCAAGGCCCTGCTTTATAAGCTGTTTAACATAGGTCTGGTAAATCTCGGCACGCTGACTTTGCTGATAGGGGCCATAGTCACCTATTTGGTTGGTTCCCGAAACAAAGCCTTCGTCAATTGCAATGCCAAAGCGGTTAAGAGAGTCAATAATATCTTCTATTCCGCCGACCACTTCACGCTTTTTGTCGGTGTCCTCAATACGGGTGAAGAACACGCCGCCTGTCGAGGTTGCGGTTATTCTGTTTACAAGGGCTGCAAAAAGGGTGCCGAGATGCAGATATCCCGTGGGGCTGGGCGCAACACGGGTAACCCTTGCGCCCTCAGGAAGGTTTCTTGCGGGGTAAAGGTTTTCGAAATAATCGGGAGTTTTGTCAATATTCGGCAGCAAAAGCTGCGCTAAACGTTCAAAGTCTGTCATTAAAATTCTCCTTGAAGGGGGCTACTTTTGCAAAAGCTTATTAAGCTCGCTCATAAAGGTGTTAATATCCTTAAACTGGCGGTAAACCGAGGCGAAGCGAACATAGGCAACCTCGTCAACTGCCTTTAATTTCTCCATAACAAGCTCGCCTATCTTCTCGCTTGTAACCTCGCGGTCAAGGGAGTTTTGTATGGTGGCTTCAATATCGTCAATGATAGCGTCAAGCTCGTCAATGGAAACGGGGCGTTTCTGGCAGGCGTGGAGCATACCTTTAAGCAACTTTTCCCTGCTGAAAACCTCGCGGGTGGAGTCCTTCTTTACAACCATAATGGGCAGACTTTCGATCTGTTCGTAGGTGGTAAAGCGTTTGCCGCAATTAAGACATTCCCTGCGGCGACGGATTTTTTCACCCTCATCGGTGGGACGCGAGTCAATAACCTTGCTTTCTTCAAAACTGCAGAAGGGACATTTCATAGTATAAACCGCCTTTCATACATAAATATTCATTTTATTTTAGCATATTATTTTAAAAAACGCAAGGAAAACAAGGCATTTAAAATGTCCTCTAAACATATATTTGTATAAAAATGTTAAAAGAAAGGTTTGAAAAGCAAAGTGAATACCTTTTTCCCAGAAGGCTGGCTTAAAAATGCCGCCACAAATCAGAAAAATATGCTAACCCCCTCTGCTCTGGCTCAAGCAGCCGCAACGGGCGAAATTTTAGAAGCGGTCTGCCTTATGTGTGATGCCAACCATAACCTTATAGTCGACCTCGGCTGTATGCGCGGAATTATTCCACGAAACGAGGGGGCAATAGGAATAACCGAGGGCAGCGTGCGCGACATTGCCCTTATTTCCCGCGTGGGCAAGGCGGTGAGCTTTGTTGTTACGGGGGTTAAAAGTGATGAAAACGGCAGACTTTATGCCACCCTTTCAAGAAGAAAAGCACAGGAAAAGTGCCGCAATGAGTTTTTGTCCCTGCTTACCCCCGGTGATATTATGGGCGCTAGGATAACCCATCTTGAGTCCTTTGGTGCCTTTTGTGATATCGGATGCGGAATTATAGCTCTTTTGCCCATTGATGCCGTTTCGGTTTCGCGAATATCCCACCCGAGCGACCGATTTAACGTGGGCGAGGATATACGAGTTATAATTAAGAGTATTGCCGATGACGGAAAAATAACCTTAACCCACAAGGAACTGCTTGGCACTTGGGAGCAAAACGCCGATAAATTTTGTCAGGGCCAAACCGTTACAGGCGTTGTGCGAAGTGTGGAGGACTATGGAATTTTCGTTGAGCTTACCCCAAACCTTGCAGGGCTTGCCGAGCTTAAAAGCGGTGTGCGCACGGGGCAGCAGGCAAGCGTATACATAAAAAATATACTTCCCGAAAAAATGAAGGTGAAGCTCATTATAATTGATAGCTTTGATACCTTTTTTGCGCCCGAAATAGAGTATTTTTACCGCGACAAGAGAATTGAGCGGTGGGATTATTCACCACAAAGCTGCGCAAGAAAAATATTTACCGAATTTTAATTGACATTATACACCCCGCTGTGATACAATTCAGGCGAGGTGAGAAAAATGAATATATCGGTTTGCCTTCCCGCGGTTTTTGACTCAGATATTTTAAAGGGCCTTGAAGAAATTAACACGCTTGGTATAAAGGACTTTGAGTTCTGGGGCTGGTGGGATAAGGATATTGAGGCTATTAAGGCTATCGCTGAAAAAAACAAACAAAGGACCGTTGCCCTTTGCACCCGATTTATTTCCCTCGTTGACCCGCAATGCAGAATGCAGTACCTTGAGGGGCTTAGGGAAACTATTGAGGTCGCCAAGAGTCTTAACTGCAAAACAATTATCTCGCAGGTTGGCGATGATACAGGCGCAGACCGAGCATTTCAGCACAAGAGCCTTGTTGAGGGACTAAGACAAGCGGCAGATATTTTAAAGGGCACGAAAATAACCCTTGTTATTGAGCCGCTTAACGATAAAAAGAACCATCAAGGATATTATCTTACATCTTCAAAAGAGGCTTACGAGATAATTGATGAGGTAGGAAGCGATAATATAAAGGTGCTTTTCGACATTTACCATCAGCAGATAACCGAGGGCGACATTTTAACAAACCTACTGCCGAATATAGACAAGATTGGGCATATGCACTGCGCGGGGTCTGACGGTAGACACGAGCTTAACTACGGTGAGTTAAACTACGCCTATATTGCCCAGAAAATAGATGCCGCAGGGTATAACGGCTTTATAGGTCTTGAATATTTTCCTGTTAATGATGCAAAGGAAAGTATAATTTCTGCCGTTAAGCTATTGAAAAATAAAAAATAAAGAGTATAATAAGAGAAGCGGGGATAACCCGCTTTGACTATGTTTGGAGATGTTTATTTTGGAAAAGACAAGAAAATGTAATAGTACTTCCTGCAACGGTGACTGCTCAAGCTGCGCCAGCGCAAAAAAAGAAAATCAGTCTTTGCTGGAGCCTACAAACGAGCTTAATAATATTAAAAAGGTAATAGGTGTTGTAAGCGGCAAGGGCGGAGTCGGCAAATCGATGGTTTCTTCCAGCCTTGCGGTGCTTTTAAGGCGCAAGGGCTATGAGGTTGGTCTTATGGATGCCGATATAACAGGTCCCTCAATTCCTAAAATGTTCGGCGTAAAGGAAAACGCAAAATCTGCTGAGTACGGCATTATGCCCGAAATTACTCATTCGGGAATTAAGATGATGTCAATAAATCTGCTTATGGCTGACCCTGAGTCACCCGTCGTTTGGCGCGGCCCCGTAATTGCGGGCGCAGTCAAGCAGTTCTGGAGTGATGTCATCTGGGGTGAGACCGATTATCTGTTTATCGACTGTCCTCCCGGAACGGGCGATGTTCCGTTGACTGTGTTCCAGTCGATTCCGCTTGACGGTATTGTAATAGTAACCTCGCCGCAGGACCTCGTCTCGCTTATAGTGAAAAAGGCATACAATATGGCTAAGATGATGAATATTCCCGTGATTGGAATAGTTGAGAATATGAGTTATGTAAAATGCCCCGACTGCGGCAAGGAGTTCCATATTTTCGGCAAGAGTGAAACGCAAAGTGTTGCCGACGAGTTGGGAATTCCCCTTCTCGATAAAATGCCTATTGATACTACCCTTGCTACCCTTGCAGATGAGGGACATATTGAGCGGCTTAATACCCATTACCTTGATAACACCGCCGATATAATTGAAAAACTAAAGTAAAAAAATTACCGCGAAGTAAATTTACTTCGCGGTAATTTCTATTATACGCCAGGCTATAAAGCTTTAAAATTTGTTCATTACCATTCCTGTAATAAGTTTGGGATAGAAATATGTCGATTTTTGGGGCATTTTGTCGCCTGCAGCGGCAACGGCGGCAATCTCCTCAACTCTTGTGGGGTTAAGCATAAATGCACAGTTTGCAGTGCTGTTTGCGGCATCAAGCGCCTCCTGCGCACTGCGGGTGTAGGTCAGGTTTATCTGCTTTGCCATATTTTCCTTATCTATTTTCAGGTGTTGCTCCAAAATAAGGCTGTGCAGTACCGAAACATCAAGCTCTCTTACCGCCTTACCTGCGCCTGCCATAATTTTCTCCATTATCGAAATATCCTTTAAGGTGAGTAGTGCGCACTTGCCGTGGCTGACAAAGCCAAAGGCAACCTTTCCTTCGGCATAGGCGGTATCAAGACCTGCTTGCAGACTGCTTTGCTCGCAAGGTGCAACCTCAAAATCCGCCTCACAGGCTTTAAGCAATGCCTGCGCATCAAACTCGTTCAGGTCGCGCACTATTCTATGGGTCGGGAAAACTACAAGACCGGGGTTTTCCATATCGACAAGAAACATCATAACATAGTCTGCGGCGGTATTTACTATACCCTTATTGGCTAATTCATTTTTGTAGTTAAGGGCGGTTTCATAGCGGTGATGACCGTCAGCAATATAAAGCTTTTTATCCTCAAACCATTTGCATAAAGCGGTAGTCTTTTCGCTTTTTTGCACTACCCAAAGGTTATGAGTTACGCCGTCATCATCGGTGAAGCTTTGTGTGGGCGCACCAGAGGAAAGTTCGGCTATCATAGCGCGGCTCTCGCCCTTTTCATCAGAGTAAAGCGAGTATATCTGGCTAAAGTTGCATCCCGTTGCGCGCATTAGATTAAGGCGGTCGGTCTTTGCCTTTGAGAGGGTCTCCTCGTGGGGGAGGACAACACCGTCAGAAAACTCGTGCAGTTTAACACGGCTTACAAAGCCCTTAAAGGAATACTCCTTGCCCTTAACGCTAAAGCATTCCTCATAAATATAAAGGCTCTCGGTATCCTCACACTTAACGGCACCCTCGTTTTCCCATTCGGCAAGGGTGTCACCTGCATTCTTGTAGCCTGCTTCGTTCTGTTCGGGAAGCTCAAGACGGATTATATTCTTAGGATTGGTCTTTAAAAACTGCTCGGCTTGCGCAGGGCTTATAATATCGTAGGGCGGACAGGCAAGCTCACCTATTTCGCCCGCTTTTTCGGTAAAGCGCAGGGCTTTAAATTCTTTGATTTCGGCCATAAAATGAAACTCCTTATACATATTCTATGTAATATAGAATATTAAAAAAATTAACTTTTGTCAACTAAAAATTTGGTTTAATTTAGCACAAATAAAATTGGAGCCTGAACATATCCTTTTAAAAAGGATGTGTTTTTTTGCTTAATAATTCTATATGGGAGAGGGATATTTCCCAAAGAGAAAATTTAAATAAAAATATTGAAACCGAGATTGCAATAATCGGCGGAGGCATGGCGGGAATACTAATCGGCGCGATTTTAAAAAGGCGCGGTAAAAAAGCGGTAATTTTAGAGGCGGGGCGTATTGCATCGGGGCAAACTGCAAATACCACAGCCAAAATAACCGCTCAGCACGGGTATATCTACCATAATATGATAAAAAAATTCGGTGCCGATAAAGCGCGCCTTTATTTAAAGGCAAACCTCGATGCGGTGAATTGGTATGCTAAGTATATTGAGGAAAATAAAATTGACTGTGATTTTTCCCGTACGAGCGCCTTTATTTATTCTGTTTACGGTACCGAAAAATTAGAAAAGGAAAAGGCGGCGTATAATACCCTCGGCGTGGAGTGTGAGATGACCGATAACACCGAACTTCCCCTGCCCGTTGCGGGGGCTTTACGGCTTGATAATCAGGCGCAGTTTGACCCGCTGAGATTTATTGCTCATATAAGTGCGAACCTTGAAATTTATGAGAATACACGTGTAGAAAAGGTGGTTGACAATATCCTTTTTTGCAACACGGGCAAGGTCACGGCGCAGCATATCGTTTTTGCCTGTCACTATCCGTTTGTAAACTTTCCGGGTATGTTCTTTGCAAGGGAGCATCAAGAGCGTTCCTATGTTGTTGCCCTTGAAAATGCGCAAAGAATAAGCGGAATGTATATCGGTATCGATCAAAACCCTTTGTCCTTTCGCGGCGCGCACGATCTTTTATTGCTGGGCGGCGGCGGACATCGCACGGGTGAGAACAGTCTTGGCGGGAAATACGATATGCTGCTTCGCACGGCTAAAAGTTTGTACCCGAAAAGCGCAGCGTTTGCCCGTTGGTCGGCACAGGATTGTATAACCGCTGACGGCATACCCTATATCGGGCGTTTTGGGGAAAACGATAACACATATATTGCAACGGGATTCGCTAAATGGGGGATGAGCACTTCTGCCGTAGCGGCAAGGCTTATTTGCGACCTTATCTGCGGCGAGGACAATGCGGCTGCCGCCGTTTTTTCACCCTCAAGGTTTTCCTTTACTGCGGCAAAAGGGATTGCAAGGGAGGTTTATCATTCCTCAAAGGGTATTATCCGCCAGAATTTTTGCATACCAAAATCAAGGCTTGAAGACATTCCGATAGGAAACGGCGCAGTAGTTATTTATGAGAGAAAAAGGGTTGGCGTATACAGGGAAAGCGCAGAAGAATACCATATAGTCGATACAAAATGTCCGCATCTTGGTTGCCGCCTTGAATGGAACCCTGACGAAAAAAGCTGGGACTGTCCTTGCCACGGTTCGCGGTTCGATTATTCGGGAAGGCTGATTACAGGTCCTGCGCAAAGAGGATTAAATAAATAAACAAAGCCCGCCGTACATTGTACGACGGGCCGATTTATTATTTCATTGGATTCACCGAAACTTTAATTATTTTATTTGTCGGTAAAAATACTAATTAGTACATTGGTCCTTCTCCAACTCATTTTATTCTTTGTCGAATTAAAAGGTTAGTTCTGTTTTGGACTCACTCCTTAAATGTTTTAGAGCATAATATCGGCTGATATCACCGGTTCGGTTTCCGTCTTCATTGGTATCAGCCACCTTTCTGCCTCTCATCGGAGTTTATTTCTTCTTATATTCTCTCTTGTTCTGGTTTTATTATAAAGCATAATTAACTATTTGTCAAGAGTTTTTTTAAAACTTTTATAAAAATTATCCAAAAGTTTTCAACCGCGATTTAAAAGGGTAATTTTTTGCCCTTTTTCTGCCATTCGCGAAACTCTGCGGTGGCGCAGAAAATAGCATCACCCGAGGAGTTTATTGCGGTTTCAAGAGAATCCTGAACAACGCCGATTATAAAGCCGACCGCAACGACCTGCATTGCAATTTCCTGACCTACTCCGAGCAGTGAGCAAGCCATAGGAATAAGAAGCAGCGAGCCGCCCGCAACACCCGAAGCGCCGCAGGCGCCGAGGGTTGCAACAAAGCTTAAGATGATGGCAAGGATAATGTTAACGCTTATTCCTTGAGAAAAGGCGGCGGCAAGGGACATAACAGTTATTGTTATTGCGGCGCCGTCCATATTTATTGTTGCGCCCAAGGGGATACAAACGCTGTAGTATTCCCTGTCAAGACCTAATTTCTCGCAAAGGTTCATATTAACGGGAATATTAGCCGCTGAGCTTCTTGTAAAGAAGGCGGTAATGCCCGATTCCTTGAAGCAACGCAGTACCAGCGGATATGGGTTGCGCTTGAGCGCAATGGCGACAATGAGCGGGTCAATAACAAAGGCGACAACAAGCATACAGCCGACAAGCACAGCAAGCAGTTTGCCGTAGTCGGTAAATATCTGTAGTCCGTATTCGCTTACAGAGCCGTAAACCAGACCCATAATACCAAAGGGTGCCGCCTGAATAACCCAGGAGACTGCCTTTGATACGGCGTTAGATATATCGGTGAGCACCTGCTTGGTCTTATCACCTGCAAGAAGGCGAAGGGCAAGGCCTAAAATTATTGCCCAGGTAAGTATTCCGACATAATTTGCATCGATAAGGGCCTTTACGGGATTTGATACCATATTGGTGAGCAGGGTTTTAAATACCTCACCGAGTCCCGTCGGGGCGGTATTTTCTGCTACAGAGGAAAGAGGTATCGTAACGGGGAAAAGATAGCTTGCACAAACGGCGGTTACGGCCGCTAAAAATGTGCTGAGCATATAAAAGAAAACAACGGTGCTAAAGCGTTTGCCTATTCCCATAGCAGCGCAGGAAAGGGATGAAATTACCAGCACAAAAACAAGAATTGGCGCGATGGCTTTAAGAGCGCCTACAAAAATATCACCCAAAACCGTTACAAAGGCGGCGGACGGCACAAAGAGCCCTAAGCACACGCCGATGACAAGGCCGATGGCAATTCGAAGGATTAGGGGTGATTTGGCGTAGTAGCCGAAAATCTTTTTCATAAATTACCTCCAAGAATGAAATTACAAAAACAGTATAACATATATTGGTTTTTTAATCAATCAATAAAATAATTAAGCAAGCCTAGGCTTGCCGATGTTGGTTTTTGGGCAGAAAATTTCTTTAAAACCGATTGCGATTTTTTAAAATAGGTGGTATAATCAATGGTAGTATACACAAAATCGGAGGTACAATATGAGTGTTACAAAAAGACTTTTCGGTAGGTTATCTGATGGACGAGAGGTTACTTGCTTTAAAATTACTGATGAAAGCGGTACACAGGCTGAAATTTTAGACTACGGTGTTGCAATACGCACCTTGAAGGTCTTTGATAAAAACAATAATTTAACCGATGTTGTTTTGGGATATGATACGATTGAGGAATATGTAAACAATGATGGTTATTTCGGCGCGGTTGTCGGCCGTTTTGGAAACCGTATTCGCGATGGAAAATTCACCCTGAATGGCAAGGAATATACTTTAGCCACAAATAACGGGCCAAACCATCTTCACGGCGGTAAAATTGGGTTCAATAAGTATATTTGGAATTCCAAGGTATTAGAAAACGGTGTTGAATTTAGTATATTGTCCCCCGACGGTGATGAGGGATATCCGGGTAATCTTAATGTTACGGTAACTGTCACCTTAGTTGGCAGTGAGTTAAAGATATCCTATCGCGCTGTATCGGATGAGGATACAATTATAAATCTTACAAATCATACATATTTTAACCTTAACGACACAAAGGGTAAAATTTACGATTATCTTTTAACCGTAAATGCAGATAGCTTTACCATCAACGATGCCAACGGTTTGCCGACGGGCGAGATAGTACCTGTAGAAAACACTGCAATGGATTTTCGCACCGAAAAGACAATAGGCGAGCGTATAGGAAGCGAGGATATATCGGTAAAGCTTTTTGGCGGATATGATTCAAACTTTATTTTAAGCAGCAATACTGCGGCTGTTGTGCGCTGTGTTGAAAGCGGTATCACTATGACCGTTGTTACCGACCAACCCGGTATGCAGTTTTATACCGCTAACAAAACCTCTGAGCGCAACGGTAAAAACGGCTTAAAATACGGACGCCACAGCGGTTTTTGCATGGAAACTCAGCACTATCCCGACTCTATAAATCATCCCGAATGGCCAACCTGTATTTTAAAAGCGGGTGAGGAATTTAAAAGCAGCACAACATATTCCTTCTCGGCAAATTGCAAATAATAATTATTTAAAAATAAAATAGCCCCGTTAAGCGCGCCAAAACGCACCCGAACGGGGCTTTGAATTTTTATGGTAATATAAAACGGCAAAAAAATAAAAACTTGACGAACCGATGGTGGAGATAAGCGGGATCGAACCGCTGACCTCTTGAATGCCATTCAAGCGCTCTCCCAGCTGAGCTATACCCCCATAAGGTAATTCGTCAAGTTTTTAAGGCAAGGTATATAATAACATACTATTTTTGAAAAAGCAAGTATAATTTTAAAAAATATATGAGAAAATAAAAAAAGAAAACAAAAAAACACTTGACAATGGAAAAAAATAGGATATAATAGTTTTTGTTACCCGATGGGGAATAGTGTAACGGTAGCACGACAGACTCTGACTCTGTTTGTTGGGGTTCGAATCCCTATTCCCCAGCCAAAAAATCTCGTTCTTCGGAACGAGATTTTTTTATCCATTGCGAAAGCAATGGTATATCATCAGCCGTCAGGCTGTATATCATCAACAACGGTGGTACCGTTGTTGTATCGCATCACACCCTTAGGTGTGTATAAAAACCTTTCGCAATGATGATATACAAAACTTCGTTTTGATGATATCCACGGCTTCACCGTGATTTAATCTGTACTATTTCAAACATACAGCTTGAAAAATCAAGCAGCGCAGAGTATTCCGTTAATAATGAACTGATAAATGCAAATTCCATGTGCCGACATGGGGTGTGTAGATGAGAAACAGCGTAGCGAAACCCTAGATATTGCGCCCGAGGTCGCAAAGGAATATTTTGCGAAAGGCTGTATCTTTTCCATGCTGTTTTAAAAGATGTCATCAAATGTCATTGAATGTCCTTTTTTTGAATATATAATATTCTTATAAAATGAAAAAAGGAGCATAAAATGAATTTTTTAGAGAAACTGTTTTCTGCAGGAGTTTGGCGCAAAAACGAGCCTTTTACACCAAAATGGAAAAAATGGATACATCGCAATTTGAGTGATAATCATTGTTTGGAATGCTTAATGCTTGATGGCTGTTGGTTTTTAAAGGAGAAAACTCCCGAATGGCCGCACCACCAATTTTGTCATTGTGTCTTAGAAGATATCTCGTATAACGATATAATAACAAAAAGTTCATCCGATAGCACTTATAGTAAATTCGATCCATATCTATTTGATACCAAGGGCGAATATGGACACGGTAAAGATAAACTTTTTAAATCTTGGGGTTATTCGGTTGTAGATGCGAAATATTTAAAAGCAGAAATCGAAAAGCAAGCTTTAGAAAAATATAAAAATGGGGATTACGTTTTAGGAAAATTAAATAAAGATGGACAAAGATTAAGCATTAAAATAGAAATTGCTCGAAAAGATAACGGTAATAAAGTATCTTTTATAACCGGATGGATGGTTTATCCAAATGGTCACATTCAATTAACTACACCATATGGAGGTAAGTGATATGAAAGAAATGGATTGTGTGGAAGTAATAGTTGAAAAAAATAAGTACGCTAAGGAAGGCGTTCACAAAGGAATGCAGGGTTGGATATGCTTAGAACAAAGATTTCCAAATTATTGGTTAGTTAATTTTCCGCAGTACGGAGAAAAAGACGACATCGCAGAAATAAGTGTAAAAGAAGAAGATTTGAAACTTATTCCTAAAATGGATGCCAAAGTCAATGAGCGCATTAAAACCAAATTTGGCGATTAAAAGCATGTATGAAATTTCAGTACATAGCTTGAAAAATCAAGCAGCGCAGAGTATCCCGTTAAGGCTAATTTCCGAGGATTTTTTATTTCACCTCACAAGTATTATGCCTTGACAACGATTATAAAATTGTATTATAATTTTAGTAGAGAACACAAGGGGATGTTTATATGAAAAAATTTGCAAAAGTATCAGCCGTTATTCTTTGTTTAGCAATTGTTGCAACGCTATGCGCCTGCAAAAATTCAGATGTAGCGACATCTGCAAATAACACATCCCTTGATACGGTGACATCTTCCGCCGTTTCTGATACTACTCAGGTGCAAAACTCCTCTGAAGAATCAAGTGTTCCGAGTGTATTAAGTGCACCCAGTAAGCCACAGACCTCAAGCACACCGAGCAAGCCATCAGTTTCTTCAAAAAACACCCAATCAAGCAAACCGCAAACCTCAAGCGCAACCGAAAAGACACCCGCGCAAAAGATTGTGGGTAAATGGCGCGCAAATATAGATATGGCTCCTTTGCTTGTCGAGCAGGGAATAGCGGTAGAGGGCGAACAGATAGTGTCCTGTGATGTTGAATATACATCGGGTGGCGTGATTTATGAGGTTATTGACAGAACATCTCTCAAAGCAGCCTATACGAATATTTTCAACAAAATGATTAATGATACATTAACTCAACAAAATCTCACAAAAGAACAGTTTGAATCTCAAATGGGAATGACAATTGAGGAATATCTTGCACAGACCGTTCAGATGTCTATGGATATGGTGCCTCAGACCATTATAAGTGCGTATAAGTTTGAGGGAAATGACCTGTATATCAGGGATCAGGATGACACTGATTTTGTTAAAATTCAGTATTCCTTCAGCGGGGAAAACAAGCTGACTATAGTCGAGGACGGAATTAGTGTTACATACACACGAATAGGCTGATTATAATGAATATAGGTTGGTGAAAAAGCGCAAGTGCGCTTTTTCACGGACAAATTTCTAATTTGTCCGTGAAATTATAAAAATAATTTCACCTATTTCATTGCAATGATGTCGGCGTAAATAATCAAGGATTATTTACATAAAACCGCTATGTGTAGCGGTTTTTCGAAAAGCTTTATTTGAAAGCTTTTCGTCTACCGATTATCATTATTACTCAAAAAACGCAAAACTGTCACACAAGCAGGTGTGACAGTTTTTAATTTGCATAAAATAAAAAAATTCCCTAAAAATATAGTGGGAAGTGAAAAATATGTGCACAGCAATAACCTATAAAACAAATAATTTTTATTTTGGCAGAACCCTTGATTATGAATTCTCCTTTGGAGAGGAAATTACGGTGGTACCGCGCAAATTTTCCTTTACCTACCGAAACGGTTTTATTAGTTCAAGACACTATGCAATTATAGGTATGGCGCATGTAGCTGATAATTATCCCCTTTATTATGACGCCGCTAACGAAAAAGGTCTTTGTATGGCAGGATTAAATTTTTTAGGAAATGCGGTCTATCGGGAATCGGTACAGGGGAAGGATAATATAGCCTATTTTGAACTTATTCCTTGGATTTTGGGACAGTGCGCAACAGTAAAAGAAGCAAAGGATAAACTCGGAAATATTAACATCACCGCTACTGCATTTAACGACAAATTATCACCCGCACAGCTTCATTGGCTTATTGCAGATAAAAAGGAGTCAATAGTGGTGGAGTCGGTGGAAGAGGGGATAGTAGTTTACGATAATCCTATGGGAGTGCTTACAAATAATCCGCCCTTTGATATGCAGAAGTTTTTGCTAAATAACTATATGGGCTTGACTGCAAAAGCACCCCAAAACAGATTTTGTCAAAATATTTATCTCGCCCCCTATAGCCGCGGAATGGGGGCATTAGGGCTACCGGGCGATTTATCCTCACCTTCTCGCTTTGTAAGAGCGTCGTTTACTAAGCTTAATTCGACTACCCATAGTGACGAAAAACATAGCGTGGGGCAGTTTTTTCATATTCTAGGCACAGTTGAGCAGGTGAGCGGATGCTGCGAGTTAGAAAACGGTGAATACGAGAAAACTATTTACACCTGTTGTATAAATGCTGACAAGGGAATATATTATTATACCACTTACGGAAACCGTCAGATAACCGCGGTAAATATGCACCGATTAAACCTTGAACGCGAATGCCTTGTTCGGTATAAACTCATAAATGACGAGCAAATTAAAATACAAAATTAGGAAGATAAAAACGATGGCAAATTTTTGCCATCGTTTTTATCTTCCTTATATAGCTTAAAGCTCGGATGTGCAGTGAGGACAGCGAGTAGCTTCAATAGAAATTTCGCTTTTGCAGAAGGGGCAGATTTTGGTTGTGGGAGCAGCAGGAGCCTCATCAGCATTCTTCTTTTTGCGTGAAATGCTT
>JAZRQA010000022.1:0-12631 GCA_045649505.1 Acutalibacteraceae bacterium
GACTAAGTTTGACTACTATACAGGTAAGGCAAACATCGTTGAGGAGATTGCTTATTCTGACGGTGAGCGCGCTAAGGTTCGTTGCTACGGCGCTGACGATGTTCGCGAGGGCGTTGCAATAATGCATCTTGAGGGTGTTGACGTTTCCATCACCGGTAACTCCACTAACCCTACCCGCTTCCAGCATCCTGTTGCAGGTACCTATAAGAAGGAATGTATCGAGCAGGGCAAGAAGTACTTCTCTGTTGCTTCCGGAGGCGGTACAGGCAGAACCCTCCACCCCGATAATATGGCTGCAGGCCCCGCTTCCTACGGTATGACCGATACAATGGGCCGTATGCACTCCGATGCTCAGTTTGCAGGTTCTTCTTCCGTTCCTGCCCATGTTGAAATGATGGGTCTTATCGGTGCAGGTAACAACCCCATGGTTGGTATGACCGTTGCTTGCGCAGTTGCAGTTAATGAAGCACTTAATAAGTAATTCGGAATTCGTAATGCGTAATTCATAATTAAAGGACTTGGGAATTTTCCCAAGTCCTTTTCTTTTATTTAAAAAATTAGACACATCATTTAAGGGTAAACTTTTATGATGTGTCCAATATTTTATTGTGGCATTTCTTTAAAGTATTTAATAAATCTGTCCTCTGGTTTTGTGCCAATAAATTCAGCTGAATAGATTTTTTGAGGTATAGAATCAGCAAACTCTTGATTTGTTTTTACAGTTATATAATAATATCCTTTTGTTGTTTGTACCACGTGAGTTACAGCAGATAATATAATTTCATCTTTTGGGAAAGTATATAAAGTTTCGTTATCTAATGATAAAATCTTATTGTTTTCATACTTTATATAACCTTGTTTGTAATTATTAATCAAATCTATATTTTTTGTATTTGAAAAAGGTGAAAAACTATTTTGTCGCATACTACACCAATTACAAAGTATATTTCCTATTTTTTGAGCCGAATCGGCGCCTTCCGTATAATAAAAATAATTATTGTCAGTTGTAAGCATAGTTACAGTAACACCGACCTCAATCATATTTCTATACAGCCCGCATTCTTGCCCACAGTAATGAAACTTGAGAAATTTGGAATCGCTTTGTATCTTCATAAAGTGTGTGCCATTTGAAAATATTTGATTAGGAGAAAATCTATACAACTCATTTTGACTGGTTATTACATAGTATTTCTTTTCATTGCGACCAACTGAACAAATATCTATAATTTCTTTCGCAGGATATTCAAAAAACCAATCGGGAATAATTTGCTTTAATTCGTCTTCACTAGAAGGTATATTTGGGTCTTTGTTTGTGGTGTTAGTTGAACTTGGTGTATTAGTTGAACTTGGTGTATTAGTTGAACTTGGTGTATTAGTTGAGCTTGGTGTATTAGTTGAGCTTGGTGTATTAGTTGAGCTTGGTTTAATTACCTCATTTGTAGTATTGTTTTGGGGGATTTCTGATTTATTATCGTTGGAACTTGTTTCTGTTTGAGTAATAGTCGATGATAAATTGCTCGCACTATTAGTGTCTGTTGTTTTGTTACACCCAACAGTACAAAAGCAAACACAAACAATCAATAAGAGCGATAAAATTCTTTTCATTTTAAATCCTCCATAATAACTTTTACATTGCGTTAATTATACCACCGCCGCAAATAAATATCAATAATTTTCAACATTTTTTCTACAACGGATAGAGCCACATAGAGCCAACTGAAGCCACGAACCCCCGAAAACCCTGTTTTTTGAGCAAAAAAAGATATGCAGAAGAAAAAGGGGCTATTCATAGTGAGTGGTAACAACCCCATGGTTGGTATGACCGTTGCTTGCGCAGTTGCAGTTAACGAAGCTATTAACAAATAATCAACGATTATTTGTAATGAAATTTGCCTGACGGCAAATGAAATTCACACTGTGAATGAAATGCTAATGCATGAAATGTGCCGCATCTTTTGATGCGGCACATTATTTAAGTTTATATGATTTGGGCAAATTTTATTTCATGCAACGAAAGTTGCATTTCATGAAGAATTCATTTCATGTGCTTTGCACATTTAATTAAAAAGAGGGATAAATATGTCTGACAATGTTTTAGTGAAGTTATCTATTGAATTTGCTGTGAAAATTGTGGAAATGACCGATGAGATTCAAGGCAAAGGTGTTTTGAAAAATCAGATTCTTAAAAGCGGAACCAGTATAGGCGCTAATATCCACGAAGCAAATTATGCGCAAAGCAATGCTGATTTTATTTCAAAACTACAAATTGCTTTAAAGGAAACTTATGAAACGGAATATTGGCTTAAACTTTTTTCAGAAACTAATATAATTGACGCTAATCAGTATTCTAAACTTAAAAATGATTGCGTAAAAATTAGGCGTATATTGATTGCTTCTATAAATACGACCAAAGAAAAGTACAATCTTGAAAAATCATGACTACCGGCTTAGCCGGTAGTCATGATTGCTTTTAAAGCAACTCTTTTTAACATTTTTCTACAATAGTTGCAAATAGTTGCAAAATGTGTTATTATATGAACATACCACACTACATTTTAATATTCGATAAATGTTTTATCCGTGAGGGGAGATACTACCTTGGTAAAAGGTGTTCTCTCTTTATTCCCTTGCGGATATTTATCGGTGTAGTGTGGTAGCGAAGCCGAGGGAAACACTTTTTCGGCACACTCTTCGGAGTGTGCTTTTTTTATTGAGGTGTATACATGTTTAAAAAAAGATTAACCACAAAGCGAGTAGTTATTGCAGGGTGTAGGGATTACAACAATTATTATGAGGCAAAAGTCTATATTGATTTTTGTCTATCTAATATCCGAAAGAAAAACAACATTGTTATCGTTTCGGGTTGTGCGAGGGGCGCTGATGCTATCGGAGAGCGGTATGCAAAGGAAAATGGGTTTAAGGTAGAAAAATACCCTGCCGATTGGGCAAGATACGGCAGGAGCGCAGGACCAAGACGAAATAAACAAATGGCAGAGATTAGCGATTATGTTATTTGTTTTTGGGACCTGAAAAGTAAAGGCACAAGGTCGATGATTGAATACGCAAAACAATTTAACAAGCCCGTCAAAATAAAAAGAATATAAAGTCTATTTTAGATAGAGCCGCGAGTTTACTAAATGGTAAGCTCGCGTTTTTTTAGTTCATAAATAAAAAGATGGCTGCTGTTGGCACCGTGTGTCACCCAATACGGCACCCAATGGCAGTTTTTTTGTATTTATAATTGAATTTGCCGAAGGGAGGGAACACACCGTGCCAAAAAAACAGGACTTTTCAAAAATACTCGGCAAACTATTAAGCACTCGCGCTACCGAGGAGGAAAAAGAACAGCTAAAGATCGCAGGTTTTGATTTAAAGGCGCCAACAAAGCAGGCGGTAATTATGGCTGCGCTTTATAAAAAGGCGGCAGCAGGGGACTTAAGCGCAATAAAGGAGCTGCGTTTAGTTTTAGGTGAGACGGTATCTGCCGAGACGGGCGCGGCGGTGGTTATAATTGACAACCTCAAAAATAACAACTGCTGAGCTTGTAGGAAAGGGCTATGACGAATTTTGGAATTGTAAAAACCGATACAGGATAGTAAAGGGAGGCAAGGCATCAAAAAAATCTACAACCACTGCGCTTAATCTTATATACCGTCTTATGCGGTATAAGGAAAGCAATCTGCTTGTGGTGCGACAGGTAATGAACACCCACAGGGATTCCACCTTTGCGCAGCTTGCCTGGGCACAGGAGAGGCTATGTGTTTCACACCTGTGGCGCAATACCGTCTCGCCTATGGAGATGACCTATTTGCCAACGGGGCAGAAGATACTATTTCGCGGCTTTGACGATGTATTAAAGCTTGCCTCCACAACGGTGAATACGGGGTACCTGTGCTGGGTATGGATAGAGGAGGCTTACGAGATACCGAAGGAAGAGGATTTTGATAAGCTTGACCTTTCGGTACCGCGAGGAAATGTGCCTGAGTGGCTTTTTAAGCAAACAACCGTTACCTTTAACCCCTGGAGCCGCGACCACTGGCTTAAAAAGCGTTTTTTTGATACTAAGCAGGATAATGTCAGCGTGTACTCGACCAACTATCTTTTAAACGAGTTTTTAGACGCTACCGACCGCGATGTATTCGAGAATATGAAAAAAAGCGCGCCGCGCAAGTTTGCCGTTGCGGGACTGGGCGAGTGGGGAATTGCCGAGGGCCTTGTTTTTGAGAACTGGCAGGTGGGTGTACCCGAAAAAGGGGAGCTTGACCCCGACAGCAGGGCGTATTTCGGTCTTGACTACGGCTACACAAGCGACCCTACTGCATTTATCGCATTCAGAGCAGATCCGAGAAAACGCACACTTTACATTTTTGACGAGTTTTATCAGCGGAAAATGCTCAACTGCGATATTGCGCAAAAAATTAAGGAAATGGGCTACGCCAAGGAGCGCATCCGCGCCGACTGCGCCGAGCCAAAGAGCAATGACGACCTGCGGCGACTGGGTATAACCCGAATAATACCCAGCGTAAAGGGGAGGGACAGCATTTTAAACGGTATTGCTAAAATAAGCGAGTACAAAATGTATGTAGACCCCAGATGTGTAAATACGGTGAAGGAGTTGTCAAACTACGTGTATGACACACGCCGCGGTGAGAACGGTCACATCTATCCAAAGGACAGCCAAAATCACCTTATGGATGCCCTACGCTACGCCTTTGAGGATGTAAAAAGGGAGCCGTTTGCTCCCTTCGGAGTTAAAAATTCGACGACTTCGGGAATTCGGGGAAGTGATCTTACTGGGAGGTGGGAGGAATGACGGTGTACTGCATAGCGGTGACCTTTGCGTTTGCCTTTGTTTCGGGCTTTATTACCGCTTGGGTGTTGCCGAGAAGCATCAAAAAAACAAAGGAAAAAAATACTCAGCAGATGTCAGCAAATGCCGAGATTATTAACTTTTTAAGCTACAACGGCGAACAACAGCAGTAGAAGTGTTAAACAACTATGAATCGCGATAAAGGAGAAATTATGGAAGAAAGTAAGAAGGAGATTTACGGCTTTGAAGAGCTTAAAAGCCGTTTCCCCGATTTAAGGCAAGAGGATATCCCGCAAGGCGTAATAGACGCCGTAGGGGAGGATGGAAATTTAGCTATCGAGTATCTTGCCTACGAAAACAGGCGGCTGAGCGAAATTAACACAGAACTTATAAACCGAGCCGCCGCTGCCGAGGCAAGCCTCGGAAATCAGCAAAATCCCGATGAGGGAAATACCCCCTTAAGCGAGGAATTTATTCGCTCGCTTTGGGGAAAGTAAAAAAATTCAAGGAGTAAAAAATTTATGTCTATCAATTCAATTGAAACCGCAGCAGCCTACACAGGCGAGCTGGATAAAATGTTTGCACAAAAGAGTGCGACAGGCTTTTTTGCCGACAATAATTTAACAGCAAAGTTTGTGGGCGCAAAGACCGTTATGATTCCCGATGTGGATTTTCAGGGACTTGCCGATTATGACCGCGACACAGGCTTTTCCCGCGGCGCAATAACTGTTTCTAACGCCTCTTATACTATGGCTATGGACCGCGCACGTTCCTTACAGATAGACCGTGAGGATATGGACGAAACAGGCGTTGCCAGCCTTGCAGGAAAGATTTTGGGCGAATATGTGCGCACCAAGGTTATCCCTGAGTGTGATGCCTACGTTATCTCCAAGCTTGCAGGCCTTGCCGCAACACGCTCCAACCTTATTGAGGGCGACCTTGCAAAGCCCTATGACACCCTTTGCCGCATGATAAGTGAGGTACAGGCACAGGTAGGCTATGACGAGGAGCTTGTAGCCTTTGTTGACAGCTATGTATATGCTCAGCTTCAAAACAGCGAGGAAATATCCCGCTTTATAACTGTCAGTGATTTCCGACAGGGCGAGGTCGACCTTAAGGTTAAGTCCATAAACGGAGTAGCAATTATTCCCGTTGTAAGCGAGCGTATGAAGACCGCTTACACCTTTAATTCCAGCGAGGCAGGCGGCTTCACCCCTGCTGACAACGCAAGACAGGTACATATTCTTGTATGTCCCAAGCGCGGTGCGCATCTTGTTAAAAAGACCGAGAATATGCGTATTTTCACCCCTGAGCAGAACATTGATGCCGATGCCTATAAGTTCGATTACCGCATTTACTACGATGTATTCGTAAAGAAAAGCGGTCTTGATGCAGTATGGGCATTTGTATCCCCTGAGGTTAAAATCACTGCACAGCCTGAAAATATCGTCGTAAGCGAGGGCAATATTTCTGAGAGCCTTAGTGTTAGCGCAACTACCGAAGCAGGCAGCAATCTTACCTACCAGTGGTATGAGACAAACGCCTACGGCAGTTCAGCCAAGAAGGTAGCCGGAGCAACAAATGCGCAGTTTGAAATTCCTGCCGACCTTGCCGAGGGTAGATATTACTACTTTGCAAGAATAATTGTTGACGGCGCGGCATCGACAGATACCGCAGTTGCAACTGTAACTGTAGAGTAATAAATTTAAGGGGCCGTTGCAGGGGCGGCGGCTCTTAATTTTCAGGAGGTACAAATGGATAAAGTAAATCACATTTTTGCAGAATATGAAAAAGGTACCGCCTTTAAAGCATCCTTAGGCAAAAAGGGAATTTACGAGCAGACCCGCACCAATGAACGCTTTTTTATAGGTGACCAATGGTACGGAGCCAAATGTGGAAATGAGCGCCCCCTTGTGCGTCATAATATTATACGCAGAATAGGAGACTATAAAATTTCTTCACTGCTCACTCCCGAACTTAAAATCACCTACACCGCTGCAGGGGTGCCCTTTACCGAGGGACAGCGCGGCAAAATCAAGGCGGTTCGCCGCGATTTTGCCGAAGGTAATATATCCGATCCCGCCACACTTGACAGGCACAGTGAAATAGCGCTCATAACCGATGCTTTGTCGCTCCACGCCGCAACGGTTGCAGGAAGGGTACATCTTGCCTCGGTTTTGGAGCAGGCACTCAGAAATGCCTACATAAGCGGAACGGGGCTAATATATACCTATTGGGACTGCGATGCCGATACAGGGCTTTATACTGCGCGCGGTGCGCTTTCGGTTAAGGGTGAGCTTGCCTGCTGCTGTTTAAATGTTGAGAATGTCTGCTTCGGTGACCCGTTTACCGACAGTGTGCAAAATCAACCGTATATTATTATTTCAAGCAAGCTTTCTGTCGATGAGGCATTGCTTCGCGCGAAACGATTCGGCGCAGGTGAGTTTACCTTAAGCCGCATTAAAGATTGTGAGCGTAACGGCAAGGTGACCGTGCTTACCCGTCTTTACAAAAAGCGCTTTAGTGACGGTGTGCACATTATGGCACAGCAGGTATGCAAAGGCTCGGTTATCCGCGATGAGTGGGACACCCTGCTTCGCAGATACCCTATTGCCAAGTTTTCCTGGGACCGCCGCGGAAATCTTGTTTACGGCGAAAGCGAAATAACCTATTTAATACCCAATCAGATAGCCGTAAATCGAATGATAACAGCAAATGTTTGGGCAGGAATGGCTATGGGTATGCCTATAATGGTTGTAAACGGTGACAGTGTTCCCGGACAGATAACAAACGATCCGGGTCAGGTAATAAAGATATACGGCAGTAATGAGGATGTTGCGGGTGCGGTGCGGTATGTTTCGCCGCCCGATTTTGCCGAAAAGTTTCAGGGCAGTGTAGATTCACTGATAAGAAACACCCTGAACCAGAGCGGTGCCAATGAAGCCGCCCTCGGAGATATGGAGGCAAACAACGCTACCGCTATACAGCGTCTTAATACCGCTGCGGTACAGCCTATGGAAATAATGCGCAAGCGGTATCACGCATTTTTGCAGGAGATAGCTCTTATATGGGCGGATTTCTGGCTTACGCATTACGGCAACCGAAATATCTGCATTGAGGACGAAAACGGTGTTTGGTATATGCCATTCAGTGCCGCACGGTACAGGGACATAACCCTTTATGCCAATGTTTTAAGAAGTGCAGGCACCGACAACGAAAAAATGCTCAATGTGCTAAACCGCCTTTATGAAAAGGGCGAGATAACCGCAAGAGTGTATGTTGAAAATCTGCCAACCGAAATAATAGGAAATAAGCGTGAGCTGCTTTACGGTTTAAAGGAGAATAAAAATGACGGTAATTGATATTTTAAGGGATGTGTACGCCCTTCTTGATATGGATATATCGGCACTTACTACCGCCGAAAAAAGCACAGCCGTTTGCGCGATTAACCACACCCTTGAGGATATGGGCACCAAGGGCACCGTTACAGGGCTTCACGAGACAATAAAGCTGTCTGAGGCTCTTCGCACCACACTTATTTACGGCACGGCTATGCTCGTTACCTGTGCCCGAGGCGAGGCAACACGCTCGGCATATTTTACCGAGCTTTACAATAGTAAACGCGGCGCGGTATTGGGAAGAAACTGCCGCCGCACAGATGCCCTGCCCGTATGCTTGCCTTGAGGTGGTATAAGGTATGAGATATCCGAAATATAGAAATTCTAATAAGAAGAAAATAGCCGTAAAAAGCATGAACGGCGGCGTAAATTTAAGGGAAAAGCCCTTTAATATAGATGACGGACAGTGTAGTGAAATGCACAATATGTGGTTTACACAGGGTGCTTTAAAAACCCGTCCGGGCATAAGGATGGATACTAAAAATATAATCTGTGATTATGAAACCAGATATGCACTGTTTAACAAAGTAACTTTTTTTGATTTGGATATTACAGAAGTTTCTAAGCCTTGCCGCCTTGCCCTTTGCTATGAAAACACAATGTATTCAATGCATCTTAAATTTTATCTGGTTTATGCAGACGGTACTACTAAATCCGCAGGAAGCATAGATTATCGTCGAGCAGCTCCCCATGCATTTTTTTATATACCTCATGTATGCAGTGCGTTTTATAACAGTAGCTCAACGGGCAGCGGTATTTATATAATGCTGTCATTGTGCAATTATGAAACAGAAGAAAGAGGAACACATATCCGTTTTTATGAGCTTGGTAATGACCTTACAACCTGGAGCAACGTGACCGACAGCAAAATGTATGTACCCACAATTTATATAAACGGCAGAGGCAACAACTACGGTGCTGTTATGGCCGAGCCTGTTCCATCCTTTCCGCCCGCCGCCTTTTGTGAATCACCGAATATGTTAACGGGCAAATTCCGCGCTTTTTACGGAACCGATGGTCTTTCCCACACCTTTAGGCTCCCTGTGCAGGGGCTTACCGCAGGGATAGAGGAATATATTCAGTGTAAACTAAAGATTTTGGATAATGAATATGTATGGTTTATCGGACCAGATAATGATGTTTCAAATACCGTGGAGGTTATGGGTAAAAATTATGCGGTGCAGGTTGATAGGGAAGAAGGAACGGTAATGTTTGTAAATCCATCTGACTTTAGCAGCAACCCGTTGCCCCTTACAACATTACTCGGCAATAACCTTGAAATAATCGCTTACAAATCCGATGCGGTGCCCCTTGAAATCCTTAATACCACGAGTGTGTTCTGTGAGTATTCCTCACGCTTGTTTTTAAGCGGCGCAAGCGCGGAGCCTAATGCAGTTTACTTCAGCGCGCAGTCTAATCCGTTTTATTTTCCTGCAGAAAATAAGCTTAAAATAGGCAGCCAGTCGGGTAAAATAACCGCACTTGCAAAACAGGGAAAGTTGCTTATTGCCTTTAAGGCGGAGGAATGTCACAGTATAGACAGTAAAAATGTCGGTGAATACGATATTGATTCGGTAATACAGGGAATCACCAAAATGCCTCAAAAAACAAGCGATGTGCGCGTAGATGTTTTAAGCAGTGAGGTAGGCTGTGATTGCCCCGCAACCCTTATTAACTGCGCTAACCGCCTTGTATGGCTCAATTCCAGAGGGGTGATATATACCATTATAGCATCCAATCAATACAGCAAGGGTAACGTGTATGAGCTGTCCCTTAATATTGAGCCTTATTTAAAGAGTTGCGATAAGGAGAGTATGTATAGCGCGTTTGCGGTACTTCACGGCGGCTATTACATAGTGTTTATAGGTAATAACGCGGTGGTGATGGATTATACAATAAAGGGATTTAGGTATGTAGCAAGCTGTTCGGATCAAAAGCAGACCAGCCGTAGTATTTATTGGTATCTCTGGCAGCTGCCTGAGGAAATTAAATGGCTTGCGGGTATAACTGTAAACGGTGAGGCAGTGATTGCGTGCTATCAAGAAACATACGAAAGTCTTTGGTACGCCATCGCTACTCTTTCGGGAGAAGAGGACAATATGCTTTTTGGTGAATATGGCTCCTATTCCCTTGTTAAAAGTGAAATTTCCTGTGGCTTTAAAACTAAAAGCTTTGATTTCGACTCTATGTCGGTAAAGAAATTTCTTGACACAGCATATTTATCTATAGGCAATAAAAAGCCGATAACACTTAAGGTATTTGATGGCGATGTCTGCAAAGCAAAGGCAGTTATACCTGCTAACCCAAACGGTGAGGCACAGATGAAAAGCGTGCGCCTTTGCAATACTGCGTTAACACATTGTGCGATGGATTTTGAGTGTAACGGCTATACCGAATTTTGCGGCTTTGAGCTGTACGGAGGGATATGATGAAGAGGTTTTTATGCTTAATTTTTGCGGCGATGTTACTGCTTTGCGGATGTGAAAAAATTAAAGAGGAGCCGACACAGTATGATACTGCCGCCCATACGGTAGGTGCATGGATAACCGCATTTGAGCTGAGCAGTATGCTTGAGGGAAAGGAAGGCTTTGAACAGGAATTTTCAAACGCCCTTGATATACTTGAGGGCTTCGGGGTTAACTGTATATATGTTCATGTGAGGGCATTTGCCGATGCGTACTATCGGTCATCTCTTTTTCCGCTTGCCGCTGCACTCGATCAAGACATTGACCCGCTTGAAATTATGCTAACTCAGGCAAAGAAAAGGGGAATGAAATTCTTTGCCTGGATAAATCCCTACAGAATCAGCAGTTCATCAAACGATAAGACCACGGTCAATGAAAAAATTGTCAAGGCGGTGGGTCAGGAGAGCATTCTCGCAACAGACAGCGGAATTTATCTTGACCCTGCCTCCTACTGTGCGCGTCGTCTTGTTATAGACGGCGTGCGGGAGGTGCTTAAAAACTATAGTATTGACGGAATACATTTTGACGATTATTTTTACCCCACTGCCGACCCCGCCTTTGATGAGGCAAGCTATACCGCATATAAGAGCAAAACCAACACACCTTTGCCTATTGATGCTTGGCGCAGGGCTAACGTAAATACCCTTATAAGCGGCACCTACGCCGCAATCAAGGCTTTAAAGAGCGAGGCATTATTCAGCATTAGCCCCACCGCCGATATTCAGGGTAACTACAGCAATCTTTTTGCCGATGTTCGTGCCTGGTGTGACGGCCAATATGTGGATGAGATAATACCTCAGCTTTATTTTGGCTTTGAATATCCCGATAAAAAATTTCGTTTTGATACTTTGCTTGATACCTGGAACGAATATTTAAAAGGTACCGACGTGCGTGTGCTTATAGGTCTGCCGTGTTACAAGAAAAACACGAATGAAGGGGCGGATAGGCAAGAGTGGAGCACAAATGATGACATAATATCCCGTCAGATACAGTGTATAAAGGAAAAGTCACCGAACGCGGGGTATGTATACTTTTCCTACTCATCACTGAAATAAAACTAATGGAGAAATAATATGAAGATAGAAATTAAAATTAAGGAACTTGAAGTTGCCGTTGATGTCGGTAGGATACTCGTTGGTGACAGTGTGGGCTTTGTTACAGCTGCGTTTTCCTTTGACAGCGAATGGGATGCACTTTCAAAAACCGCCACATTTTATACTAAAGACAGTAGCTATGATGTGGTTATTCCGTCGCTGGGTGAGATTGAAATACCACACCAACTTCTTAAAAACCAGAATGAAATAAAGATAACCGTGAGCGGTTATTCGGATAACGGCGAAAAAATAATTCATACCGCCGCAATGGATGCGGGAATTGAGGTGGTAGCCGCAGGTGTCTATCACGGTGAGCCTGCCGAAAGTTATACCCCTGAACTTTGGGAACAGGTAATGGCCCGTGTGGATGAGGCGGAGCAATGTGTCAAGGATGCAAAGGAGGCACAGCGTAAAACCGAGGAGGCGCAGCGCACTCTTGAGGAAGGTAGTACGATAATTTTTCAGGGTGGAGATGCGAGTAATGGTTTTACGGTAGATATTATTGTTGACAATGAGTTGTCACAAAATAGTACAAATCCGGTTGCAAACCATGTTATCGCACAGCGTTTTGAGGAACAGGACAGGATGAATAATCGGTTTGAAAATAGTTTAACAACTGCTGCCGAGAACTATACTACACTTGAGGAAAGGGTTACAAAAGCCGAAGATGATAACAGGTTGTTTACCGGCAGGGTCCATGTTGTTGAGTATGGGGAAAGCGGTATATGGTATTACGAAAAATGGTCGAGCGGGAAAATCGAACTTTGGACAAATAATATATCTTTCATAGTTAATTGGGAAAAACTTGGGCAGATTTTTTTATCTACTAAAAATAATATTCCAGTTCCAATGGTGACGGACATA
>JAZRQA010000023.1:0-18110 GCA_045649505.1 Acutalibacteraceae bacterium
ACACATAGCGGTTTTATGTAAATAATCCTTGATTATTTACGCCGACATCATTGCAATGAAATAGGTGAAATTATTTTTATAATTTCACGGACAAATTAGAAATTTGTCCGTGAAAAAGCGCAAGTGCGCTTTTTCACCAACCTATACTCATTATTATATAGTATGTTCAAAAATTTTTCAAGATGTAAAGTGAGTGATATAAATTTATAGTTATAATTAAAAAGTCACCCTTTTGTAAAGGGAGATTTTTTATTGTAAAAGTTGTTCCAAAGTAACATTAAAAACCTTAGTAAAGGCAACAACTTCAATATCGGTGACAAAACGCTTTCCACATTCTATTCGCTGAATAGCATTTTTATCTATGTCAATTCCCACTAATTGCATTTTATCCGCAAGTTCCCTTTGCGAAATGCCCAGTTTTGTGCGAAAAACAGAAATATTTTTACCGCAAATGTTATTTAATCCATCGGTAGATTTATTTATAAACATACAAATCCCTCACTTTTGACATCTTGTGCTTGTCAACAATGTGAATATAATAAAAATTAAATGCCGTATTAGAAATTCGCCAAACGAAAAATAAAAAAAGTCCTGTGCAAATCTTCACTGGAATTTTCACAGGACTTCCTTTTTTATTATAGCATCGCCGCCATTACAGCTTTAATTGTGTGCATTCGGTTTTCGGCCTCGTCAAACACAATGGAGCGTTCACTTTCAAACACTTCATCGGTAACCTCCATACAGTCGATACCGAATTTTTCGTAAATTTCCTTACCTATAGCGGTTTCAAGGTCGTGGAAAGCGGGCAGACAATGCATAAAGCGGCACTGGGCACCTGCATTATCCATAAGTGCCATTGTTACGCGGTAGGGGGAAAGCTCCTTAATGCGCTCCTCCCAAACCTCATCGGGCTCACCCATAGATACCCAAACATCGGTATAGATAACATCGGCGTCCTTTGTTGCGCAAAGGGGGTCCTCAATGAATTCAAGGGTTGCGCCTGTTTCCTTGGCAACTGCTTCGCACTCGGCAACAAGCTTTGCATCGGGAAAGTATTTTTTAGGCGCACAGGCAACAAAATGCATACCCATTTTTGCACAGCCTACCATAAGGGAATTGCCCATATTATAACGGGCATCACCCATATACACAAGCTTTTTGCCTTCAAGACTTCCAAAATGTTCTTTAATTGTTAAAAAGTCAGCTAAAATTTGCGTGGGGTGGAATTCGTTTGTAAGACCGTTAAAAACGGGAACACCCGAAAAATGCGCCAAAGCCTCAACAACTTCCTGACCGTAGCCGCGGTACTCAATGGCGTCAAACATTCTGCCAAGCACCCTTGCAGTATCGGCAATACTTTCCTTTTTACCTATCTGCGAGGATTTCGGGTCAAGATATACGGGGTGCATACCGAGGTCGTTTGCCGCAACTTCAAAGGCGCAGCGAGTTCTTGTACTTGATTTCTCAAAAATAAGGGCAATGCTTTTGCCCTCACAGGTTGAGTGGGAAATACCTGCCTTTTTTTCTGCCTTAAGCTTAGCAGAAAGGTCTAAAAGCTCTGTGATTTCACTCGGCGTAAAATCAAGTAGCTTTAAAAAGCTTTTTCCTTTAAGTGACATATCTTTACTCCTTTTCGGCGCAAACGCTCTTTATTATATCGATAGCCTTTAAAAGCTGCTCATCGGGAATATTAAGGGCAGGCAGCAATCTTACCTTATCCTTTGCGGTAAGGGGTAATACGCCCCTTTCAATACAGGCTTTAACCACATCGGCGGCACTTTTTTCGGTCTTAATACCTATCATAAGACCCATACCGCTGACATCGGTTATTCCATCGGCACCCTTTAACTGACTGAAAATAAATTCGCTTTTCCTCTTAACCTCTGATAAAAATTCCTCATTCATTCGGTTAATTATGTTAAGCGCGCCTGCACAGCAAACAGGGTTTCCGCCAAAGGTGGAGCCGTGGTCGCTGTATCCAAGCACATTTTCGCATTTTTCACCTATCAGAGCGGCACCGATGGGAAGCCCACCGCCAAGACCTTTGGCTGTTGAAACAACATCAGGAACAATACCAAAATTCATATAAGCGTAAAGCTCGCCCGTTCTGCCGTTGCCTGTCTGTACCTCGTCAATAATAAGAATAACATCATTCTCATCAGCAATACGTCTTGCCGCAAGAATAAATTCTTTATCAAGGGGCAAAACTCCGCCTTCACCCTGAACACACTCTATCATAATTGCGGCGGTTTTATTTTCCTTTACCGCCTTTTCAAGAGCGGCAATATCATTTGCCTTTGTATGCACAAAACCTGTGGTTAAAGGCTTAAACTGACTATGGAAAACGTCCTGTCCCGTAGCGGCAAGCGTGGTAAGGGTTCTGCCGTGAAAACTATTTTCAAGGGTGATTATAGTATAATAATCCTCGCCTTTGGTAAGGGCGGCATACTTTCTTGCAACCTTAATAGCGCACTCATTAGCCTCGGCACCCGAATTGGCAAAAAACACCTTTTTCATACCCGTTTTTTCGCACATAACCCTTGCAAGCTGAGCGCAGGGGTCGGTGTAGTAAAGGTTAGACATATGCTGAATATTTTCAAGCTGAGCGGTAACCGCCGCGGTCCACCCATCATCGGCAATACCAAAGCAGGTAACGCCTATGCCCGAACCCATATCAATATATTCTTTACCCTGTGAGTCATACACAAGCGAGCCTTTGCCCTTTACTATCTCAACAGGATAGCGATTATATGTATTAGCAACATATTTTTTATCGGTATTTATAATATTCATTTAATCTCTGGCTCCCATAACCATTGTACCGGCACCCTCGTCGGTAAGTATCTCCATAAGTATTGAGTGGGGAACACGCCCGTCCATTATAATAACGTTCTTAACACCCTTGTCAATAGCCTCAATACAGCAGTCAACCTTGGGTATCATACCGCCCGAAACAATGCCCTCATTCTCGAGCTGCTTTGCTTCCTCAATGGTAACATCGGGGATAAGGGTGGTCGGGTCGTCCTTGTCTCTCAAAATTCCTGCAATATCGGTCATCATAATTAAACGCTCGGCATTTAAAGCGCCGGCAATATAAGCGGCGGCAGTGTCACCGTTAATGTTGTAAGTGTTGCCCTGTTTATCACAGCCAACGGTCGAAATTACGGGGATATATCCCTTTTCAAGAAGGTCGGTAACAGGATTTATGTGTATCTTTGTGATTTTACCAACAAAGCCTAATTTCTCGTCCTTAACTTCGGCTTCAATAAGACGGCCGTCCATGCCCGAAATACCCATTGCTTTACCGCCCTTCATCTCAAGGAGGTTAACAAGGGTTTTATTCACCTTGCCTGCAAGAACCATCTGAACAATATCAACAGTTTCCTTATCGGTAACGCGAAGTCCGTCGACAAAAACTGCCTTCTTGCCAAGCTTTTCCATTGTTTCGCTTATTTCGGGGCCACCGCCGTGAACAAGAACTACCTTAACGCCGATAAGCCATAAAAGAACAATATCCTCCATAACCTGACGCTTTAATTCCTCGTTTATCATAGCGTTACCGCCGTATTTAATTACAACAACCTTGCCGTTATATCTTTTTATGTAGGGCAAAGCCTGTGTTAAAACTTCCGCCCTTTCGGCATTTGAAAAAGTATCGTGCATCTTTATATCTCCTTAAGTACGATAATCGCCGTTTATCTTGACGTAATCGTAGGTTAAATCGCAACCCCAAGCGGTAGCATCAAAGTCACCGCTGTTGAGCTCTACAAGTATCTCTATTTCCTTTTCAAGCAGAATTTCCTTTGCAATTTCTTCGCTGAAATCTACGCCTGCGCCATCTTTGCATACAAGAATTTCACCCTTTGAAGATTTAAAGGAAACATCTATTTTTTTGGTATCTACATAGGCACCGCTGTAGCCTATGGCGCAAAGCACTCGACCCCAGTTAGCATCGGCACCGAACATTGCCGCCTTTAAAAGGCTTGAGCAGATAACACTCTTGGCAACCGTTTTTGCGGTGGCCTTATTATGAGCACCCGTAACAACGCATTCAAGGAGCTTTGTGGCACCCTCGCCGTCACCCGCTATCATACGGCACAGGTGCACGCAAACGGTATTAAGAGCCTTCATAAAGACCTTAAAATCATCATTATCGGCGGTTATCTTCTCATTTCCCGACATACCGTTAGCAAGCACGGTAACCATATCATTTGTGGAGGTATCTCCGTCAATGCTCACCATATTAAAGGTGTCTGCAATATCGCTCGACAGCGCGCTTTGCAACATTTGACTGCTTATATTTACATCGGTGGTAAGGAAAACAAGCATTGTAGCCATATTCGGGTGTATCATACCGCTGCCCTTGGCAATGCCGCCTATTCTACAGGTTTTGCCGCCCAGACAAAACTCTAAGGCAATCTCCTTCATTACGGTGTCGGTCGTCATAATTGCTTCACCCGCAAAGGCACTGCCGTCTTCACTTAAGCCCTGAGACAGACAGTCAATACCGTTTTTTATAGGGGTAATGTCAAGGGGCTGACCGATAACACCTGTAGAGGCAACTACAACATCTTCGGCCTTAATATTTAGTTTTTGTGCAACTAAAGTACTCATCTGCTCGGCTATTTCGATACCGTTGGCATTACAGGTATTGGCGTTGCCCGAGTTGCAAATAACCGCCTGAGCGGTACCGCTCTGCAAATGCTTCTTTGTAACCTGCAAGGGTGCGCCCTTAACAAGGTTGGTAGTATAAACCGCGGCAGCGGCGGCGGGAACATCACTTACAATAAGGGCTAAATCTCTTTTTGTGCGGTTTTTTCTTATACCGCAGTGTATTCCGTTTGCTTTAAAGCCCTTTGCGGCACAAACGCCGCCGGATATAATTTTCATTGCTTTATTCTCCTAATTCAAGACCGGTTTTCTCATCGGCACCGATGAGTATGTTCATATTTTGTATAGCGGCGCCCGATGCGCCCTTGCCTAAATTATCGTATCTTGCGGTAAGCAGTATACGCTCCTCGTTGCCTGAGATGCTAAGCTCCATATCGTCACGCATAGAGTAGGCAGCGGCGGAGAGAAAACCGCCTTCATCTGCACTATCATTAAAACGAACAAGACCGTTTTTGTAATACTCTTTGTAGATTGCACAAATATCCGAAATGGTACCCTTAATATCACTTGCAAACAAAGGCACGCTTACCTCCATTCCGCTATAAAACGGAGCCACTATGGGGCAGAAGGCAGGCGCGTTTTCAAGCCCTGTAAGAGCAACCATTTCCTTTAGGTGTTTATGCTGCTGAGTAAGCGCGTACTGACGGGGTGCTTCAAGCAAAGCGTTACGCTCAGGTGCTTCGTATTCGGCAATCATTTGTTTACCGCCGCCCGAATAGCCCGTAATTGAAAAGCAGGAAAGGTGAGTATGCGCTTTAATTATTCCTGCGCTTATAAGCGGCTTAACAAGCGCAATAAAACCGCTTGCGTGACAGCCGGGGTTGGCTATACGCTTAGAGCCTTTAATTTTTTCATATTGTCCGCAAAGCTCAGCAAAGCCATACGTCCAATCGGGGTTTGTCCTGTGTGCGGTAGAGGTATCAATAACGGCGGTATTGCTGTTTTCAAGTAGGGCTACCGCCTCTATTGCCGCCGCATCGGGCAGACAAAGGAAAGCAATATCTGCACTGTTAATTGCTTCGCGGCGAGCACCTGTATCCTTTCTTACCTCATCAGGCAGAATAATAAGCTTTAAATCGGCTCTTTTTTCTAACCTTTCATATATTCGCAGTCCCGTAGTACCGGCACTTCCGTCAATAAAAACCTTAGTCATTACTTTAATTGTTCCTTTACATAAGCAATTTGCGCTTCAACGCTTTTAACTGAGGTTGAACCCTCGGAAATACGGCGTGTAACACAAGCCTCAAGACTGATTTCTTCAAATAAATCCTCCTCAAAAAGAGGTGAATATTTTTTATATTCATTAAGGGGCAGAGTTTCAAGCACATAGTTTTCCTTAATGCACTGTGCAACTATAGTGCCCGAAATTTTATAAGCACTGCGGAATGCAAGACCCTTCTTAACAAGATAATCCGCAAGGTCGGTGGCATTTATAAAGCCCTTGCAAGCCGCTAAACGCATATTGTCGGCGCAAACGCTCATTGTTGCAATCATACCTGTGAACACCTTGAGGCACATCTTAACGGTATCGACCGCATCGAAAATGCCCTCCTTATCCTCCTGCATATCTTTGTTGTATGCGAGGGGCAGACCCTTAAGCGCGGTCAGTATAGCCATAAGGTCACCGTAAACCCTGCCAGTCTTGCCGCGCACAAGTTCAGCCATATCGGGGTTCTTTTTCTGCGGCATTATAGACGAGCCTGTGGTATATGCATCGGAAAGCTCAATAAACTTAAACTCCCAGCTTGACCATAGGATTATTTCCTCACTAAATCTTGAAAGATGGGTCATAATAAGCGCAATACAGGCGTTTAATTCCACACTGAAATCCCTGTCCGAAACACCGTCAAGGGAGTTAAGGCAAATGCCGTCAAAGCCGAGCCTCTCGGCCTCAAATCTTCTATCGGTATCATAGGTGGTGCCTGCAAGGGCGCAGCAACCGATAGGGGATATATTCATTCTCTTTCTGCAATCTGCAAGCCTGTCAAGGTCACGAAGCAACATCATAGCATATGCCATAAGGTGGTGACCGAAGGTTATGGGCTGGGCGCGCTGAAGGTGTGTATAACCGGGCATAATAACGCCCTTGTGCTTTTCGGCTTGATTGGTTATAGCCTCGATAAGCTCCTTTATAAGAGCGGTTATAGCATCGGTTTCCTCCCTTAAATACATTCTAAGGTCAAGGGCAACCTGATCATTACGACTTCTTGCAGTATGCAGCTTTTTGCCTACGTCACCAATACGCTCGGTAAGCACCTGCTCAATAAACATATGAATGTCCTCACAGGTCATATCAAAGGTGAGTTTGCCGCTTTCAAGATCGGCAAGAATATCCTCAAGTCCCGCTATAAGGGCATCAGCCTCATCACAGGTTATTATCCCCTTAGCGCCGAGCATTGAGGCGTGCGCCATACTGCCCGTGATATCCTGCCTGTACATACGGCTGTCAAAATGAATTGAAGAATTAAAATCATCCGCTATTTTTTCGGTTGCGCCGTCTGTTCTACCGGCCCACATTTTTGCCATTTTTATACTCCTTCAATTAGCAATTTTATCCTGCACTCATTTTGAATGCAGGATAAATTAAAGTTATTTATTTCTTGTTCTTTGCATCAACAATAGCCTTAACCTTAATGGGCAGACCGTAAAGGTTAATAAAGCCTGCTGAATCCTTCTGGTCATAATCACTCTCACCAAAGGTTGCTATTTCCTCGCTGTAAAGTGAGTAATCACTCCAAACGCCTGCGTTTATGATATTGCCCTTGTAAAGCTTTAATCTTACCTTACCCGTAACGGTTTCCTGAGTTTTGTCAACAAATGCGGAAAGAGCCTCGCGAAGGGGTGTGAACCACTGACCGTTGTAAACAAGCTCAGCAAAGGTAACCGAAAGTCTTTGCTTTTCGTGCAGTGTCATCTTATCAAGACAGATAGACTCAAGCACACTGTGAGCCTTGTAAAGAATGGTGCCGCCGGGGGTCTCGTAAACGCCGCGGCATTTCATACCTACAAGACGGTTCTCAACAATATCAATAATACCAATTCCGTTTGCGCCGCCAAGCTCATTAAGCTTTAAAATTATCTCCTTAGCGGTCATCTTCTCACCGTCAAGTGCTACGGGAACACCCTGCTCAAATTCAAGGGTGATATAGGTGGGCTTATCGGGAGCGGCAATGGGGGAGACACCCATCTCAAGGAAGCCGGGCTTTTCGTACATAGGCTCGTTCCCGGTATCCTCAAGGTCCATACCCTCATGGGATAAATGCCATAGGTTTTTATCCTTTGAATAGTTTGTTTCTCTGTTTATCTTAAGAGGAATATTATGCGCCTCAGCATATTCAATTTCCTCCTCGCGCGACTTTATGTCCCATTCGCGCCAAGGAGCAATAATAGGCATATTAGGTGCAAAGTGCTTTATTGCAAGCTCAAAACGAACCTGGTCGTTACCCTTGCCTGTGCAACCGTGGCATATAGCATCGGCACCCTCCTTAATGGCAATCTCAACAAGACCCTTTGCGATGCAGGGGCGTGCGTGGCTGGTGCCGAGCAGATAATCCTCATAAACGGCACCTGCCTTCATTGTGGGGATTATAAAATCGTTAACATACTCCTCGGTTTGGTCAAGAACATAAAGTTTTGAAGCACCGGTCTTTATAGCCTTTTCTTCAAGACCTTCAAGCTCATCTGCTTGACCCACATTACCCGAAACGGCAATAACCTCACAGTTATTGTAGTTCTCCTTAAGCCAGGGAATAATAATGGATGTATCTAAGCCGCCGGAGTAGGCAAGCACTACCTTTTTAATGTCGTTCTTATTCATAATTCGTTTACCTCCTGAATAAATATGCATTATTATACACTTTTAACCCCGTTTTGTCAAGGTTTTATTCATAAATATTCATAATTTTTAAAATTATATGCAAATTATATGCAAACCGCATTTTCATATTACAGCATTTGTTCAAAATCACAATATAAAAGGTCGGTTTTTAAAAACCACACGAAAAATTATGCAAAGAGGATGCATAATTATATGTCTGCTATCTCCGGTAGACAGCCTTTTTCTTTAAAGAAATCGTACCATATATCAAACTGATAGCATAAATTATCGGTACTGTGCGCGTCACTTGAGAAAATTACCTTGCCCGACTTTTCTTTTATATAGCTCAAAATATCAACGGCAGGGTAGGGATTGCTTCGATAACCGCGGGAAATTGCTCCTGTGTTTATCTCAAACGGAATGTTAAGAGGGAGCAGCGCATCCAGCGCATCTATTGCGGCATTGCGGTAACGCTTAGCATTGGTATCGAACAAAAGGTTATCGGCATTAAATTTGGTTATAAGGTCAAAGTGCCCTATTATGTCAATTTTCCAATCAGAAAGCCTTCGTACCGATTTATAGTACTCCTCAACTAAAGCATACATATCCTTGCCGAAGTAAAGCGTTGCTGCATTTATAAGATTTTCCCGTCCGATATCTACCGCAATATAGTCATCTTCGACCTTGATATAGTGGGCGGAGCCTATAATATAATCGTATTTGCCGCGCGGGAATTCGGCAAGACAGTCAAATTCAATGCCGCAAAGCAAATCTATGCGGTTCTTGTACCGCTCTTTAAGAAGAGAAATTTCCTCGCAGTATTTCTCGGTATCCTGTTCGGTCATACAGTAGCTTTGGTCAAAAGAAGTGTAACAGTGTCCCGATAGTCCAAGACGCGACATACCTTTTTCTATCGCCGCCTTTACCATTTCCTCGGCGGTATTATTACCGTCACAGTAGCTTGTATGGGTGTGGTAATCACACTTTATCATTTTGTCATTTTCTCCTGCTTAACCTTGTGGTCTATAACATGGCGTGAGGCAAGCTCTTTTCTTATGTCTTCAAGGGAAATTCCCATTTCCACCATAAGCACAAGTATATGATAAGTGAGGTCGGCAATTTCGTAAACGGTTTCCGCCTTATCATCTGCCTTGCCCGCAATAATAACCTCGGTAGATTCCTCACCTACCTTTTTAAGTATTTTATCAATACCCTTTTCAAAGAGATATGTAGTATAGGAGCCTTCCTTTTTTTCGGTCTTTCTACCCTTAATCATATCCATAAGAATATCCAGAGAGAATTCGCTTTTTTCCTCGCTTTCCCATAAAAGGTTTGTAAAGCAGCTGTCGGTTCCCTTGTGACATGCGGGACCGTCCTTCTCTACCATAACAGTCAAGGCATCCTTATCGCAGTCAGCGGTAATGGAAACAATATGCTGATAGTTACCGCTTGTTTCACCCTTGAGCCAAAGCTCGTCCCTTGAGCGGCTGTAAAAGCAGGTAAGCCCCTTTTCTATAGAGATTTTAAGACTTTGGCGGTTCATATATGCAACGGTCAGCACCTTTTTACTGTGTGCATCCACAACTACTGCAGGGATAAGTCCCTTCTCATCAAATTTAAGTTCATCAATGCTTATCATACTATATACCTCATATTCTCACAGGTATTCCCTGTGCCTTAAGTTCATTTTTTAAATCTGAAATTTTAACCTCGCCAAAGTGGAATATTGAGGCGGCAAGCCCTGCGTCTACCTTTGGTAATTGCTTAAAAAGCTCGGTAAAATGTTCTATACAGCCCGCACCGCCTGAGGCGATAACAGGAACAGATACCGCGTTGCATACGGCATAGAGCATTTCTTTGTCAAAACCGCTCTTGACACCGTCGGTATCAATCGAGTTTACAACTACCTCGCCTGCTCCCGCATCAACACATCGTTTTATCCACTCTATTGCTTCCATACCCGTGTTATCTCTGCCGCCGCGGGCAAAAACACGAAAAACTCCGTTAACCCTTTTAATGTCAACCGATAAAACAACACACTGGTCGCCGTAAAGTTTGGCCGCTTCACCTATAAGAGCGGGGTTTTTAATTGCACCTGAGTTAACGCTGACCTTATCGGCACCGCATTTAAGCACCCTGTCAAAATCGGCAACGCTATTAATGCCACCGCCTACACAAAGCGGAATAAAAATGGTCGAGGCAACCTCGGTTAAAATATCTGTAAAAAGACGTCTGCCCTCAGCAGATGCGGTAATATCGTAAAATACAAGCTCGTCCGCACCGGCTTCGCTGTAGTATTTTGCAAGGGAAACGGGTGAGGAAACATCATTTAACCCCTCAAAATTTACTCCCTTTACCACCCTGCCGTCCTTAACATCAAGGCAGGGGATAATGCGTTTGGTTAACATTCAGCCACCTCTATAGCTTCTTTAAGATTTATTGCGCCGGTGTAGTAGGCCTTGCCTATTATGGCACCGTAAATATCCAGCGCGCGTAGTTTTTTAATATCCTCTAAAGAGGATACTCCGCCTGATGCCACTATGTCAAGAGAAAATTTGGCGCAAAGGCTTTTATATAATTCGTGATTGGTGCCCTGCATTGCGCCGTCCTTTGAAATATCGGTACATATAACGGTTTTAACACCGAGGCTTTGCAGCTTTTCACAGAACTTATAGGCATCAATTCCGCCACTCTCGGTCCAGCCTTTAATGGCAACTTCGCCATTCTTAATATCAACACCAACGGCTATTTTTTCGCCGTATTGCAAAACGGCGGCTTTAAGAAATTCCTCGTCGGTAACGGCGGCGGTGCCTAAAATAACGCGATTAACACCCGCCTCAAGATAGGCCTTAACGGTATCAATATTGCGTATTCCGCCACCTATCTCGGAAAAAAGGTTTGTATTTTTTATAATTTTTTTTACTGTTTCAAGGTTGGGAGTGGTTCCGCTTTTGGCACCCTCAAGGTCTACAAGATGTATGCAGGAAGCACCCGCCGCCTCAAAATCGGCAGCAACAAGTTCAGGGTTTTCGCTGTAGACTGTCATGCGAGCGTAATCACCCTTAAAAAGGCGAACCGCCTTGCCCTGGTATAAATCAATTGCGGGGAAAATAAGCATTATCTAAATCTCCTCTTCACAAAAAGCGCGTAGAATAGCAAGTCCCACTTGTCCGCTTTTTTCGGGGTGGAATTGGCAACCGTAAACGTTATTGTGCCTAACCGCAGCAGTAAGGGAGGCTGAGTAGTCACAAGCAGCAACAATATTTTCATCTTTAGTCACAGCATAGTAGGAGTGAACAAAATAAACATGGTCACCGTTTTTTATATATTTGAATATGGGGCAGTCGTTTTGGGTAAATTCGAGAGCATTCCAGCCCATATGCGGTATTTTATAATTGTCTGGAACAACATCGCTTATGGGGCGTATCTCACCGGGGATAAGTCCAAGTCCCTTATGCTCACCGTATTCAAAGCTTTTATCAAATAAAAGCTGCATACCAAGGCAGATGCCAAGCAAGGGCTTTCCTGTCGCCGCCTGCTCCTTGATAACCTCGGCAAGTCCGCTTTCCTGAAGCTTTTGCGCCGCGTCACCAAATGCACCTACTCCCGGCAGAATTATTTTATCGGCTTTTCGAATAACCTGAGCATCACAGGTTACCGTAACATCGGCACCTATTGCACCAAATGAGCTTTTAAGGGAGAAAAGGTTGCCCACGCCGTAATCAATAATGGCTATCAAGCTATAATACTCCCTTCGTGGACATTATCTCGTCAGCAAAGGCTTCATCAATGCTTACCGCCGCCTTTAAAGCGCGCGCTACGGCCTTAAAGGCACCCTCAATTATATGGTGGGCATTACTGCCGTCAAGCTGCTTTATGTGAAGGGTTATATTTGCATTTCTTACAAAGCCCAACCAAAATTCCTGTACAAGCTCGGTATCAAAGCTGCCAACCTTCTCGGCACCGGGGGTTAAGGAGTAGCAAAGCAAGCTTCTGCCCGAAATGTCGGTAGCAGCTAATATTAGAGCCTCGTCCATAGGGAGGGTAATATCTCCATAGCGCACGATACCGCGCTTGTCGCCAAGGGCGGTATCAAACGCCTTACCAAGAGCAATACCGATATCCTCTACCGTGTGGTGATAGTCTACATAGGTATCACCTACACACGAAAGTTTTAAATCAAATCTTGCATGACGGGCGAAAAGGGTTAACATATGGTCAAGAAAACCGCAACCTGTGTTTATTTCACTTGCTCCCTTGCCGTCAAGGTTTAAAGTAAGGCTTATATCGGTTTCGGTGGTTTTACGGGAAATTTGTGCTGTTCTCATTTTGCATCCTCCAATATCTGCGCTATAGTTTTAATAAGGGTTTTCATCTGCTCTTTAGTACCAACGGTAATGCGGATATATTCCTTTATTCGTTCGCCGTTAAAATGGCGCACCAATATTCCTCGGCGTTTAAGCTGTTTATAAAGGTCTTCTCCGCCTATTTTATTGTGCGTTGCAAATATAAAATTCGCAAGGGAAGGGGTAAGCGTAAAGCCCATAGCCTGAAGGGCCTTCACGGTATATTCTCGGTTTTCGGCAACGGTTTTGCAGTTCTTAATTGTTGTCTTATCATCCTCTAAAATGCCTAAACCCGCCGCCAAGGTCATTGAATTTATATTGTAAGGATTTGTGGAAAAGCGAATGGCGTTAAGGTCCTTTATTATTTCCTTGTTTGCAATACCAAATCCCAGTCTGCCTCCTGCCATTGACCTTGATTTTGAAAAGGTCATTGTAACAAGAAGGTTATCGTATTTTTTTATAAGGGGCGCACAAGACTCGGCACCGAAATCAACATACGCCTCGTCGATTACCACGATGTTGTTTGGGTTATGTATAAGTATCTGCTCTATTTCCTCCGGCTTTAGCGCGATACCCGTTGGAGCATTGGGATTGGCAATAAATATGGTCTTTTTAAGGTCAAAATAATCCTTAACATCAACCGTGAAATCCTCTTTAAGTTTAACACAGGTATAATCAATATTGTTAATTTGGGCAAAAACGGGATAAAAACCGTAGCTTATATCAGGTGCCGCGGCACCTGTGTCCTTATCGCAGTATGCCATAAAGGCAAAGTTTAAGACCTCGTCAGAGCCGTTTGTAACAACTACTTCCTCACTGTCAACGGCGTATCTTTTTGCTATTGCCTCTACCAGTGTCTTACATTCGGGGTCGGGATAAAGCTGAAGCTTTTTTGCCGCCTTTGCCGCCGCCTTTACCGCTTTTTTACTAGGTGTAAAGGGGGATTCATTGGTATTAAGCTTTATATATTTCATATCCTGTGGCTGCTCACCCGGAGTGTAGGGAGCAAGCGACGCATATTTACTGCTTAAAAATCTGCTCATTTTTCTTCCTCAAGTCTGATTACTGCGCTTTTGGCGTGGGCGGTAAGCCCCTCCTTGGTCGCAAAAAATTCAACATCTTTTGCTACGCGCTCCAAAGCGGCTTTTGTATAATATGTGTATTGGGTCTTTTTAACAAAATCATCAACCGAAAGCGGTGATGAAAATTTTGCCGTGCCGCTGGTCGGCAAGGTGTGGTTGGGTCCTGCAAGATAGTCACCAAGTGCTTCGGGACAGTTTCTGCCCATAAATATAGAACCTGCGTGACGTATAGCGTCAAGATAATCAAAGGGGTTGTCCACACAAAGCTCAAGATGCTCAGGCGCAATTTCGTTTGCTATCTCAATAGCCGCATCAAGACTGTCGGCAACTATTATCTTACCGTTATTATCAATAGAAGCACGCGCAATTTCACTACGATCTAAAGCAGGTATCTGCCTTTCAAGCTCATCGCTAACTGCACTGGCTAAATCCATACTGTCGGTAACAAGCACTGCGCTTGCAAGTTTGTCGTGCTCAGCCTGAGAGAGTAGGTCGGCGGCACAGCTTTTTGCGCTGGTTTTACCGTCAGCAACAATAAGAATTTCACTCGGGCCTGCAATCATATCAATGGAAACAACGCCGAAAACCTGTTTCTTTGCCTCGGCAACAAAGGCGTTGCCAGGTCCTACTATTTTATCTACCTTGGGTATACTTTGCGTGCCGTAAGCAAGAGCGGCAATGGCTTGTGCTCCGCCTACCTTATATATCTTATCAATTCCCGCAATGCTTGCGGCGGCTAAAATGACAGGGTTAACCTTACCGTTTTTAAGGGGTGGAGTAACCATTACAACCTGTGGACAACCTGCAATTTTTGCAGGGATTGCATCCATTAAAACGGTGGAGGGATATGCGGCGGTTCCACCGGGAACATAAAGACCTGCGGCATCAACGGGAATAACTTTTTGTCCCATAACGATGCCATTTTCATCATTTATAATAAAACTGCTTCGCACCTGTTTTTCGTGGAATTTGCGAATATTAGCGGCGGCGGTTTCTAAAATTCTTAAAAATTCGGGCTCAACAAGACCTAAAGCCTCGTCAATTTCCTCTTTGGTAACCTGCAGACAGGAAAGCCTTGCTCCGTCAAATTTCTCGGTGTACTCTAAAAGTGCCTTGTCTCCGTTTTTTCTTACATTTTCAATTATGTCGCTTACAATATTTGCAACATCAAACTCCGGTGTAACACGGGCAAAAATTTCATCCTTTGCCACCTTTGAGTATTCAAGTATCTTTATCATATAATATCCATCCTCAGATTTTCGGTAAGGCGGTTTATTGCCTCGCCTTTGAATTTAAAGCTTGCTTTGTTGGCAATAAGCCTTGCGCTTATGGGAACAATGGTATCAATTACCTCAAGATTGTTTTCCTTTAAGGTTGTACCCGTTTCCACAATGTCAACTATAACATCCGAAAGCCCTAAAATCGGCGCTATCTCAATGGAGCCGTTCAAATGGATTATATCAATATCACGGCCTAAGGAATTATAGTGGCTTTTTGCAATATTTGTAAACTTCGTTGCAACCTTAAGGGTTCTTTGCGGGTCATCGCGAAAGCCCTTCTTAGCGGCTACCGCCATACGGCAGTTGCCAGTCTTTAAATCCAAAAGCTCGTAAACATCGGGGGAGTATTCAAGCAAAATATCCTTGCCGGCAACGCCTATATCCGCCGCGGCACGCTCAACATAAATGGCAACATCGCTGGGTTTTACCCAAAAATAGCGTATCCCAAGCTCTTCATTTTCGAAAATAAGCTTGCGGCTTTCCTCATTTATCGAAGGGCAGGAAAAACCCGCCTTTTCAAACATTGAGTAAACCTTTTGTCCAAGCCTGCCCTTAGGCAAGGCAATATTAAGCATTGTTTTCAAGAAGCGTCACGTCCTTTCCCTGTATTCTAAGAAGCTTCTTGTACTTAAGCTTTTCGGGGAGTTTTTTAAGCGCGGTTACGCTCATTTTAGAGTCGGTAAAAGCAGAAATTTTTTCCGATAGTACGCTAAGGTCACTTTGGCTATCGTAGAGAATAACCGCATCAATATCATATTCACCGCGCACATAGTTTAATTCTTCAAGCAGGTCAAGATAAACCGCAAAGCCTATTGCGCCGCAGTTTTTGCCCATTCTTTTAAGCAGACTGTCATACTGTCCACCCGATAAAACACCGCTGGCAATGCCGTTTACAAAGCCCTTAAATACAATTCCGTTATAGTATTTTATATCATTTATAACCGAGAAGTCAATACGCACACAATCACTTATTTGCTCTTTTTTAAGCAGCGCACAAACTGCCTCAAGGTCGTTTAAAATATCGTCGGGCAAAACCGTATCAAGCACAGCGTGGAGCCTTGGCAACACCTGTGCGGGACTGCCGTATATGTTTATTAGTGCCTTTAGGGCATCGCAGTAGCTTTCAGGCGCGCTGCTTAGCAGAGCATCAAGCTCGTGAATATTTTTATCACTTATACACTTAACTATTTTTTGCTTAAGTGTTGTATCGGTGGTAATTTTATCAAGCAATGCCGCCGTAACCTTCAAATCCGCAATGTCAAGCACATAGCTGTCCGATACGGTTTTAAGGCTTTTTACTGCGAGGGATAACACCTCGTAAACGAGAAAGGTGTCAATATCACCTATACACTCAAGACCTACCTGCTTTATTTCCTTAAATGACTTTGTCGATTCCGAAATTCGGTAAACATTTTCATCGTAGTAAACCTTGGTAAGCTCACCCTCATCACGGCTGTTTTTTATAATTGAAAGCGTAACATCGGGCTTTAAGGCAAGGAGCCTGCCGTTTGTATCGGTAAAGGTTATAACGCTGTCACAAATCAGGAAATCCTTATTTCTCACATACAGGTCATACTCCTCAAACTTATTCATTTTATACTGATTATATCCGTGAAGCCTGTAAAGCTCACGTAGCTTAAGGCCTGCTCGTTCATCTCTTTTTAACTGCATATCAACCATTTTACCCTTATTCCTCCATTTTTTCAAGAGCCTTTGTGTAGCCGCCGCTTCCGTAATTAAGACAACGGCTTACTCTGCTTATAGTCGCGGCGCTCACACCCGTGGCTGTCGATATTTCCTGATAGCTCTTTCCTTCCTTCAAAAGCAATGCTACCTCAAGGCGTTGCGCCATATCCTTTATCTCCTTAACGGTACAAAGGTCGGAAAGTAAGGCATAGCCCTCCTCCATGGTTTGCAACTTTAAAAGTGTATCAATAAGTCGGTCGGTCGTCTTTGACTGCCAATGCTCCATTTGTATTTCCTCGCTCTTTACATTTATGATTTACTATGATATCACATTAGTGTACTAAAGTCAATTAAAAAATATGAACAAGATTTTGACTGAAATTATACTGTTTTTAAGGGTAAATGCTCAATACTTATTTTGTTGCTGTCTTTTTCGAGCTGCTGCGGTACTGCTTCAAGCAGCGGAGCGTAACCGCTTGTTTGGGCAAGCAGAGTAAAAAAATCCTCCTTTTTTATTCCAACAGGGCACAGCAGGTCGGCGCACGGTACATAAATACTGCTTATATCCGCCGTAAAACCGCCTGCGCCAAGTAAAAAAATCTCCTTATCGTCTATTTCCTGCTCTAAAGGCTCAACCGCAAAAACAAAACTGCCTGTACCAAGGCGCAGCGTATCGGTTATCGCGGCGCAGCAGCCTATGGTTTCAAGGCATTGCTCATTATATTCGTAATATACCTCAGGGCGGTGGGTTACTACCCGTAAAAATTTAAGGTGTCGCATAAGCCCTTCAAGGCGCGTGGCATAGACCGCTTGTGGATCGTAAAGCGTAAGCTCGCTCAAGCGGTAGCGAATTATAATATGTATGAGAGCGTTAAAATTAAGGGTATCAATATACGTATTTTTAAGCTCTTGCGGTACGCTGTGCTCAGGAGAGATAAAGGGCGTTTGCAAGCATTTTACTTCGCGCCGCAGCATTGCGCGGGCCCGCTTTCTCTTATGGTGTCGGATAATAATATGCTTGAAACGGTGGTTTCCTGCCAATATATCCTGCTTAAAAATGCCCTTATTTTTCGCCCTGCGGCGAGAGAGTATAATAACGCTTATAACCGTAAAAATAATGCTTTCCTCCTTATAAAACTTGACTTTTGCGAGTAATTAGTTATACTATATAATGTATGTATATTTTTCCTTTTTTATTTACGGGTGATGATTTATGAAATTTACTAAA